>CAIUPE010000094.1 GCA_903900975.1 uncultured Hyphomicrobiales bacterium | reverse complement strand
TTTATCGGACCGGGCATGCTTATATGGTCAATAAGCAGGTGTGCCGAATCGGTTCGGCTGAGGTAATTTTGTTTTTTATTCAAACTTGGGGCTGACCATGCGCGATCCGATCGAAACCTATAATCAACTCGTTCCGATGGTGGTCGAGCAATCCAACCGCGGCGAGCGGGCTTTTGATATTTTTTCTCGCTTGTTGAGAGAGCGGATTGTGTTTTTGACGGGGCCAGTTGAGGATGGAATGTCCTCGCTCGTCGTCGCGCAATTGTTGTTCTTGGAAGCGGATAATCCAAAAAAGGAAATCTCGCTTTATATCAATTCTCCCGGCGGTGTTGTGACGTCGGGTCTGGCGATTTATGACACGATGCAGTTTATCCGGCCTCCTGTGACGACGTTGTGCATCGGACAGGCAGCCTCGATGGGGTCGCTTTTGTTGGCCGCAGGGGCCAAGGACATGCGCTTTGCGCTTCCGAATGCACGTGTCATGGTTCATCAGCCTTCCGGCGGCTATCAGGGTCAGGTGACCGATATCATGATCCACGCCCGCGAGGTGGAAAGCCTCAAGAAGCGGCTCAATGAAATTTATGTGAGCCATACCGGGCAGGATTATGACACGATCGAGCGGGCTCTTGAGCGGGATAATTTCATGACGGCGGAAGGTGCCAAGGAGTTCGGCATCATCGATAAAGTGATGGATAAGCGGCCTGTTGAGCCGGAAGCGGCTGCATCGTAACGGGCGATTAGGCCCGTCGGTCAGCCTGATGAAAAGACTGGTCCGGTTGTTGCAAAGCAACCGGATCGAAAAGATTTGTTTAGGAAGGTCGATTATTGCTAATCTCGTGTTGGTGAGATGGCCTTCGCAAAAATGTCATTGGATCGGCCAATGGCATGAATGAAGTTTCAGTCGGACGTGTTTCGGCTGTGCGGTACGGAGAGAGAGCATGAGTAAGGTCAGCGGCACAGACTCCAAGAGCACGCTTTACTGTTCATTTTGCGGCAAAAGCCAGCATGAGGTTCGTAAGCTGATCGCCGGACCTACCGTATTCATTTGTGATGAATGCGTAGAGCTTTGTATGGATATCATCCGCGAGGAGAGCAAATCTTCTCTGGTGAAATCGCGCGATGGTGTTCCGACGCCGAAGGAAATTCGTAAGGTATTGGATGACTATGTCATTGGCCAAGAGCATGCAAAAAAGGTGCTCTCGGTGGCGGTTCATAACCATTACAAGCGTTTGAACCACGCCACGAAGCACAATGATGTCGAATTGGCGAAATCTAACATTTTGCTGGTTGGCCCGACGGGTTCCGGCAAAACACTGCTCGCCCAGACCTTGGCGCGCATCCTTGATGTGCCGTTCACGATGGCTGATGCAACGACCCTGACGGAAGCGGGTTATGTCGGTGAAGACGTCGAAAATATCATTTTGAAGCTGTTGCAGGCGTCTGATTACAATGTCGAGCGCGCCCAGCGCGGCATTGTCTATATCGATGAAATCGACAAGATCAGCCGTAAGTCCGACAATCCTTCGATCACCCGTGACGTATCGGGTGAGGGCGTCCAGCAGGCGCTGTTGAAGATCATGGAAGGTACTGTCGCATCGGTGCCGCCTCAGGGGGGCCGTAAGCATCCGCAGCAGGAATTTCTGCAGGTGGATACGACGAACATCTTGTTCATCTGTGGCGGTGCGTTTGCGGGTCTGGAAAAGATCATCCAGTCGCGTGGCAAGGGCACCTCGATCGGCTTTGGTGCGCGCGTCGAGGCTCCGGATGACCGTAGGGCGGGTGCTATCTTCCGGGAGACGGAGCCGGAGGATTTGCTGAAATTCGGCCTGATTCCTGAATTTGTTGGCCGTCTTCCTGTCATCGCGACCCTCGAGGATCTCGATGAGCCAGCGCTGAAAAAAATCCTGACGGAGCCTAAAAACGCGATCATCAAGCAGTATCAGCGTTTATTCGAGATGGAAGATGTCGAATTGACCTTCTCGGATGAAGCGGTGTCAGCGATTGCCAAAAAGGCAATTGAGCGCAAAACGGGTGCTCGTGGCCTGCGCTCGATCATGGAAGGCATTCTGCTAGAGACGATGTATGATTTGCCAAGCCTGGACGGGTGTGAGCAGGTCGTGATTGGCCCGGAAGTGATCGATGGCAAGGCGCGCCCGCTCTATATCTATTCGGAAAAAGCAGCCGAGACGGCGACGAGCGCCTGATCACTCCTTTGCTTTGTCCGTGGGTCTGTTAAATTTTGAGGCCGGCATGGCTTGAATCCATGCCGGCCTCTCGCCATTTATGGCTGGTCAAGGACTGCTCATTAGCGGCATAGTGCCCGAGAGAAATTGACAAGCGGAGCCGTATGTTCCGAAGTCACCGCCTATAAAAATAGCCCATTCGGGTATTTTGGGGCGGTCTATGAGAAGGATGAAAAGAATGCCTGAGGCAAAAAAGCGCCCGACGGTTGAAACCGGCTCGCGGGCTACCTACTCGGTTCTCCCTTTGCGCGACATTGTCGTTTTCCCGCATATGATCGTGCCGCTTTTCGTCGGCCGTGAAAAATCCATCCGTGCGTTGGAAGATGTCGTTAAAAGCGAAAAGTTGATCCTTCTCGCCACCCAGAAGAATGCGGGTGATGATGATCCCTCGACAGATTCAATTTTCTCGATGGGTACGCTGGCGACCGTATTGCAGCTTTTGAAACTGCCTGACGGCACCGTGAAGGTGCTGGTTGAAGGCGTGAGCCGCGCCCGCGCCGAGGCGTTTTCGGCCGGTGAGTTCTTCATGCAGGCTGAGGCAGTAGCGGTGCCGGATGAAGTTTCGAGTGAGATTGAAGCCGAGGCGCTGGCCCGTTCCGTGGTCAATGAGTTTGAGGGTTATGTAAAGCTCAACAAGAAGATTTCTCCTGAAGTCGTTACAGCTGTTACGCAAATTGAAGATTATGCGAAACTCGCAGATACGGTTGCTTCTCATCTAGCGGTCAAAATTGCCGATAAGCAGGATGTGCTCGACCTGACCGATGTGGTGAAGCGCCTTGAAAAGGTGCTGGGCTTCATGGAAAGCGAGATTTCGGTCTTGCAGGTCGAAAAGCGTATCCGTTCGCGGGTAAAGCGCCAGATGGAAAAGACCCAGCGTGAATATTATCTCAACGAGCAAATGAAGGCGATCCAGAAGGAGCTCGGTGACGAGGAAGGCAAAGACGAACTCGGCGAGCTTGAAGACCGGATCAACAAAACGAAGCTTTCTAAAGAAGCGCGCGAAAAGTCGCTCGCTGAATTGAAAAAGCTACGTCAGATGTCGCCGATGTCGGCCGAAGCTACCGTTATCCGGAATTACCTCGATTGGATGCTGTCGCTGCCTTGGGGCAAGCGTTCGAAGATCAAGAAGGACCTTCCGGGCGCACAGGCGCTTCTCGATGCTGATCATTTCGGCTTGGAGAAGGTCAAGGAGCGGATCGTCGAATATTTGGCCGTGCAGCAACGGGCGAACAAGCTGACTGGACCGATTCTCTGCCTTGTTGGCCCTCCCGGCGTGGGTAAAACGTCGCTCGGCAAGTCGATTGCCAAGGCTACGGGTCGTGAATTCGTTCGGATGTCGCTGGGCGGCGTTAGGGACGAGGCTGAAATTCGTGGGCATCGCCGGACCTATATCGGGTCGATGCCGGGCAAGATCATTCAGTCGTTGAAGAAGACGAAGACGCAGAATCCGCTCTTTCTATTGGATGAAATTGACAAGCTCGGCATGGATTTCCGCGGTGATCCGTCGTCCGCATTGCTTGAAGTACTCGATCCAGAGCAGAACTCGACGTTTAATGACCATTATCTGGAGGTCGATTATGACCTCTCCAACATCATGTTCATTACGACCGCGAATACGCTCAATATTCCATCGGCCTTGTTGGATCGAATGGAAGTGATCCGGATTGCCGGCTACACCGAAGATGAGAAGCTCGAAATTGCCAAGCGGCATCTCATTCCCGAAGCGCGGACGAAACACGGTTTGACCGAGAAGGAATGGTCGGTTTCGGACGAGGCGTTGATGCTGGTCATCCGGCGCTATACGAGGGAAGCGGGTGTTCGTAACCTGTCGCGTGAACTGGCCAATCTGGCGCGTAAAGCGATCAAGGAAATCTTGATGGCGGCAGGCAAGATTACCAAAGTTCAGGTGACCGAAGAAAAGGTGGCTGAATATCTCGGCGTTCCAAAATATCGCTTTGGTGAGACGGAGTCGGAAGATCAGGTTGGTCTCGTCACGGGTCTAGCATGGACGGAAGTTGGCGGTGAGTTGCTGACGATTGAAGGCGTCATGATGCCCGGCAAGGGCCGCATGACGGTAACCGGCAATCTGAAGGATGTGATGAAGGAATCGATTTCAGCGGCGGCGTCTTATGTCCGCTCGCGCGCGATTGATTTCGGGATCGAGCCGCCGCTGTTTGAGCGCCGCGACATCCATGTTCACGTTCCGGAAGGGGCTACCCCGAAAGATGGCCCGTCGGCCGGTATCGGGATGGCAACCGCGATTGTATCAATGCTGACCGGAATTCCTGTTCGTCGCGATATTGCGATGACGGGCGAGGTGACCTTGCGTGGTCGGGTTCTGCCGATTGGCGGCTTGAAGGAAAAGCTCCTTGCGGCGCTTCGCGGCGGCGTCAAGAAGGTGCTCATTCCGGAAGAGAATGCCAAGGATCTGGTCGACATTCCGGATAGCGTGAAAAATGGCATGGAGATTGTGCCGGTATCGCGGATGGAAGAAGTTATTCGCCATGCGCTTGTCCGGCAGCCGACACCGATTGAGTGGAAAGAGGACCTTTCCACCGTAAAATCGCCGGTGGCGATTGAGGAGGATATGAGCGGCGTCGTTGCTCATTAACTTCAATTTTCTGTGAATTGAGGGCCGCTATTTACCATAGTGGCCCTTTTTCGTGCAAAACTGTTGGGTAATCCTCGGTTATTAAGGTATTCCCCCTTGCATCCGGGTCACTAGCTTGGAAGATCGCAACCCATGGCCGTATGATTCGGCACATGTTTAATAAATGGAGAATGACAATGAACAAGGGCGATCTCGTATCGGCTGTCGCAGATAGTGCGAATTTGACGAAGGCTCAGGCTGGCGCAGCGGTTGATGCCGTTCTCGATGCCATCACCGCGACGCTTAAGGCTGGCGACGAAGTTCGCCTCGTTGGCTTTGGTACTTTTGGTGTTTCGAAGCGTGCAGCAGGCACGGCGCGTAACCCACGCACCGGCGAAACGATTAAGACCAAGGCTTCTAATACGCCTAAGTTCAAGGCTGGCGCTGGCCTCAAGGCTTCCGTCAACGCTTAATCCATCACATGTCAGGGATGACTTGCGTAAGCAGGCCCACCTGGCATAAAGACGTCGATAGGGGCGGTTAGCTCAGTTGGTAGAGCATCTCGCTTACACCGAGAATGTCGGCGGTTCGAGACCGTCACCGCCCACCAGCCTTCGCTCGATGAGCTTTGGTTTGGCTAGACGAGAGTTTAAAACAAGCCCGGCAGGTATGCCGGGCTTGTTTTCGTTTAAGCCAAGGTCAATGTGGTAGAAGGGCAGGTAGAGCGAGGGTGATGTGATGGGTGAGTCGCGGTCTATCGAAGGGCTCCCTTTTTCTATGCCCTTGCGATGTTGGGGATAGGCGGTTTTTTTCGTTTATGGCGCAGGTCTGGCTTGCCCCGCTAACCTTTGCTGCGGGAACGCTTGGGGTGCTGGCCTTGCTTGTTTGGCTCATTGGTACGTCATTGGCCAAAGGCAGCGTCGGTCTTGATCTGATTGCCGTGTTTTCTATGGCAGGTTCGCTCTATCTGGGTGAATATTTAGCAGGCAACGTCATTGCCGTGATGTTTGCAGGCGGGCAGGTATTGGAGGCGTTTGCCCAATCCCGCGCGCGTCAGGAAATGTCTGCGCTTCTTGCGCGTACGCCGCATATTGCGACTCGGTATGAAGGCGAGAGTTTGGTCACTGTACCTGTTGAAGCGATCAGGATTGGCGATCACCTCTTAATCCGCCCCGGAGATGTGCTGCCGGTGGACGGCATTTTGACTAAAGGGACAGGCCTTTTCGACGAGTCGGTTATGACCGGCGAAGCCGTTGCTGTTTCTCATGACGTGGGAGATCATCTCTTAAGTGGCACGACCAATGTCGGGAGTGCGGTCGATCTATCGGCCACGACCGACACGGAAGGAAGTACCTTCGCTGCGATTATTCGGATGGTCGTGGTAGCTGAGCGACAAAAGGCGCCCACGGCGCGCTTGGCGGATCGTTATGCGTTCGGCTTTTTCTTCCTGACCCTTGCCATAGCAGGGGCGGCATGGATCGCGAGCGGAGACGCTGTGCGGGCTTTGGCGGTTTTTGTCGTAAGCCACACCTTGTCCCCTCATTCCGGCCGTTCCGGTGGCTATTGTGGCCGGTATGTCGCGTTGCGCTAAGCAGGGGGTGATGGTGAAGAACGGTGGAGCGCGTGAGGCGCTGGCATCGACGCGTTCCATTCTTTTCGATAAAACCGGAACCATTACGCTGGGCGAGCCTACCGTGAGAGAAATCCATGCCGCGCCTGATCGTGATTCGCTCGAGGTCGTGACGCTTGCTGCAACGCTTTCGCAAGGATCCACGCATGCGGTATCGCGTGCGATTGTGCGCTATGTCGACGCATCCGGAATAATTTTGCTCGCGCCGGGCGAGGTTGAGGAATCGCCAGGCGAAGGTATTTGGGGGCAGGTGCAGGGACACCAGATTTGTGTCGGAACCTTTGCATTTGTTGCGCGCCACGTCGCAAACGACGGGTGGTTTAACGTGGCCGAAGAACGCGTCAATGAACATTCTGGACTAATGACGGCCATCGGGGTCGACGGCAAAATGGTTGGTCTATTGGTCTTTCAAGACGAGGTTCGGGCTGAAGCTAAAGCCGTTTTAACGGCGTTGCGGGATCAGGGTATTCCCCGCATCGGTCTTGTGACGGGCGACCGCTTGATGGTTGCGCGGGCAGTGGCAGGGGATGTGCCCTTCGATCATATCGAGGTAGGCGCGACGCCCGCTGGTAAGGTTGACGTTGTTTTGCGCGAGAAAAAGCGCGGTGTCGTCGCTATGGTAGGCGACGGGGTCAACGATGCCCCAGCGTTGGCTGCCGCGAATGTAGGCATCGCTTTGGGTGCCAAAGGAGCGGGCGCCTCTGCGGAGGCAGCGGACGTGGTTGTGCTCGTTGATGGACTTCATCCCTTGCAAATGGCCTTCAAAATTGCACAGCGATCGTTCCGGATTGCCCGTCAAAGCGTGTTGGTGGGTATCGGTTTGTCCACAGCCGGAATGATTCTGGGTGCCTTGGGCTGGCTGACGCAGATTGAAGGAGCAATTGCACAAGAAATAATTGATGTCGCTGTAATCCTAAACGCACTAAGGGCTTTGCGCTGAAAAATGCCTGTCATAATTCTCCATTAATGCTGCGTTCATGGCAATATATGTAAAGCAATGGCCATAGAGCATATTCGTGTGGCTTGACTTGTCGGAAACGGTCCCTTATTGCGTCGTCTGCCGTCGAACGGTACGCCGTTTTGGGGGAGTAGCTCAGTTGGTTAGAGCGTCGGCCTGTCACGCCGAAGGTCGCGGGTTCAAGTCCCGTCTCTCTCGCCATTCCCTACCGACTTTCGGGTAGGGATGGCATCTGGGGTCCGGTCTCGATCGTCTTCGCGAAAATGCTTAGTTGAATTTATGCTTTCGGGAATGAGCGGTCATGGTCGGTTCTGGTTTTATGTTTGCGGTGATTTCTGCGCTCTGCGCCGCCGCCTTCACTTTTTTGGCCATTCCATTGATGATGCCCTTTTTGAAGCGTCATGCGCTTGCAAAGGTGACTTCACGCTCCAGTCATAAAGAACCGACACCGCAGGGAGCTGGCATCGCGATTGTGGTGTCGATGGTTGGCGTTTTTGGTTTTGCGATTTTCTTTGCCCCTTTCCTAACGATGTCTGATCGTACCCTGCTTGGCGCTTTGGCGGGCGGTGCGGCGTTGATTGCCTTTCTGGGCTTTCTTGATGATGTTCGGCCGCTGCCGATTTTGCCCCGCATGGGCGGTCAGCTCGCTTTGATTTTCATGCTGCTTTATGTCACGCCGTCTTATGTTTCGCTGTTTGACGGCTGGTTGCCGTTGCCCGTTGAGCGTTTGCTTGCCGGTTTTGCGCTGCTATGGATGGTGAACCTCACCAATTTCATGGACGGGCTTGATTGGTTGACGGTCGTAAATTTTATTCCCGTGACCATCGTGATCATGGCCCTTTCTGCCCTCTCGATGCCGACACCATTGGTGGCGGTGATTGCGGCACCGATTTTGGGCGGTCTGATTGGTTTTGCGCCCTACAATAAACCGGTTGCCAAATTATTCTTGGGCGATACGGGAAGTTTGGCCATCGGCTTGGTAGGTGGTTATGCGCTTTATCGCGTTGCCGCCGATGTCAGTTTCTTCGCGGCTGTGATTATACCGATGTATCTGTTCGCGGACGCCACCATCACGCTGGTGCGCCGGTTGTTGAAGGGCGAAAAGATATGGACGCCGCATCGGAGTCACTTCTTCCAGCGTGCGACCGCTATGGGCTGGACGGTTCCGCAGGTGGTGGCTACCGTGGCCGTGCTCAATACATTCCTCGCTTTCTGCGGATGGATGGCGGCGCATGCGACCTCGAACACGGTTACCATGATTTCTTTCATGATGGCCTTGGGAGCGGTTTTGGTAACGCTTCGTGCCTTTACCCGTGTGCCATCTGAGGCAATGGCACCCTCGAATTCCTGAACTTGTCCAATCCGAGGGGTTGAATGATGAAGACGGGTTCCCCGCGGGTTGGTATGACGGCCATGGGTGTTGCAGCCGATCTCTCCGATATCGGACACCGGCTCGACGAGGTTCAGGAAACCGGAGTCGGTTTCGTTGAGTTACCGACCTATGATCTCGACGTTGTGATTGCCGCTCGTGTTAGCCGTCCTCAACTTGCCGCGCTTAAGCGGATCACGGAAGGGCGAGGGCTGATTTACACGGTGCATGGCCCGCATCCGATCAATTTCTTTGACGACGTATTTCGCCTGCCGCGCCATTTCGAGGTGCTAAGAGCCTCGATGGAAGCCGCCGCCGAATTGGACGCGATCCATTATGTTGTTCACGCGGGCATGATGCCGGTGATGCAATCGCAAGGGATTGAGGTGGCCTATGCCCGTCAGCGCGATTTATTGGCGCAAGCGGGCGATGTGGCCAAAGAACTCGGGCTTTTTCTCTGCGTTGAAAATATTTACAGTGAATATCTGGGCAAAATCCACACGCCGACGCCATCTCGCTTGGCCAAAGAGCTCAAGGCGATTGGCCATAGCCATGTCTGGGCGACGCTCGATGTCAGCCACGGCTACCTTGAACTTGATTTTCAAGGGCTCGATCTGGTGACCGAATGCGCGGAGCTTGCCCCCTTTGCCAAGCACCTTCACATCCATGATTCCTTTGGTCGTCAGGATGATATCTGGATGTATACCCAAGGCGAACGATTAGCGTTTGGCCACGGTGATCTTCATCTTCCGGTCGGCTGGGGCGATATTCCGTGGGACCGGTTAATGGCGGCGTGTATGTTTCCCGAAGGCGCGGTGTTCAATATCGAGCTGGACCGCCGCTATTGGAACCACCGGCAGGCCTGCGTGGATGCGACGCGGGCTTTTGTGGCTAACGCACAGTTTGCAACGGCCTGATTAGCGGGCCAATTGCCCGCGCCAATAATCAAGCGCGTTGGATAGCCCTTCCTCATAGGTCACCATAGGCAGCCAGCCTGTTTTGGCCAGTCTGCCAACATCGGCAAAGAGAATGGGCGGCTCACCGGATGGGTCTGCCCTTACGCCGCGTTGAAAGACCTCTTTTTGGCCCGTTAGTCTTTCAAGCGTGTCGAGGAGAAGCGATAGACGCACGGGGCCACCGGAGCCGATATTGACCGCGCCCTCTAAACTGGATTGCGTCAGCGCCACAATCCCACGGGCTAAATCAGCGACATGCAGAAAATCCCGCCATTGATTGAGCTGGCCAAAAGCTTCAGGCTGACCCGTAATGAGTGCGCGGCAGGCCGTGGGAATTAATCGGCCGGGCTTTTCATGAGCGCCGTAGACAAAGAAAACGCGGGCCGTTGCAGCAGAGAACCTGCCGCTTATGGTGTGTTTGACGAGCGCACGGTGGAACGCGAGCTTAGCCTTGCCATAGGGGGTGGCGGGCTGCTCTGGCGTCACGCCTTCGATCATGCGCCCTGATTGCCAGTTATATTCGGCAACCGTGCCTAATTGGATGAAGCGCTGGCCGCCATGACGCGCAAAGGCATCCGCAAGGCGCAGACTGGCGTCGAGCCATGCGGCATTATCAGGATGCGTCCAGAAGGCGCCATGCTCGGTTACCCATGCCGTGTGGACGAGGTGGCTCGGCTTGATCCGGTCGATCAGCGCATCGGCCATGGGCGGTTCGAGCAAATCGCCGTCATGCCAGATAATGCCGTCGAAATCGGGGGGACGCTGCGACGACGCACGCCGCAGCGCGTGGATCTCGTGCCATTCGACAGACTTTTCAAGGGCCGCCAAGACATGACGGCCAATAAAGCCGGTGCCGCCTGTGACAAGAATGCGCCGGTGCGTTCCCATCAGGGCACACTCGGTACAAATTTAGGCCAAGCGAGGTCGCGCTCGCCGATCAAGGCCGGTTTAGCGGGCCATTGAATGGCGATGGTCGGGTCATCATACCGAAAGCCGCGTTGAAGCTCAGCGTGGTAGGGCGTGAAGAGGTGATAGGACAGCGTGGTGTTGGCACAGAGCGTCAGATAGCCATGGGCAAAGCCTTCACCGATATAGAACGCTTTGCCATCGTCCTCATAAAGCGTGACGCCAATCCACTGCCCGCGCGTGGCCGATCGGGGGCGAAGATCGACGGCGACATCATAGGCCGAGCCGTGAAGGCATCGAACGAGCTTGGCCTCCGGCTCGGGTTGGGCTTGATAATGCATCCCCCGCAGCGTGAACGCGTTAGGGTTGGTGACTTCGGCCGTATGATCAAGCGCGGTGGCAAGTCCAGCTTTGGCGAAGACTGTGCCGTCATAGGTTCGGGTAAAGCCGCCGCGGGCGTCGGTTCTCGTGTTAAAATTCACGATAAAACAACCGCTTAATGCCGTTTTCTCAATGATCATGGGAGCTCTTATCGAAAAGCCGAGGCCTTGGTATCGGCACAATAAAGCGTCCACCCCATTCTCGGATAAAGCTCAATTGTTGCGAAATTTCGTTCGTCAGATTCCACGGCAGGATGAGAACAAGATCGGGCTTTCGCGCCATAATGGCATCCGGCGATAAGATCGGGATATGCGATCCGGGCAAATAGCGCCCTTGTTTGGACAGCGCGCGATCGACCGTAAACTCGATCAGATCGGTGCCAATGCCGCAATAATTAAGCAATGTATTGCCCTTGGCGGGTGCGCCATAGGCGGCAATGCTTTTACCTTCGGCTTTGAGCGTAGAAAGCAGAGCAATTAGGGCCTGCTTCGTCTGCTGAGCCTTAGCGGCGAGTTCAAGATAGGGGCGATCGATGCCCAGTTCAGCTACCGATTCCTTAGCGCGGATGGTTTGAAGGGCAGGGGTCTCGTCGAAACTCGCCTCGGTGTGACAGACATAGAGCCGCAACGAGCCGCCATGGGTAGGAAGCTCCTCGGCATCAAAAACGCGTAAACCTGCGTGCGCGAAAATATGTTCAAGCGCCAAAAGCGAAAGATAGGAAAAATGCTCGTGATAAATCGTGTCGAATTGTCCGAGTTGGATCAAATTGAGCAGATGCGGAAATTCAAACGTCGCAACCCCATTGGGCTTCAAGAGAATGCGAAAACCCTTCACGAAATCATTGATGTCGGGCACATGGGCCAGCACATTATTTGCGATCATTAAATCGGCTGCGGTGCCTTGGCTTCTTAAGCTTTTGGCCTCGGCTTCCCCAAAAAACGCTTCAATCGTCGGAATGCCGCGCTTCTCACGAGCGATGCGGGCCACCATGGCGGCCAGTTCGATACCGGTGACGGGAATGCCTGCGGCTTTGAAATATTGCAGCAGATAGCCATCATTGCTCGCAATCTCGATCACGGTGCTATCAGCGCCAAGATCTCGTTCGGCGATCATTTTATTTACAAAGCGCTCGGCATGGGCGAGCCAGCTATCCGACATCGAGGATTGATAGGCATAATCAGCTCGAAATACCGTATCGGCGCGGACAAAATCTTCCAATTGCACCAACCGACACGACCGGCACACAAAGGCGCGGAGCGGATAGCGCGGTTCGCGCCGGTTTAAATCTTCCGCTTCAAGATAATCATTGGCAATCGGCGTTTCGCCAAGATCGGCCACCACCAAATCAAGCGGCGTTTTGCAATGGCGGCATTGGGGGGATTGATCGTGCATCGTATCCCTCACCAAAGTTTCCACGGGGCATTGCCCGTGCGCCAGAGCTCTTCGAGATAGGTTTTGTCCCGAAGCGTATCCATTGGGTGCCAGAATCCGTCATGGCGATAAGCGGAAAGCTCACCCGATTTGGCCAAGGTTTCGAGCGGTTTGCCCTCCCAGACGGTATCGTCGCCGTCGATCAGCTCGAACACGTCCGGCGAGAGCACGAAAAACCCGCCATTAATCAGCCCGCCATCACCACGCGGCTTTTCGGTAAAGCCGGAGACACGGTTGGCGCTATCAAGGTCTAACGCGCCGAAACGCCCCGGTGGGCGTACCGAGGTGACCGTCGCCTTGCAGCCTTCTTTTTGATGGTGAGCAATGAGCGCTTTTAAATCGATATTGGCCAAACCATCGCCATAGGTCATGCAGAAGGGGCCATCGGCGAGCAGCGAGGCGACGCGCTTTAGCCGCCCGCCTGTCATGGTTGCTTCGCCCGTATCGATGAGGGTGACCTTCCAATCCTCCGCCCGCCGGTTGTGGTAGGTGACGCTGTCATCGGAGAAATCGAGCGTCACATCGGAGCGGTGCAGCAGGTAATTGGCGAAATATTCCTTGATCAGGTAGCCCTTATAACCAAGGCAGATCACAAATTCCTTGATGCCCTGCTGGTGGTAGATTTTCATGATGTGCCAGAGGATCGGTGCGCCACCGATGTCGATCAGTGGTTTGGGACGCAGGCCGGTTTCCTCGGAAAGCCTTGTTCCGTATCCGCCTGCCAAAATTACGGCTTTGTTGATCATCTCACTTCACATCCAGCGTTTGCAGCATTCATAAATGACGTTACGTCATTTAACTATCATTAGCGGCAAGGAAATGAGAAAATCCTCAACAAAACTGCTTTTTTAGGCGTCAATGATTTCGGGGGCATTTTAACGAAGCGAGGGCGTTCAGAGCCTTGCGAAATAGGCCGCAATTTGGTTTTGCGTGAGTTTGGTCAGGTTTTCGGGGTTTCTGAGAGCGGTTTGATACCAACCCGCGGTTGCCGAAAGGGCCTCGTCAAGCGACATGCAACTTTGCCAGCCTAGTCTTTGTTTGGCTTTGGTCGAATCAATCGACAGCGTTTTGGCCTCATGAAGTAGGCTTGGCTCCCTTGGGGTCTCGATTGCATGCCAATAGGTACCAAGCCGATGCAGCATCGCCTCGACGGAGATGCAATCGTCAAGCTCAGGCCCAAAATTCCACGCCTCGCCCGTGCCCGTTGCAGTGCCCGACAGGATGCGTTCCAGTAAAATAAAATACCCATGCACAAGGCTAAGCACATGCTGCCAAGGCCGTGTGGCGTGCGGAAAGCGTATGGATAACGGCTGACCCGAGGCAATTGCACGGGCATAATCGGGGATGAGGCGATGGGCTGACCAGTCCCCGCCGCCGATTATATTGCCGCCACGCGCGGCCTCGATCACCATGGCGCGCTGCCAGGAGGGGAGCGAGGCGCGATAGCCCATAATCGCCATCTCGGCCGCAGCTTTGGATGCCGCATAGGGATCATGGCCGCCAAGCGGTGCGTGTTCGGTGAAAGACAGGCCCAACCCGTCATTCGCATAGACCTTATCCGTGGTGATCGCGACAATCCCTTGAACGCTCGGCGTAAGGCGCGCCGCTTCCAAAACATGCAACGTGCCTAACACATTGGTACGAAACGTGCCCACCGGATCGGCATAGGAGTCGAGCACCAGCGGTTGGGCAGCAAGGTGCAAAATGGCGCGGGGCTGAAGCCGTTGAACGGTTTCGAGAACAAGGGCGGCATCGCCAATATCGCCAAGGATATGGCTTTCCAGCAGGCCTTCGACCTCGGTCAGCGTAAACATCGCGGGATTGGTTGCGGTCGGCAGCGCCAAGCCATGCACGCGGGCACCAAGGCTCTTGAGCGCGTGGCAAACCCAGCTTCCGGTAAAGCCGGTATGGCCGGTTACCAGAATATCGGCATTGTTAAGCGAAGAAAAATCCGTCACGTCAGCCTCTTTTACGCTCTCACTCTAGAGCTAATACTGACGTAACGGCAATTTAAAAAGAACGCGTTAAGATCAATAGGTCGCGCGGCCACCCGAGAGATCGAAAACGGCGGCGGTGGTGAACGAATTATCCTTCGAGCACAACCAAGCGATCATGGCGGCGGCTTCATCGACCTGAAGGAAACGACCGCGAGGGATGCGGGAGAGCATATAATCGATATGCTTTTGCTTCATCTGGTCGAAAATGGCGGTTTTGGCGGCGGCGGGCGTCACGCAATTGACCGCGATATCCTGACTGGCCAATTCCTTGCCGAGCGATTTGGTGAGCGCGATCACACCAGCTTTGGATGCCGAATAGGCGGACGCGTTCGGGTTGCCTTCTTTGCCGGCAATCGACGCAATATTAACGATGCGGCCATAGCCTTGGGCTTTCATGGCGGGGACGACATATTTGCAGCAATAATAGACGCCATTCAGATTGATATTGATAATGTCGTGCCATGCATCCAGCGGATAATCGGCTAGGGGCATATTTGGCCCGGCGATTCCGGCATTGTTCACCATCATATCAATTCGACCGAAGGCTTTCAGTGTTGCCGCTGCGGCGGCCTCAACGGAGGCAGCATCCGATTGTTCAACCTTGACCACAATCGAGCCGGGTAAGGATTTGGCAGCCTCATCGGCAAGCGCTTCGTCTCTGTCCCATAAGGCGACACGGGCACCCGATTGGGTAAGGCGTGCGGCTACCGCATAGCCGATACCCTGTGCGCCGCCCGTTACAACCGCGTATTGACCCTTTGCATCGATCTGATTTGACATCGTACTTCCTTAGCTTTTGAGCGTTATGCCCATTCTATCGCGTGAAATTTAGGGTTGGACAAGGGGCAGGTCTGGGATGACCGGATCAGCAAATAAGCCAAATCGGATGGGGTTAGGGCCATTATGTCACCTTGCGCTGCAGCAAATGCTGAGCTAATCGTCTGCGCGAATTAGTTTCCGTTTGTGCGTGAGTCTGGCTGGTCAAGGTTTTTGCCAGCTTCATGTGCATGGATGCGGAGAAAGGCCCTAAGGGCTGATGCGGGGTTTTGCCGTGTCAGATGGGCCTCAACGGAGTGAGATAGGATGGCACAAACCCTCGACCACCTACTTCTGGATTATTTGCCGCTTGTGGTTTTTATCGGCTTGAGCGTCGTGATCGGCCTTGTGCTGTTGGTTGTTCCGTTTCTGGTGGCGTATTCAAAGCCCGATGCCGAGAAATTGTCGGCCTATGAGTGCGGCTTTAACGCCTTTGATGATGCGCGCATGAAATTCGACGTGCGTTTTTATCTGGTCTCAATCCTGTTTATCATTTTCGACCTTGAGGTCGCCTTCCTGTTTCCTTGGGCTGTGGCGTTCAAAAGCGTTGGTCTTTTCGGTTTCTGGTCAATGATGCTGTTTTTGGGCGTTTTGACCATCGGCTTTGTCTATGAATGGAAGAAGGGCGCGCTCGAATGGGATTGACCCCTCAAACCGGCACCATGGTGTCGGAAGCTCCACGTGGCATTCTTGATCCGTCAACCGGCAAGCCGATTGGCGCGAATGATCCGTTTTTCTCGGAAGTGAACGCCGAGCTTGGCGATAAGGGCTTTATCGTCACCTCGACCGATGATCTCATCCATTGGGCGCGCACCGGCTCGCTGATGTGGATGACCTTTGGTCTGGCGTGCTGCGCCGTCGAGATGATGCAGCTTTCCATGCCGCGTTATGACGTTGAGCGTTTTGGTTTCGCGCCCCGCGCCTCGCCACGCCAGTCGGATGTGATGATCGTCGCTGGTACTTTGACCAACAAAATGGCCCCCGCACTCCGCAAGGTCTATGACCAGATGCCGGAGCCGCGTTACGTCATTTCCATGGGCTCATGCGCCAATGGCGGCGGTTATTACCATTATTCCTATTCGGTTGTGCGCGGCTGCGACCGGGTTGTTCCGGTGGATATCTATGTTCCCGGCTGCCCTCCAACAGCCGAGGCGCTGCTCTATGGTGTGCTTCTTCTCCAGAAGAAGATCCGCCGCGTCGGCACGATTGAACGGTAAAGCAGGGTTCGGATCCGATGACTGAAGCGTTGAACTCTTTGGGCGAGGCGATTGTTGCAGCTTTACCTGGCTCGGTGACGGGCTTCGAGGTTGCCTATGGCGAGCTGAATGTGCGGGCCGAAACATCGGAAACCATCAGGGTTTTAACGACCTTGCGGGATGATAACCGGTTCAACTTCATCAATTTTACCGATTTGGCTGGTGCGGATTATCCAGCCCGCGAAAAGCGGTTTGATCTTGTCTGGCACCTTCTGTCGCCAAAGCACAATCATCGCGTCCGCGTCACGTTTGAAGCGGATGAGCGCACGCTGGTGCCATCGGCGATTTCGGTGTTTCCGGCGGCCAATTGGTATGAGCGCGAGATTTACGATCTTTATGGCGTGCTGTTTGCCGACCATCCCGATCTGCGCCGTATTCTGACCGATTACGGTTTTGAGGGGCATCCGCTCCGCAAGGACTTTCCAACCACGGGTTACGTTGAGGTGCGTTACGACGACGAAGAGAAGCGCGTTGTTTATGAACCTGTGAAGTTGGTGCAGGAATTTAGAAATTTCGATTTCCTCTCGCCTTGGGAAGGCACGGATTATGTGCTTCCGGGCGATGAAAAGGCGAAGTGAGCGAATGGTGAGTGGCGAATAGCGAATAGAGGCTGAGGCAAATAACGTGGCTGACGATGAAATTCAGTCTTATCAGGATCTCGCGGTTTGGCGAAACTTGATGGATTTGGCGGAAGAATGTTATCGGGCAACGAAATTGTTTCCAAAGGATGAAATGTACGGGATGACATCACAAATTCGATGAGCCGCAGCGTCCGTTGCTGCCAATATCGCCGAGGAACACGGGCGCGAGCATACGGGCTCGTTCGTCCTGTCATTGCGTATTGCCCAAGGCTCGCTGAAGGAATTAGAGACGCATGTCATTTTGGCGCAGCGGGTTGGTTTGGTTGTGTCGGAAACGTCGACGCGTTTGCTTGCAAAATCAGACCAGATTGGCCGTATGTTGCGATCACTCATCCGCGCATTGCAGAAGCGCATAGAAGGGAAAGTCTGAAAATGTTCCGCTTCCCCTATTCGCCATTCGCCATTCGCTATTCGCTGGATTCAGCTCCATGACCGAACATCAGATCCGTAACTTTAGCATTAACTTTGGCCCGCAGCATCCGGCAGCCCACGGCGTTTTGCGCCTTGTGCTCGAGCTTGACGGCGAAGTCGTCGAGCGTGTCGATCCGCATATCGGTCTGTTGCATCGCGGCACCGAGAAACTGATCGAATCAAAGACCTATTTGCAGGCTTTACCGTATTTCGACCGGCTCGATTACGTAGCCCCCATGAACCAAGAGCACGCGTATTCGCTCGCGGTTGAGAAATTGCTGGGCATCAGCGTCCCGCGTCGTGGCCAATTGATCCGTATTTTGTTCTCGGAAGTCGGCCGTCTTCTTTCGCATCTTTTGAACGTGACGACGCAGGCCATGGACGTTGGCGCTTTGACGCCGCCGCTCTGGGGCTTTGAAGAGCGCGAAAAGCTGATGATGTTTTATGAGCGGGCCTCTGGCGCGCGCATGCATTCGGCCTATGTCCGTCCGGGTGGCGTGCATCAGGATCTGCCTGAGGCATTGATCGACGATATGGAAGCGTTCTGCGATCCGTTCTTACGGGTTTGCGATGATCTTGAGACGCTTTTGACCGAGAACCGCATTTTCAAGCAGCGTAACGTCGATATCGGCGTGGTCTCCTTGGACGAATGCTGGGCGTGGGGTTTCTCGGGCGTTATGGTGCGCGGCTCGGGTGCTGCGTGGGATTTGCGGAAATCGCAGCCTTATGAGTGCTATGCGGAAATGGATTTCGATATTCCGATTGGCAAAAACGGCGATAATTATGACCGTTATTGTATCCGTATGGAAGAAATGCGCCAATCGATCCGCATCATGAAGCAGTGCATCGCCGAGCTTCGGAAGCCCGAGGGCAGGGGTGCGATCTCCTCGTTTGATGGCAAGATTGTGCCGCCGAAGCGCTCCGAGATGAAGCGGTCGATGGAAGCGCTCATCCATCATTTCAAGCTCTACACGGAAGGCTACAAAGTGCCTGCGGGCGAGGTCTATGCCGCTGTTGAAGCGCCTAAGGGCGAATTCGGCGTCTATCTCGTCTCGGATGGCACCAACAAGCCGTATCGCTGCCGCATCAAGGCGCCGGGATTTGCCCATCTGCAATCGATGGATTTCATGTGCCGTGGCCATATGTTGGCTGACGTTTCCGCCATTTTAGGCTCGCTCGATATCGTGTTTGGCGAGGTTGACCGCTAATGATCCTTATTTTGTCCAGAACGGGTGACTGCTAATGTCCGTCCGCCGCCTCGCACCAGATGCTTTGCAGCCTGCAAGCTTTGCTTTTACGCCTGAGAATTTGGCGTGGGCTGAAACCATTATTGCCAAATACCCAACAGGACGTCAGGCTTCCGCCGTGATCCCGCTGTTGTGGCGCGCGCAGGAACAGCACCACTATTGGTTGCCGCGTGCGGCGATTGAATATGTAGCCGCGATGCTCGGCATGGCCAAAATCCGCGTGCTGGAAGTGGCGACCTTCTACTCCATGTATAATCTTGAGCCGGTCGGTAAGCATTTCATCCAAGTCTGCGGCACCACGCCGTGCCGGTTGAATGGCGCTGAAAAGATTATCAAAGTTTGCGAAGAGCGGATCGGCGAGCAACGCCATGTGTCGGCTGACGGCAATTTCGCTTGGCTGGAAGTGGAATGCTTGGGCTCGTGCTGCAATGCGCCGATGGCCCAGATCAACAATGATTATTATGAAGATCTGACGCCGGAGAATTTCGGCAAGCTGCTTGATGATATGGCAGCCGGTCGTCCGGTTAAGGTCGGCCCACAAAACAGCCGCAAGGGTTCGGAGCCGCTAGGCGGCGCCAAGACCTTGACCGATGAAACGCTCTATGACGGCTCGGTGGTGGGTTCGTGGAAAGCGCGTTTTGAGGCCGATGAGGCAAAAAAAGCCATTGCTGCAGCGGAAGCTGCCAAGGCGGCAGAGGCGGCAAAAGCCGCTGCTGCAGCTGAAGCGGCGAAAGGATAAGCCCGATGCTCGCTGATAAAGACCGCATCTTCACCAATCTCTATGGCTTTCATGGCGCGGACCTTCCGTCGGCGCTGAAGCGTGGCAATTGGGATGGCACAAAGCTGTTTGTCGATAAGGGACGCGACTGGATCGTCAACGAGATGAAGGCGTCAGGCCTTCGCGGACGTGGCGGCGCGGGCTTCCCGACGGGGCTCAAATGGTCGTTTATGCCGAAGGTTTCGGATGGTCGTCCGCATTTTCTCGTGGTCAACGCCGATGAATCCGAGCCCGGCACCTGCAAAGACCGCGAAATCATGCGGCATGACCCGCATCTTTTGATCGAAGGTTGCTTGATCGCGTCCTTCGCGATGGGTGCCAATGCCTGCTATATCTATGTGCGTGGTGAATATATTGCCGAGCGCGTGGCGCTTCAAAAGGCCGTTGATGAGGCCTATGCGGCCAAGCTGATCGGTAAGGACAATGTCCATGGCTGGCCGTTTGATCTTTACGTGCATCACGGCGCTGGCGCTTATATTTGCGGTGAAGAAACCGCTCTTCTTGAGAGCCTTGAGGGCAAAAAGGGCCAGCCTCGTTTAAAGCCGCCATTCCCGGCCAATATGGGTCTTTATGGCAACCCGACGACGGTGAACAATGTAGAGTCGATTGCGGTGGCGGGCACGATCTTGCGCCGTGGTGCGAGCTGGTTCTCGTCCATGGGCAATCCGAACAATGTCGGCACCAAGCTCTTCTGCATTTCCGGCCATGTGAATACGCCGTGCAATGTCGAAGAAGTGATGGGCATCACCTTCCGCGAGCTGATTGATCGCCATTGCGGCGGTGTTCGCGGCGGTTGGGACAATCTGAAAGCGGTTATTCCGGGTGGCTCGTCGGTCCGTATGGTGCCTGCCGAGCAGATCATCGACACGCCGATGGATTTTGACTCACTCTCGAAATTGCGTTCGGGTCTTGGCACGGCGGCTGTTATCGTGATGGATAAGTCGACCGATATTATCCGGGCGATTGCGCGTCTCTCGGCTTTCTACAAGCATGAGAGCTGTGGCCAATGCACGCCGTGCCGCGAAGGCACCGGCTGGATGTGGCGTGTCATGATGCGTATGGCCGAGGGCCGCGCGCAGAAGCGTGAAATCGACATGTTGCTGGAAGTCACCAAACAGGTCGAAGGCCATACGATTTGCGCGTTAGGCGATGCGGCGGCTTGGCCTATTCAGGGCCTGATCGCGCATTTCCGGCATGAAATTGAAGAGCGGATCGACCAATATTCGGCTAATCCGCATTCCGATCCCGTTCGCATGATGGCGGCGGAGTAAGAGGACGTCATGAGCAAGATCATCATCGACGGCACCGAGATTGATGTTCCAGCCGATTACACGCTGTTGCAGGCGTGTGAGGCGGCGGGCGCTGAAGTGCCACGTTTCTGCTTCCATGAGCGGCTATCGATTGCGGGCAATTGCCGCATGTGCCTCGTTGAAGTGAAGGGTGGCCCGCCAAAGCCAACCGCGTCTTGCGCGATGAATGTGCGCGATCTGCGCCCCGGCCCGAATGGCGAGCCGCCAGTGGTGCTCACCACCTCGCCAATGGTCAAAAAAGCACGCGAAGGCGTGATGGAATTTTTGCTGATCAACCATCCGCTCGATTGCCCCATCTGCGATCAGGGCGGCGAGTGCGATCTGCAAGATCAGGCCATGGCCTATGGCGTCGATACCTCGCGTTACGCTGAAAACAAGCGCGCGGTGGAAGACAAGCATATCGGCCCGCTGGTTAAAACCACGATGACGCGCTGCATTCAATGCACGCGTTGTGTTCGGTTCTCCACTGAGGTGGCGGGCGTTACCGATCTTGGCCTCACCGGTCGTGGTGAGGATGTCGAGATCACGTCCTATCTCGAAGCGGCGATGACGAGCGAGTTGCAGGGCAATATCATCGATCTTTGCCCCGTTGGTGCGTTGACCTCGAAGCCCTACGAATTTAAGGCGCGGCCTTGGGAATTGACCAAGACCGAGTCGATTGACGTTATGGATGCGGTTGGCTCCGCCACGCGCATTGACAGCCGCGGCAATGAAGTGATGCGCGTGATGCCGCGTTTGAACGAGGCCGTAAACGAGGAATGGATCTCGGACAAAGCCCGTTTCATTTTCGATGGCTTGAAAACACAACGTCTTGACCGTCCCTATCTACGCGTGAAAGGCAAGTTGACGCCGGTAAGCTGGCAGGAAGCTTTCGCAGCCATTGCCAAAAAGCTGAAAACCGCTGCGCCTGAGCGCGTTGGTGCGTTGGCCGGTCAATTGGCAAGCGTCGAGGATATGTTTGCGCTGCAAGCGTTGATGGGTGCGCTCGGCTCCAAGAATATGGACGCGCGCTATGCGGGCTCGCCGCTGCATCCGAAGTATGGCCGCGGCTCTTACCTCTTCAATTCCGGCATTGCTGCCATTGAAGATGCCGATGCAATCCTGATCGTTGGTTCCAATCCTCGCCGTGAGGCTGCGGTGCTCAATGCTCGCATCCGCAAGCGGTATTTGAAGGGTGGTGCTGCAATTGGTGTTGTCGGCGAGCAGGCCGATTTGACCTATCCCTATACCTATCTCGGCGCTGGCCCTGAAAGCATCGTAGGGGCCGCTGAAAAACTGTTCGCTGGCAAAGAAAAGCCCATGCTGATCATCGGCCAGGGCGCGTTGAACCGCGCGGATGGCGAAGCAGTGTTGGCGTCCTTGGCCAAGATTGCGGCAAGCTCGGGCGTGGTGAAAGACGGTTGGAACGGCTTTAACGTGCTTCATACCGAAGCATCGCTGGTCGGCGCGCTCGATATCGGCTTTGTGCCGGGCGAGGGCGGGCTTGATACCGCGGGCATGACCCAAAGCGGCGCTTTGGATGTGCTTTTCTTGCTTGGTGTTGACGAGATCGAGGTGCCGGAAGGTGCGTTCGTTGTCTATCAAGGCACGCATGGCGATACGGGCGCACATCGCGCCGATGTCATTTTGCCGGGCGCAGCGTTTAGCGAAAAGTCCGGCCTCTATGTGAACACCGAAGGCCGCGTGCAACTGGCCAACCGTGCGGTATTCCCGCTCGGCGAGGCCCGCGAAGATTGGGCGATTATTCGCGCCCTTTCGGCGGTTGTCGGCAAGCCACTTCCGTTTGATACGCTGACAGCACTTCGTAAGGCACTTTACGCCGCGCATCCGCATTTTGCGGTGTTGGGTGGCGTTTCGGCCGGCGGGGCAGGCGATATTTCAAACCTTGCCAGACTTTCTGGCAAGGCGGGAAAAGAGGCGTTCCATTCGCCGGTCAAGGATTTCCACCTGACCAATGCGGTGGCGCGCGCCTCAAAAATCATGGCCGATTGCTCGGCGCTGGCGTCATCGCGCCAGACCATGGCAGCGGAATAAGGAGAGCGACGTGGTACAAGACATCGCTTCTTACGGTTGGATTTTGGCCTTGGGGCTGACGCTTCTCAAAAGCGTTGCCACCATTGTGATCCTGCTGATTTTTGTCGCCTTCATCCTGCTGGCCGATCGCAAGATCTGGGCGGCGGTGCAGCTTCGCCGTGGCCCGAATGTGGTGGGGCCCTTTGGCCTACTGCAAAGCTTCGCCGATTTGCTCAAATTCATGCTGAAAGAGCCTACCATTCCGGCAGGCGCGAATAAGGGCGTGTTTTTGCTGGCTCCCCTCGTCACCACCACGCTGGCGCTGTCGGCTTGGGCCGTTGTGCCGGTGATGGATGGCTGGGCGGTTGCCAATATCAATGTCGGCATTCTCTATATTTTCGCGGTCTCGTCGTTAGGTGTCTATGGCATCATCATGGGTGGCTGGGCGTCGAATTCGAAATATCCGTTCCTCGGCGCGCTCCGTTCTGCGGCGCAGATGGTATCGTATGAAGTCTCGATCGGCTTCGTGATCATCACCGTTCTGCTTTGCGTCGGTTCGCTCAATCTCACGGATATTGTGAACGCACAGCATAACCAGTTCGGGATGTTCGGTTGGTTCTGGCTGCCTTTGTTCCCGATGTTTGTGATCTTCTTCATCTCGGCACTGGCTGAAACCAACCGTCCGCCGTTTGATTTGCCGGAAGCGGAATCGGAGTTGGTTGCGGGCTTCATGGTGGAGTATGGCTCGACGCCGTATATGATGTTCATGCTTGGAGAATATGTTGCCATCGTCACGATGTGCGCGTTGACCACGATCCTCTTCTTGGGCGGCTGGTTGCCACCGTTTGACGTTGCACCCTTCACTTGGGTGCCGGGCGTCGTGTGGTTCGTCGTTAAAGTTTGTGCGGTATTCTTCATGTTTGCGATGGTGAAGGCCTTTGTGCCGCGCTATCGCTACGACCAGCTGATGCGTTTGGGCTGGAAGGTGTTTTTGCCGATTTCGTTGTTCATGGTCGTTGTTGTAGCCGGTGTGCTGCAATATACGGGCTGGGCACCGGGGCATTAAGAGGGTTACGACCATGAGATTAGATCAGGCCGCCAAATCCTTGTTGTTGAAAGAGTTCGTGTCAGCGTTCGCGCTGTCGATGCGCTATTTCTTCAAGCCGAAGGCTACGATCAATTATCCGTTTGAAAAAAACCCGGTTAGCCCGCGGTTTCGGGGCGAGCACGCGTTGCGTCGCTATCCAAACGGGGAAGAGCGTTGCATCGCGTGCAAATTATGCGAGGCGATTTGCCCGGCTCAAGCCATCACCATTGAAGCGGGTCCACGCCGCAACGATGGCACGCGCCGTACCACCCGTTACGATATCGACATGACGAAATGCATCTATTGCGGCTTCTGCCAAGAAGCCTGCCCGGTGGATGCCATCGTTGAGGGACCGAATTTCGAATTCGCGACCGAGACGCGCGAAGAGCTGTTCTATGACAAGGACCGGCTGTTGGAGAACGGCGCGCGCTGGGAGCGTGAGATTGCCCGCAACATTCGGCAGGATGCGCCTTACCGCTGAGCGGTTTGGTTTTGAGAATTTTGGAATTGTCCGGCTTAGCCGGAACGCGTTGGGGATATGAGATATGAGCGCTGCTCAGGCCTTTTTTTACCTCTTCTCGGCCGTCTTGGTCGGGTCGGCCTTTATGGTCATCACCTCGCGCAATCCTGTGCATTCGGTGCTGTTTCTGATTTTGGCCTTCGTGAACGCGGCGGGTCTCTTTCTGCTGATGGGCGCTGAATTCTTGGCGATGATTTTGGTCGTCGTCTATGTCGGCGCTGTAGCCGTGTTGTTCCTCTTCGTTGTGATGATGCTCGATGTTGATTTCGCCGAACTCCGGCAGGGCTTTTCCAAGCATTTACCCTTGGGTGCTTTGCTGGGTCTTTTGGTGTTTGCCGAATTGTTCTCGCTGGTGCTGACCTATTTCATGGCACCTGATGCGGCATTGGCTGTGGCTAAGCCAACCGATAGCGCGATCTCGAATACGGAAGCGCTGGGCCGGGTGCTCTACACCGAGCACGTCTATTACTTTGAAGTTTCAGGCTTCATTCTGCTGGTCGCCATGATTGGCGCGATTGTGCTAACGCTGCGCCATAAAACGGGCGTGAAGCGGCAAAACATTGCCGATCAGGTCGCTCGCACCAAGGAAACGGCGATGGAAGTGCGCAAAGTCGCGCCCGGCCATGGTTTGGGAGGGGAGTGACGGTTATGATCGGATTGGCGCAATATCTCACCGTCTCGGCCATCTTGTTCACGCTTGGCGTGTTGGGCATTTTTATCAACCGGAAGAACGTGATCGTCATCTTGATGTCGATCGAACTCATCCTGCTTTCGGTCAACATCAATCTTGTGGCGTTTTCGACCTTTGGCGGCACGTTGATCGGGCAGGTTTTTGCTTTGCTCGTTTTAACCGTAGCTGCGGCTGAAGCGGCCATCGGGCTTGCAATTCTCGTCGTCTATTATCGCAACCGTGGTTCCATTGCGGTTGAAGACATCAACATGATGAAGGGCTGAGCGGGTTTATTCCCCGTGTGATGATCATGATCCAAGCAATCGTCCTTTTCCCACTTTTAGGCTTTCTCATTGCGGGGCTGTTTGGCCGCGTAATCGGCCCCCGCCCGAGCGAACTCGTCACCACGGGGCTGCTGATGGCGTCTGCCGTGATGTCGTGGATCGTGTTCATCAAAACCGGCTATGGTGAAGGCGGCAAGACGCTGGTGCTTGGCAACTGGTTCACTTCGGGTACTCTCTCCGTCGATTGGGCCTTCCGCGTCGATACGCTGACCGCCGTGATGCTGGTCGTCGTCAACTCAGTCTCGGCGCTCGTTCATCTCTACTCCATTGGCTATATGCATGAAGATCCGGCACGGCCGCGCTTCTTTGCCTATTTGTCGCTGTTCACGTTCGCCATGCTGATGCTGGTGACTTCGGATAATCTCGTGCAGATGTTCTTCGGCTGGGAAGGCGTTGGTCTGGCCTCCTATCTGCTGATCGGCTTCTGGTATGAAAAGCCAACGGCAGTGGCCGCCGCTATGAAGGCGTTCATCGTCAACCGCGTTGGCGATTTCGGCTTTGCCTTTGGTATTTTCGTGGTGTTCGTGCTCACAGGTTCGGTCAGCTATGACGCGGTTTTCGCGCGTATCGGCGATCTTTCGGCGTTGAAAGTCGACTTCCTCGGGATCGATTGGGACGCGATGACGATTATCTGCCTGCTGCTGTTTGTCGGCGCGATGGGTAAATCGGCGCAGTTCCTGCTCCACACCTGGTTGCCGGACGCGATGGAAGGCCCGACCCCTGTGTCGGCGCTGATCCATGCCGCCACCATGGTGACGGCTGGCGTGTTCATGGTGGCGCGTTTGTCGCCGCTGTTTGAAGCCTCGCCTTCGGCCATGAACGTGGTGATGTTTGTCGGCGCTACAACCGCCTTTTTTGCGGCCACCATCGGCTTGGTGCAAAACGATATTAAGCGCGTGATCGCGTATTCGACCTGCTCGCAGCTCGGCTATATGTTCGTCGCCCTCGGTTCAGGCGCGTATGGCGCGGGTATATTCCACCTCTTCACGCATGCCTTCTTCAAGGCGTTGCTGTTCTTAGGCGCGGGCTCGGTTATCCATGCCATGCATCATGAGCAAGACATCCGGAAGATGGGTGGCCTGTTCAAGAAAATCCCGCTGACCGGCACCATGATGGCGATTGGTACGCTGGCCTTGACCGGCTTTCCGCTGACGGCAGGCTTCTTCTCGAAGGACGCGATCATCGAGGCCGCGTTTGCCTCGCATTCGCCGGTTCAGAGCTACGCTTTCATCCTGCTGGTGCTGGCTGCTGGTATGACGAGCTTCTATTCATGGCGTTTGTTCTTCATGACTTTTATGGGCCAACCCCGCTGGGGCCATGACGATCATGCACATGATCACCACGCCCACGCGCATGGCGACCATGATCACGATCACGGCCACTCGCATGAGCCGCATGAATCGCCGCTGGTGATGACGATCCCGCTGATCCTTTTGGGTGCGGGTGCCTTGTTCGCCGGTCTGGTGTTTGCGTCTGCCTTTATTGGCGAAGGCTATGGTGAATTCTGGAAGGGTGCGATTTTCACCTCTGAACACAACCATATTCTGCACGCGATGCATGAAGTGCCGGAATGGGTGAAGCAGTCTCCTTTCGTTATGATGCTGGGCGGGTTTGTGCTGGCCTCGATCTTCTATCTCTGGAAGCCGCATCTGCCGGGCCAATTGGCCCAAAGCCAGCCGCTTCTTTATAAATTCCTGCTCAACAAATGGTATTTTGACGAGCTCTACGACATCATCTTCGTGCGTGCCGCCAAGGCCATTGGCCGCTTCTTGTGGAAGCAAGGTGATGGACGCGTGATCGACGGGATGGGCCCAGATGGTGTTTCCGCTCGCGTGCTCGATGTCACGGGCTGGGCCGTTCGGATGCAGACGGGCTATCTCTACCACTATGCTTTCGCGATGCTGATCGGGCTTGCGGGCTTTATGACCTGGTACATGTTCGGCGGAGTCCATTGATGTCGCATCTTCTCTCTGGCCTCATCCTCCTGCCGCTGGCAGGCGCCCTGGCCATTCTGTTCGTGCCGGGTGAGGGCGATGCTGCGCACAAAAATGTGCGTTGGATTGCGCTTGCCACCACCATCATCACCTTTGCGCTGTCCTTGGTCGCGTGGCACCGCTTTGACGCGACGAGCCCGGCTTTTCAGCTGGTGGAAGAAGGCGCGTGGATTTCGGATGCGATCCGCTTCAAGTTGGGCGTTGACGGCTATTCGATGCCGTTCATTCTGCTCTCTACCTTCCTGATGCCGTTCTGCATCGTGGCATCGTGGATTTCGATCGAGAAGCGCGTTTCCGAATATATGATCGCGTTTCTGGTGCTTGAAGCGCTGATGATCGGCGTGTTCTCCTCGCTCGATCTCGTGCTGTTCTATCTGTTCTTTGAAGCTGGCCTGATCCCGATGTTCCTGATCATCGGCATTTGGGGTGGCAAGCGCCGCATTTATGCGAGCTTCAAATTCTTCCTCTACACGCTGTTCGGCTCGGTTTTGATGCTGGTCGCGATTATGGCGATGTATTGGCAGGCCGGTACGACCGATATTCCGACGCTTCTGAACTTCAAATTCCCGGTCCATATGCAAACATGGCTTTGGATCGGCTTCTTCGCCTCGTTCGCGGTGAAGATGCCGATGTGGCCGCTGCATACTTGGTTGCCGGATGCCCACGTTGAAGCGCCAACTGCGGGATCGGTTATTCTGGCTGCGATTTTGTTGAAGATGGGTGGTTACGGCTTCATCCGCTTCTCGCTGCCGATGTTCCCGAATGCGTCGGCCTATTTCGCGCCATTCATGTTCACGCTCTCGCTGGGTGCCATCGTCTACACTTCGCTTGTGGCGCTGGTGCAGGAAGATGTGAAGAAGCTGATCGCTTATTCGTCTGTTGCCCATATGGGCTATGTGACGCTGGGTATTTTCACGCTGACGCCGCAGGGCATTGAAGGCGCGATGTTCCAGATGATCAGCCACGGCATTGTATCGGCTGCGCTCTTCTTAAGCGTCGGCGTGATCTATGACCGGATGCACACCCGCGAAATTGCGGCCTATGGTGGCCTTGTAAACCGGATGCCGCTTTATGCGGCGGCTATGATGGTGTTCACCATGGCCAATGTCGGTCTGCCCGGAACTTGCGGCTTTATTGGCGAGTTCCTGACGCTGCTCGGTTCGCGAATTGCCAATTCTTGGGTTGCCGTGTTTGCGACCACGGGCGTTATCCTGTCGGCGGCCTATGCGTTGTGGATGTATGCCCGCGTGGTGCTCGGCAAGCTTGAAAAGCCTGCTTTGCTGGATATCAAGGATCTCAGCGTTCGCGAGTTCGCGCTTCTGGCGCCGCTGGCTTTTCTTACAATCTATTTTGGCTTCCATGCCAATGCCATTCTCGACATCTTCGCTGTTCCAACCGAGCCTCTGCTTGCTGCGATCCACGCGGCGGTCGGCACGGTGAAGACAGCCGCTCTTACCCTGCCATAAGGTCACAAAACCCGATGTCTTCGACCCTCTCTCTCTTGCCGGTTATGGCCCCAGCGCTCCCCGAAATTGTTATAGGTGCGGGAGCGTTGCTTCTCGTGCTGATTGGCGCTGTGGGAGGCGATAAATCCTATGGCCTCGTGCGCGGATTGACGATTTTGGTTCTGATCGTTGCCGGTATTTTGGTGGCAACCAGTGGCGGTCAGACAGTCGAGGCGTTTGGCGGCTCGTTTATCTCCGATAGCTTCGCGCAGTTCATGAAAATTGCGACGCTAAGCGGTTCGGTTCTCACGCTTTTTTTGGCGGAAGCCTATTTGAAAAACACCAAACGGCAGGCCTTTGAATTCCCGCTGCTCGTGCTGATCTCCACCATCGGCATGATGCTGATGATCTCGGCGCATGATCTGATCGCGCTGTATCTTGGGCTGGAGCTGTCCTCGCTCGCCCTTTATGTTGTGGCGTCGTTTGATCGTGACTCGGTGAAGTCGACCGAAGCGGGCCTGAAATATTTTGTGCTCGGCGCGCTTTCCTCTGGCATGCTGCTTTATGGTGCGTCACTCGTTTACGGCATGACCGGAACGAT
This sequence comes from uncultured Hyphomicrobiales bacterium, assembly GCA_903900975.1. GTDB lineage: Bacteria > Pseudomonadota > Alphaproteobacteria > Rhizobiales > Beijerinckiaceae > CAIUPE01. The sequence goes on along the minus strand of CAIUPE010000094.1, from coordinate 49,891 downwards.
ATCGTTTTCGGGCATTGCCACAGCGCTAAAGGGTGGCGCAGGCATAGGTGCCATTTTCGGGCTCGCTTTTGTGCTTGCGGGCCTCTCGTTCAAGATTTCAGCCGTGCCATTCCATATGTGGACGCCGGATGTGTATGAGGGTGCACCAACGCCTGTGACCGCCTTTTTTGCCGTGGCACCTAAGACGGCAGCCGTGGCATTGTTGGTCCGCGTGGTTGAGCAAGCTTTCCCCTCGATCAGCGGTCAGTGGCAGCAGATCATTGTGTTCATTGCCATTGCCTCGACGGTGCTGGGCGCGTTCGCTGCTATCGGTCAGACCAACATTAAGCGTCTCTTGGCCTATTCCTCCATCGGCCATATCGGTTATGTGCTGATCGGGCTTTCGGCCGGAACCGTCGATGGGGTGGCAGGGGTTGCCACCTATATGGCGATTTACATCGTGACCACGCTTGGCGCGTTCGCCTGTGTGCTCTCTATGGAGCGTAACGGGCATTATTGCGAAGACATCAATGATCTCGCAGGCCTGTCGCGCACTAATCCGGCGCTTGCCTTTGCCTTTGCGATGATCATGTTCTCGCTGGCAGGTATTCCGCCGCTCGCAGGCTTTTTTGCGAAATGGTATGTGTTTGCCGCAGCCGTCCATGCCGGCTTGAATGCCTTGGCCGTTGTGGGTGTGGTCGCCAGCGTTGTGGGTGCTTTCTATTACCTTCGCGTCGTCAAGATCATTTATTTTGACGAGCCGAAAGAGGCCTTCACGCCTGCCGCCGCGCCGGTTCGCTTGATCGCTGCTTTGGCTGCCGTTCTGGTTGTTGCCTTCGCTCTGGCACCTGCGAGTTTGGTTGAGGCTGCCAATTTCGCTGCACGGTCTTTGTTCTGACGTGACATTGACTGCAGCCATCGCTGAGCACCACTTCACCCTGACCCATCTCGACGTCATCGGCTCGACCAATGACGAAGCCATGGCCCATTTGCGGAAAAGCGGGGCAGGGGATCACTGGGTGGTTGCCGATGAGCAATCCGGCGGCAAAGGGCGGCTCGGGCGGCAATGGATTTCGCCAAAGGGTAATCTTTACGCCTCGCTCGCGTTGCGCGACCCTTGCCCGATGGCGAGCGGATATCAGCTTGGCTTTGTTGCAGCGCTGGCTATTTACGACGTGCTCATTGCGCTAGGCGTTGGCCCGCACCATCTCTCCCTCAAGTGGCCGAACGATGTGCTGCTGGATGGCGCAAAACTTTCGGGCATTTTGGTGGAAGGGGGCACGCTCCCCAATGGCAATTTTGGTGCTGTGATCGGCTGCGGTATCAATGTGGGCTTCCATCCGGAGGATACGCCCTATCCCGCAACCGATCTTGCGGCGTCGGGCGTCATAGCTTCGGTTTCAGAAGTGTTTGCAGCTTTAGCTGCCGCTTTTCGCGCCTCGCTCGACCAGTTCGATCATGGCGCAGGTTTTGGACTTCTTCGCGAGCGGTGGATCACGCTGGCACGCGGTATCGGTGGACCGGTGACGGTTCGCCAATCGGATGGTGTTCTTGAAGGCATCTTTAGAGGCCTCGACGCCCAAGGAAAATTATTGCTCGAACGCGATGGCACGGTCACACCGGTCATCGCGGGCGATGTGTTTTATTGAGAAATGATGACGGCGAATACAGGTCAGTACCATTCGGGCTGACTTCTTGAAATGATGGACTGAAAGGAGGGCTCCATGGTTGGGCCCAAGGATGATTTTGTGTTTTGCGCGCTGGGTGGTCTCGGCGAAATTGGTATGAATGCGGCGCTTTATGGCTATGGCCCGCCCGCCAAGCGCGATTGGATTTTGGTGGATTGCGGCGTCAGCTTTGCTGGTGATGATCTGCCCGGCATTGATCTGATCATGCCCGATTTGAAATTTATCGAGGGGCAGAAAAATCGGCTTAAAGCCATCATCATCACCCATGCGCATGAAGACCATATCGGCGCCTTGCTTGATCTTTACCCAAGGCTCGGCGCGCCACCGGTTTACGCCACGCCGTTCGCTGCAGGCCTGTTCGATATTCGCCGCCAGAACGAGCAGGGGGCCAAGCGCATCAAGCTCAACATTATGAAGCCGGGTGACCGGTTGGCGCTTGATCCGTTCGAGGTCGAGATCATCTCGGTCGCCCATTCGATCCCGGAATCAACTGCTTTAGCCATCCGTACCCCTTTGGGCACGGTTGTTCACACAGGCGACTGGAAGATCGACGAGCAACCGGTGGCTGGCTGGTCGACCGATTCAAAGCGTCTGACCGAAATTGGCGATGAGGGCGTTCTGGCGCTGATCTGCGACTCGACCAATGTGATGCGCGAAGGCGAATCCTTGAGTGAGACGGATGTCGCCAAAGGACTGGCGGAAGTCATCAGCAAGGCGAAGGGCCGCGTGGCGGTTACCACCTTTGCTTCCAACGTCGCCCGTATCCGCTCGGTGGCCCTAGCTGCCAAAGAGTTGGGCCGCGAAGTGGTGGCCATTGGCCGCGCGATGGACCGCGCCATTCAGGTTGCGACCGAATGCGGCTATCTCGAAGGGGTGGCCGAGTTCCGCTCGCCTGAAACTTATGGCTATTTACCTCGCGATAAAGTCATTTGCTTGCTGACAGGCAGCCAAGGCGAGCCGCGTGCGGCGCTGTCGCGCGTTGCCGAAGACCAGCATCCCGATGTGACCTTGTCTGCTGGCGATACGGTAATTTTCTCTTCGCGTACGATTCCGGGCAATGAAAAGGCCGTTGGCCGCATCATCAACGGTTTGGTGCAACAAGGCGTCGAGGTGATTACGGATCGTCATGCTTTGGTGCATGTCTCCGGCCATCCGCGCCGTGGTGAATTGAAGCAGATGTATGAATGGGTGCGCCCAAAGACGCTGGTGCCCGCTCATGGCGAGCCGCTGCATCTGGATGAGCATCGCAAATACGCAATTGCCTGCGGTGTTCCAGATGTCGTGATGGCGTCGAACGGCGATATTGTGCGCCTTGCACCGGGTAATCCTGCGATTGTGGACGAAGCTGCGCATGGCAAATTGTACAAGGATGGCGATGTTTTAGCCCCCGCAGCCGATCCGGCTATTCCTGAGCGTCGCAAATTGGCGTTTGCGGGTATTGTATCGGTGGCGATTGCACTCGATAGCAAAGGCGAGCTTTTGGGCGATCCGGCCTTTGCCGTATCAGGCATTCCGCAGGTCGATCGCGCGGGCCGTTCGTTTGAGGATCTGATCGAGGAGGCGGTGTTTGCCGTGCTCGATAATTTGCCAAAGAGCAAACGGCGTGATGCGGATCTGGTCGAGACGGCGATTGAAAAGGCCGTTCGGTCCACGGTTAATCACAGCTGGGGTAAAAAGCCCGTCTGCCACGTCCAAGTAGTGCTGATCTAAGGGGGTAAGGATGATCGGACGTCTCAACCATGTAGCGATTGCGGTGGGCAATCTGGCAAGCGCGATGAAACTTTATCGCGAAACGCTGGGTGCCGAGGTATCAGAGCCTCTGCCGCAACCGGCGCATGGGGTGACGGTCGTGTTCATCCAATTGCCCAATACCAAGATCGAACTGTTGGAACCGTTAGGCGAGGCAAGCCCCATTGCCAAGTTTTTGGAGCGCAACCCCGACGGCGGCATCCACCATATTTGCTATGAGGTCGATGATCTGTTGGCCGCGCGCGATCGGTTAAAAGCTGGTGGCGCGCGGGTGCTGGGCGATGGCGAGCCTAAGATTGGCGCCCATGGCAAGCCTGTTCTGTTTCTTCATCCCAAAGATTTCAACGGCACGCTGATCGAACTCGAACAAATCTAGGAAAGCGGCACCATGTCGATTGCAACGATTCTCGCCATTTACGGCATCTCCTGGTGGCTCACTTTGTTCACGATTCTTCCGCTTGGCGTCAAAAGCCAGACCGAGATGGGCAATGTAACACCGGGAACCGAAGCAGGCGCTCCGGCCATTCCCCGCCTATGGCGTAAAGTGCTTATCACAAGCCTGGTAGCAATGCCCGTTGCAGCCGCACTCTCGTTCTTTATTCAATACGTTGAATAGTCGTCTTAAGTCATTGATTTGATAATAAAAAAGGCAGGGATAACCCTGCCTTCTAATTTCATTCCTGACACCACCAAACGGAGTCGCATGATAAAAGCGACCGGACTTAACGTCTCTTCCGTTACTGGTGGAGATTCCTCCCCAGACCTGGACCATGTGCCGTCATCCGCATGGGCGCGACCTCTATTTTATCCTAGGCGACATATTGCTACCCTACTTTTTTGGGGCTGTCATCCTTTGAGACATTAAAATGCCATAAAAAAGTACGATCGCCCATTATACAGGCTTTCTGTTATTTTCGGGTCTTAGACACGCCATAGCGTCGCTTGTGTTTTTCGCTTCGATGCGGTTCAAACGAGGCTCGATTTTGATTCCGTTTTGCCCAAGAAGAGATCCATCATGCGCCTGTCGCGATATTTCCTGCCTATCCTCCGCGAAACGCCGAAAGAGGCGGAAATTGTGTCTCACCGCCTGATGTTGCGGGCCGGCCTTATTCGGCAGGAATCCGCGGGTATTTATGCTTGGTTGCCGCTTGGCTTGAAGGTTTTGAACAAGATCAATGCGATCATCCGCGAAGAGCAGAACCGCTCTGGTGCAGTTGAACTTTTGATGCCGGTGATTCAATCGGCCGATCTCTGGCGGGAATCGGGCCGTTACGATGCCTATGGCAAGGAAATGCTTCGGATTAAGGACAGGCATCAGCGCGAAATGCTGTTTGGGCCGACGAACGAGGAAATGATCACGGAAATTTTCCGCGGCTCCGTTCGGTCCTACAAGGATTTGCCGCTTAATCTTTATCACATCCAGTGGAAATTCCGCGACGAGGTGCGCCCGCGTTTTGGCGTGATGCGTAGCCGCGAATTTTTGATGAAGGACGCCTATTCCTTCGATCTCGATCAGGAAGGCGCGCGCCACTCCTATAACCGCATGTTCGTGGCCTATCTGCGCACCTTTGCGCGGCTTGGTCTGACCGCCATTCCGATGCGCGCCGATACCGGCCCGATTGGTGGCGATCTCAGCCATGAATTCATCATTCTGGCCTCAACCGGCGAAAGCGAAGTATTTGCCGATAAAGCGGTGCTCGATCAGCCGATCCCAGCGGTTGATACCGATTTCGATAGCCGCGAAGCTCTCGACACCATTTTCCAAGCTTGGACGAAGCCCTATGCGGCAACGTCAGAAATGCATGACGAGGCGGCTTACAACTCCGTTCCTGCCGATCGCCAGATATCGGCGCGCGGCATTGAAGTGGGTCATATCTTCTATTTTGGTACCAAATATTCAGAACCGATGAAGGCTACCGTTACGGGGCCGGATGGCCGTGAGACGCCGGTTCACATGGGCTCTTATGGTATTGGCCCATCACGGCTGGTGGCGGCCTTGATCGAAGCCTCGCATGACGAGGCTGGCATTATCTGGCCGGATGCGGTTGCTCCGTTTGACGTCTCGCTGCTTAATTTGAAAATCGGCGATGCGGGCACCGATGAAGCTTGCGCGACGCTTTACAAAGCGCTGACCGCACGCGGTAAAGACGTGATCTATGATGATCGCGATGAGCGGACGGGTGCGAAATTTGCCACCGCCGACCTAATCGGTTCGCCTTGGCAGGTTCTCGTCGGCCCGAAGGGACTGGCGGAAGGCAAAGTGGAACTCAAGCGCCGGAAAACGGGCGAACGCGAGTTGCTGTCGGTAGAAGAGACTATCGCCCGGCTCTCGGCCTGATTTCATGACCGATTCGGCTTCAGATCAGGGAAAGCGTCGATTGGCTGGCTCGGGGGTGTTCTCCGCCTTCGAGTGGTTGATTGCGTTGCGCTATCTGCGGGCGCGCCGCAAGGAGGGCTTTATCTCGGTTATCGCCGGTTTCTCGTTTATCGGCATCATGTTGGGCGTGGCAACGCTGATCATTGTCTTGTCCGTGATGAACGGGTTTCGGAAAGAATTACTCGACAAGATTGTCGGCATTAACGGCCATGTATTCGTTGGGGCGATCGATAAGCCGCTGACCGATTATGGTCCGCTCTCGAAAGCGTTGGAGCGGATTCCATCTGTCGTGTTGGCGTTGCCTCTGGTTGAAGGGCAGGCCTTGGCTTCCACTTCCGCAGGGGCGGGCGGTGTGCTCGTGCGTGGTGTGCGCGAGAGTGATATCAAGCGCATTCCAGCTATTGCTACCAATATCAAGCAAGGAACTCTCGAGGGCTTTGACGGCGATGCCGGCGTCGTGATCGGTAAACGTCTGGCCGAGCAACTTTTTCTTAGGCCGGGCGACAACATCACACTGACGGCACCCAAAGGGCCACAAACGGCCTTTGGAACAGCACCACGGATCAAAACCTATCCGGTGGCAGCGGTTTATGAGATTGGCATGTCAGAATTTGATTCCGCCTTTGTCTATATGCCGCTAACCGAGGCGCAAGCCTATTTCAATCGGGATGGCGATGTTAGCGCTATCGAATTGTTTTTAGCCAATCCCGATCGGGTGGATGAAGCCAAGGCCGCAATCAATACGCAAATTGAAAGACCCGTCTTTTTGACCGATTGGCGCCAACGCAACAAAACGTTTTTCGGCGTTTTGGAAGTCGAGCGTAACGTGATGTTTTTGATCCTCACTTTGATCGTGCTGGTGGCAGCGCTGAACATCGTGTCCGGCCTGATCATGCTGGTGAAAGACAAGAGCGCGGATATTGCCATCCTTCGGACAATGGGTGCGACGCGTGGCGCCATCATGCGGATTTTTCTGATTACAGGAGCCGCTATCGGGTTCGTCGGTACGTTTGCCGGATTTGCGCTCGGTACAGTTGTTGCGATGAATGTCGAAAATCTGCGCGCTTTGGCCTCCAAACTTACTCAGACCAATTTGTTTCCGGCTGAATTTTACTTTCTGAGCCATCTACCTGCGGATGTGGATCCCCGCGAAGTGGGTGTTGTCGTTGGCATGGCCTTGTTATTGTCGCTGTTGGCAACGCTTTACCCAGCTTGGCGGGCAGCAAAGCTCGATCCTGTGGAGGCTTTGCGGTACGAATGACCGATACCCAATCGTCCGAACGGCCAGATCCGATGCTCTTCCTGTGGAAGGTCGAGCGGCGGTTTGTCGATGCCGAACAAACGTTGAATATCATTAAGGGTGCGGACCTTGCGGTTTGGCCGGGTCAGTCTGTTGCGCTGATTGCGCCATCCGGCACGGGCAAGTCGACCTTGCTTCAGATGGCTGGATTATTGGAAAGGCCTGATGCAGGCGAAGTTTTCATCGGCGGCAAACCCACGGTTGGCTTGCCCGACGGTGCGCGAACGGCGATTCGACGCCATGAACTGGGCTTTATCTATCAGGCCCACCATTTGCTTCCGGAATTTACGGCGCTTGAAAACGTTATGTTGCCGCAGATGATTGGTGGATTAGAAAGCGGCGAAGCGCGACAAAGGTCGACAGAGTTATTGCGTTATCTGGGGCTTGGTGAACGGCTCACCCATCGGCCTGCTGAGCTGTCGGGCGGGGAGCAACAACGAGTCGCCATTGCGCGGGCCGTTGCCAATCGCCCTCGTGTTTTATTGGCTGATGAGCCGACCGGTAATCTGGATCCAGCGACCTCGTCTTATGTATTTGAAACCCTGCTATCTCTGGTCAAGGTAACAGGATTGGCGGCACTGATTGCCACGCATAATCTCGAATTGGCCTCGCGGATGGATCGCCGAGTGACCATTCGTGACGGGGTAGTCGTCGAGCTTAATTAAGGTTTTATTAACCCTTTCAAAGAGCGTCGGTCGGGCCAGGAAGAATTATCTTGCATTAGAACAAAACGTGAACATATGATGCTTCATCGCAATCGGATGGAGGTTTTCATGCTTCGCGCACTTGTAGAAGACATTACCGAACTCGCAGCGCTCACCGCTTTTCTGGGTACGATATATGCTTGGTCGAGCGTGTTTATTTGACATTTATCCACGCTGGCCGGTTCGCTTGCCGCTTGCCTGATAGGCCTCGAACAGGGCAAGACAGGAGCATGCAGCACTGGGGGCGAAGATGAGTCGGATTTTGGAGGAGGTTGGGTTTGTACATCTCCATGTCCATTCATCCTTTTCGCTGCTCGAAGGTGCACTCAAGATTGACGAGCTGAAAAAGCTTGCGACCAAGGACCGGATGCCGGCCCTTGCCTTGACGGATACTAATAATCTGTTTGGTGCGCTCGAATTTTCTGAAAAGTTGGCGGGTGCTGGTATCCAACCTATCACTGGTGTCGAGTTGGCGCTTGATATGCAGGACCAAACAGGCGGGCGTGGGTCTTCGCTCAATCTTGTCTATCCGTCGGTTGTACTGTTGGCGGCCAACGAGGCAGGTTACGACAATTTGATGAAGCTCTCGTCGCTGGCTTATTTATCGCCGCAAATGGGAGGGTCGCCGCATGTGTCATTTGAAACTTTGTGTGCATCAGCGGATGGTTTGATCGTTTTGACGGGAGGTCCGAAAGGGCCGCTCGATCGCGCCTTGGTGGCCGGGCAAAGCGAATTGGCCGAGGCAAGGCTGCAACGGCTGAAATCCGTTTTTGGTGATCGGCTTTACGTTGAAATTCAACGTCATGGTTCCGCCGATGAGACCGGGACCGAGACGGGTTTGATTGGTCTGGCCTATGCGCAGGACATCGCTTTGGTTGCGACCAATGAAGCTTATTTTGCCAAGCCGGATTCCTATGCTGCCCATGATGCGCTGCTTGCCATCGCCGAAGGGCGGTTGGTTTCAGACCCCGAGCGCCGCCGTGTGACACCTGAACATGATTTCAAATCGCGCTCTGCCATGCGAAAGCTCTTTGCCGATTTGCCCGAGGCGCTGACCAACACCATCGAAATAGCCCTGCGGTGCTCGTTCCGTCCTAAAACCCGCAAGCCAATCTTGCCGAATTTCACGGTAGGCGAGCAGGATATGCCAACCGATGAGGCGGCCGCCCTTCGCGAGCTAGCCGTCAATGGTTTACAAGTCCGGTTAAAGGCGCATGGGCCAGCTGAAGGTCTGACCGTTGATGATTATGAAAAGCGGCTCGATTTTGAATTATCCGTGATCGAGCGGATGAAATATCCGGGCTATTTTCTGATCGTTGCCGATTTTATCCGCTGGGCCAAGGCGCAAGGCATTCCGGTAGGGCCGGGGCGTGGCTCGGGTGCGGGATCGCTTGTTGCTTATGCAACCACGATTACAGATCTTGACCCTTTACGCTTTGGCCTGTTGTTCGAGCGCTTTCTTAATCCGGATCGTGTGTCGATGCCGGATTTCGATATCGATTTCTGCCAAGACCGGCGCGATGAGGTCATTCGCTATGTCCAACGCAAATATGGCGCGGACCGCGTGGCGCAGATCATCACCTTCGGAACGCTGCAAGCCCGCGGCGTGTTGCGCGATGTGGGTCGCGTGTTGGAATTGCCTTACGGCCAAGTCGATAAACTCACCAAGTTGGTGCCGCAAAATCCTGCCAATCCGGTGACGCTTGAGCAGGCGATTTCGACCGAGGTTCGCTTGAGGCAGGCTGCTGATGAGGATCCCACCGTCCGGCGGCTATTGGATATCGCGCTGGTGCTGGAAGGCCTGCACCGTCACGCCTCAACGCATGCGGCAGGTGTCGTGATCGGGGATCGGCCCTTAGAACAGTTGGTGCCGCTCTACCGCGATCCTAAATCCGATATGCTGGTGACCCAATTCAACATGAAATGGGTTGAGCCGGCGGGCCTCGTCAAATTCGACTTTTTGGGCCTTAAAACGCTTACCGTGCTGCAAAAGGCCGTTGAGCTGATCCGGGCGCGCGGCATTACTGTCGATCTTGAGTCGATCCCGATTGATGATACCCGCACCTTTGACATGCTCGGGCGGGGCGAAACGGTGGGCGTGTTCCAGCTCGAAAGTGCGGGCATGCGCAAGGCGCTCGCAGAAATGCGGGCCGACCGCTTCGAGGATATCATCGCGCTGGTGGCGCTCTATCGTCCGGGCCCGATGGCCAATATTCCAGTCTATAATGCCCGCAAAAACGGGCATGAGGTGCCGGAATATCTTCATCCGAAACTTGAAGTTTCGCTCAAAGAGACCCACGGCGTCATCATTTATCAGGAACAGGTGATGCAGATCGCCCAGATCCTGTCGGGCTATTCGCTCGGTGAAGCCGATCTGTTGCGCCGCGCCATGGGTAAGAAGATCAAATCGGAGATGGACCAGCAGCGCGAGCGGTTTGTTACCGGCGCTGTTGAACGCGGCCTTGATACCAAGACGGCGGATACGATCTTCGACCTGCTCGCGAAATTCGCCGATTACGGCTTCAACAAGAGCCATGCCGCTGCCTATGCGCTGGTGGCCTATCAAACGGCGTATTTGAAGGCTAATTACCCTGTCGAGTTTTTAGCCGCCTCGATGACGCTCGATATGTCGAACACAGACAAGCTGTCGGAGTTCCGCCGCGAAGCGCAGCGCCTTGGCTTCCGCGTGGATCCGCCGAGCGTCAATCAATCCGGCGTTACCTTTGAGGTTCATCAAGACAGCGACGGGCAATTGTCGATCCGCTATGCGCTGGCAGCGATTAAGGGCGTCGGCGCGCAGGCGGTTGAAAGCCTTGTCACGGCGCGAGGCGATAAGCCGTTCAAAGATCTCGGCGATCTGGCGCGGCGGATTAACCCGCGCGTGTTCAATAAAAAGACGCTCGAAAGCCTGATCGCCGCCGGTGCGCTGGATGCTATCGATAAAGACCGCGCGAAATGCTTTGCGGAGGTCGACGGCATTATGGCGTTGGCCAACCGCTCGCAGGAAGAAGCGATTGCAGGGCAGGGCGATATTTTCGGCGGTCTTGGCGAACCGGAAGCTTTGCGCGTTCCACCCTATACGCCTTGGCAGGCATCCGACCGCTTGCAACGTGAATATGACGCCATAGGTTTTTTTCTATCCGGCCACCCGCTTGATGATTATGCGGGCATCCTCAAGCGGTTGAAGGTGCAAACCTATACCGAATTCGCCCGTGCGGCCCGCAGTGGTGCGACCGTTGGCAAGCTTGCGGCCACGGTGCTGGACCGGAGCGAACGGCGCACGAAATCGGGCAGCAAAATGGGGATTTTTGCGCTTTCTGATCAGACGGGGCATTTTGAATCCATCATCTTCCAAGAGGGCCTCAACCAGTTCCGCGATATTTTGGAGCCGGGGCAGGCGGTCGTGTTGATTGTTCAGGCGCAGGTTGAGGGTGAGGATGTCCGCATCCGCATCCAATCAGCCGAGTCTTTGGAGCGCGCAGCCTCTCGCCTACCAAGTTCCTTGCGCATTACGATCACCGATGCTTCGCCGATGCCGGCTTTATCGGGCATGCTGAAAGAGCGCGGCGATGGTGAGGTTTTGATCGTTTTGCCGATCGATGGTGGCTTGCGCGAAGTCGAGATGAAATTGCAGGGTGGCTTTCGGGCCACCCCACAGATCGCAGGCGCTATTCGTACCATTCCGGGCGTGGTGATGGTCGAACACGGTTAGGCGTTTATCGTGCTACTCCGCCGCTCTTGGAAGATCGAGGTCAAGCAGAGCGAGGTCGGGACGCTCGAGCATCGACGCATGGCTTGGCATGTCGCGTTTGCCTACCTCGGGAACTTTAACCCGGAAAAATAAAGCATAGGCGGCGGGCAGAAACAGAAGCGTCAAGACGGTGGCTGCCAAGATGCCACCCATCATCGCATAGGCCATTGGCCCCCAAAATGTGGATTGGGCGATTGGGATAAGCGCCAACACGGCAGCGGCGGCGGTAAGCATGATGGGACGGAACCGGCGTACCGCTGAACCGACGGTTGCTTCCCACGGCGTATGACCGCTTTCGATATCTTGGCCGATCTGATCGATCAGAATGATCGAATTGCGCATAATGATACCCGCTAGCGCAATAATACCCAAAATCGCCACAAAGCCGAACGCGGAATTGGTGAGCAAGAGCGCCGACACCGCACCAATCAAGCCAAGTGGCGCGGTGACGAAAACCAGCATCGCTTTGCCAAAATGCTGCAATTGCACCATCAACAAGACCAGCATGATCATGACCATGAGAGGTGCTTTGGCGGCAATCGAGTTTTGGCTCGTAGCCGATTCCTCAACGCCGCCTTGTGGCGCTATCGAGTAGCCAAGCGGCAGGCTTTCGCGCAGATTACCAAGCTTGGCGACCATATCGAGGGTGACGTCATTAGGCTCGATCCCAGGTGGGATAACGCCGCGCACGGTGATGGTAGAAAGTCGGTTGCGGCGCCATTCAATACCCTGTTCGAGCTCAGGCACCAATTTGGCAAATTGCGAGATCGGTACGCTGGCGCCGGTATCTGTCGTGACATAGGTGTTTGCGACCGCACTCAGCAATGAGCGATTCTTTTCTTCTTCGCGCAGGACAACGGCAATCGTTTGTTCCCCCTCCCGGAAGGTGCCAATGGGATAGCCGGACATGGCCGTTTGCAGGGTTTGGCGTAGGCGTTGCGAGGACACACCCAAAGCGCGCGCGCGGTCCTGATCAATCACCAGCCGCAAAGCGGGCACCGGTTCCAACCAATCATCATGGATCGAGGATAGGCGAGGGTCAGCGGCAAAGGTTGCGCGAACCTGATCGGCAATGTGCCTAACCTCGTTGCGATCAGGACCGCTGACGCGGATTTGGACGGGCCATCCAATCGGCGGACCGTTAAAGAGCCGATCAACCTTATAGCGGATGCTCGGGAAGTAGGCCGACAGCCATTGGCGGGTCTTTTCCATCAACCGATCACGGGCGGGTAAATCTTTCGCCACAATCAGTAATTGGGCGAAATTCGGATTTCTTAATTGCTGATCGAGCGGCAGATAGAAGCGTGGTGCGCCTTCGCCAATAAAAGTGGCGGTAAAAGCCTGATCGGGGTCGTTTAGCACGCGGGCTTCGACGGCTTTGGCCTGCAGGCCGGTTTCTTGAATGCTGGTACCCTCCGGCATCCAAAGATCGACCAGAATTTCAAGGCGGGTTGACGCAGGAAAGAAGCTTTTCGGTACAAATTGCATTGCAAAGCCCGAAAGGCCAAACGCCCCTAGCGTCAGCGCGATCACGAGGACTCTGTGTTGAACGGCCAAGGAAATCACACGCCATAACCCGTGATAGAATTTCGTATCGTAAATATCGTGGTGCGCGCCCGAGCGATGGCGTTCTTTCAGCACGATGCTGCCGAGCCAAGGGGTGAAATAAACGGCGGCAAACCATGATAAGACCAGCGAAAGGCCGACGACCCAAAACATCGAGCTGACATATTCGCCCGCCGTTGAGGCCGCAAATCCCACGGGAATGAAACCGGCCGTGGTGATTAAAGTCCCCGTCAGCATGGGGAAAGCGGTCGACGTATAGGCAAAGCCTGCTGCTTCGAGTTTGGGATGCCCTTCCTCAAGTTTTCGTTCCATCATCTCGACGGCGATCATGGCATCGTCGACCAGTAGGCCAAGCGCGATGATGAGAGCGCCGAGTGAGATCCGCTGCAAATCAATGCCCATGGCGAACATAACCGCAAAGGTTGCAGCCAGCACCAAGGGAATGGTGATGGCCACCACGAGACCAGCCCGCCATCCAATCGAAATGAACGAAACGATGAGAACAATAGCTAGAGCCTCGCCGAGCGCTTCGACAAATTCGGAGATGGAGTGTTTAACGATATCTGGTTGATCTGAAATCTGGCCAATCTCGACACCGACGGGTAGGCTGGATTGAACATGAGTCATGGCCGCACGCAATTCGTCGCCGACCGTGGTGACGTTAAATCCTTTGGCCATCACCATGCCCAAAATGACGGCATCTTTGCCATTATAGCGGTGAACACGGTCGGGCGGGTCGATCGTACCACGGGTCACGGTCGCGATATCCCCAAGGCGGATCACAGCCCCTCCAACGCGCAGGCGGAGTTCGACAATATCATCCGGTGATGTCACACCGCCATCAACCGATAGGCGCACCGATCGTTCCGCGGTTTCAACGCGGCCTGAAGGGTCTACGCCGGATTGGGCCGCCAAGGCGGCGGCAATGTCGGCGATGGAAAGACGGCGCTCGGCCAGCGTTTTAGTCGATAAATCAATAAAGATTTTTTCGTCTTGCGCGCCGAGAACCTGAACTTTCTCGATGCCCGGAACACCTAAGGCAATATCGCGCGCCTGCTTGGCGTATTTTTCTAATTCGGGCGAGGTGAACCCATCGCCTGTAAAGGCGTAAAGCGCGATAAAGGTATCGCCAAATTCATCATTGAAATAGGGACCCAATAGACCTTGTGGCAAGTCGCTTGCGATATCTCCCACTTTCTTACGGACTTGATAAAACGCGTCAGTGACGTCACGGCCCACCGCGCTGCCTTTGATATTGACGGTTATAACGGTACTGCCCGCCCTCGTGTAGGATTTGAGATAATCCAGATTAGGCGTCTCTTGCAGTTTGCGTTCAATTTTATCAACGACCTGATCCTGCATTTCTTGCAAATTTGCTCCGGGCCAGACGGCCTGAACGATCATGGTCCGAAACGTAAAATCAGGATCCTCTTTTTGCCCCATATGGGTGACGGCAAAAATGCCGGATAACATCAACAGTACAAACAAAAACCGAGTCAGACCCACATGCTGGATCGCCCAAGTCGATACATTAAATGAGAAGCGAGAAGGGGCTGACATGGTCGGCGCTCCATATATAAGGAAAAGTGGTTCACGGGTCATCAGTCGATGGGTGTAGCCGCCGTACTGGCTTGGGCGAGGTTCGCCTTGATTGGTTTGATTTTTTGTCCGTCGACCAAAAATTGAGTACCTGCGGTGACAACCCACTCGCCTTGGCTTAGGCCATTTGTGATGATGATCCCTTCGTCAACTGCCGTGCCTGCTGCTACGACTCTCGCATGAACGGTCTCGGTCAATGGATCGATGATCCAAACCGCCATTTGTCCGTCGTGCTGAACAAGAGCTGAGAGCGTAAGGGTTGGGCCGCTTGGATGGACCGGGAGCTGTGCTGAAACAGTAGCGGTCTGGCCCAAGCGGATACGGTTATCGGGTGTGAGCGATACTTTGACCGAAAACGTGCGTGACGCCGTGTCCGCTGCCCCTGCGATTTCTCGCACATGGCCATGCGTGACCAACTGAGGCTCCGCCTAATAAGTCACATCAACCGGCATGTTTTCGCTAAAATAGCGGATCTCTTGTTCTGGAACATTGATCGCGGCCTCCATTTCATCCTCGCGAGAAACGGTAACAACAGGCGTGCTAGGGCTCACCACTTGGCCAGCTTCCGCCGCAATAGCCGTTACAATACCGGGTGCATCGGCCGTTAACTCGGCATAGTTCGTTTGATTGGCAGACTGCTCGCGCATGGCGATGGCTTGATTAAGGGCTGCTTCCGCCTGATCGGCCTCGAGCTTGGTGCGATCCAATGCCGACTGCGCGACGATGCCATGGTCAAACAGGCTTTGGTAGCGGTTGAACTCGTCTTGCGCGACCCGGAGGCGCGCTTTGGCCCCATCAACGCCTGCATTTGCCGTTCGTAGGCCGAGCTTTAAATCGATGGTGTCGATCCGCGCCAACACATCGCCTGATCGAACCCGTTGGCCAATATCAACTTTCCGTTCGAGAATTTTACCCGAAACGCGAAAACTCAAATTTGACTCGATGCGGGATTTGATGGTGCCCGAGAGGATCAGCGTGCGGAAATTGGTCGTGGCGGGCACTATGGCCATTTTTACCGGACGAGGAGGCTCAGGGGCAATAGCAGCCTGCTTTTGACAGCCGGCAAGCGATAAAGTGGCCGTAACGGCGAGCAGAATAAGGTTGCGATGCAACATCGGGTTTCTCCCATAACGTTTGACGTCGACGCGGTTGGCAAAACAAAAACGAGCTACTCGACAAAACTCAAGCGCACGGCGCTCCGTCGGATCGCGTATACCCCAAACACCATTCCGCGCTATTGGCGCGGCCCATGTGAACACTAGTGTGTGGGTAGACCAGATAGAATAAACTCAACCATCTGGTCGGCGGTGGTGCGGTCCTTGTCCATCATACATTCAGCCACGACATTGGGATGAACAAAGGCAATGAAAGCTTGATGCAGGCATTTGGCCGTTAAAATAGGATCATGCGGGCGAAACTCACCCGATGCGACCCCTTCAGCGATGATATCGGCCATTAAAGCGGTGATTTTGGCGATATGGGTTTTGATCACATCCCATTGCTGGCTCATCGCCACGGCAACCATTTCATGGACCTTTTTCTCTTCTGTAAGCACATCGATGGTCATCGCGTGGTTCAAGAGCAAGAGGGCTCGAAGGCGGTCATAGGCCGCGCCAGGACCGTTGGCGATTTCAGCGCTTTGGGCAACCCGATGGGATAACATCCGGTCCGCCATCGCTTCAGTGATCGCCAGCTTGGATGGAAAAAATCGATAGATGTTGGCAGGCGACATCGCCAATGCCCGCGCAATATCAGCCACCGTTGTTTTACTGTATCCATAATGCCGAAAAAGACGATCGGCCTCCCCGAGAATGCGTTCTCGGGTGTCATGCCCTAATTCAGAAGGAGGATTTGACATGATGGCGGGCTCGAAAGGAAAAAGTGTGATGACTGACGATTTAAGAAATTCGTCACTCAATATATAGCATGGTGCCTCGACGTCAAGGAACATTCATTAATCCAATGGGGATTAATCTCATTGGCCTGATAGGCTTCGGTGTTGGCCATAAATCAGTGTTGCCTTGCGGCAGCCTATTGCCAATCCGGCTCCTGCCGCGTATACGACCGGTCATCACACATGCGGGGACTGGGCTTTTTAGTCCTTTCCGGTGGCTGGCCATGAGGGCTGGTCCACATTCCCCGCAGAGGACATAACCGGAGAATACCCAATGGCTTTGCCAGATTTTTCTATGCGTCAGTTGCTCGAAGCGGGTGCCCATTTCGGCCACCAGTCGCATCGCTGGAACCCGAAAATGCAGCAGTTCATTTTCGGCACGCGTAACAACATCCACATTATCGATCTCGCGCAGTCAGTGCCTATGTTGCACCGTGCGTTGCAGGCCGTTTCGGATACGGTTGCCAATGGCGGCCGCGTTCTGTTCGTCGGCACGAAGCGTCAGGCTTCCGAGCTGGTTGCCGATGCAGCCCGTCGTTCGGCTCAGTATTATGTCAATTCGCGTTGGCTCGGTGGCATGCTCACGAACTGGAAAACCATTTCCGGCTCGATCCAGCGCCTCAAGAAGGTCGACGAATTGCTCTCAGCCGGCGCAACTGGCCTCACCAAGAAAGAGCGTCTGATGCTTGCCCGTGAAAAGGAAAAGCTCGACAAGGCGCTTGGTGGCATTCGCGAAATGGGTGGCACGCCTGATCTGATCTTCGTGATCGACACGAACAAGGAGCAGCTCGCCATTCAGGAAGCGCAGCGCCTTGGTATTCCAGTTGCTGCGATCATCGACACGAATTGCGATCCGGATGGCATCACCTTCCCAGTTCCAGGCAATGATGACGCGGGCCGCGCAATTGCGCTCTATTGCGACCTAGTTGCTCGTGCTGCACTTGACGGCATTTCGCGCAGCCAGGGTTCGTCGGGCATGGATATCGGCGCGATGGTTGCTCCTGTTGCTGAAATCTTGCCTGTTGAAGGTTCCGCCTATTCGGGCGATGCGTTCGAGCGTCTTTCCGTTCCACGCGGCGCTCCGGACGATTTGAAGAAGATCACCGGTGTTGGCCCGCAGCTTGAGCAGAAGCTTAATGAGGCTGGCATCTATCATTACTGGCAGGTTGCTGCGATGACCGATGCAGACGTTGCAACGCTCGACACCGAGCTGAAGCTCAATGGCCGCGTTGGCCGTGACGGCTGGATTGCAACCGCGCGCGGTTTCGTCGAAGCCATCTGATTTAAAGTCGGCTGATACGCAAAACTATCATGCGAATCGGCGCTTGTTATCATCGAGACGGCGGCTTTCGGGTCGCCGTCATTCTTATGAACACGAGGGCGGCTTATTTTTGCCGCGTCACTCTTCAAAAACACACGAAAGGATAGTCCATGGCGACTGTTACCGCAGCAATGGTGAAGGATCTTCGCGAGAAGACCGGCGCTGGCATGATGGATTGCAAAACCGCACTTGATTCGAACAACGGTGATATTGAGGCAGCAATCGATTGGTTGCGCACCAAGGGTCTAGCGAAAGCAGCGAAAAAGTCGGGCCGTGTGGCAGCTGAGGGCCTTATCGGTCTTCGCGTTTCGGGCCATAAGGGCGTTGTGGTCGAGGTTAACTCTGAGACCGACTTCGTTGCCCGCAACGAAGAGTTCCAGTCGCTGGTGCTGACCATCGCCAATGTGGCGCTTGAGAAGTCGGCCAATGTCGACGCGCTCAATGCCGCGCATTATCCGGGCGGTGGCACCGTTCAGGAAGCGATCCAGAACGCGATTGCAACGATTGGCGAGAACATGACCCTTCGTCGCGCTGCCGAGTTGACGGTGCATGAAGGCGTTATCGGCTCCTACATCCATTCGTCGATTGCCGACGGCCTTGGCAAGATTGGCGTCATCGTAGCCCTTGAATCGCCTTCAAAGTCAGACGAGCTTGCTTTGCTCGGTCGCCAGATTGCAATGCATGTGGCTGCAGCCAACCCGCAGGCGCTTGAGGCCGCTGGTCTTGATCCCGCTACCGTTGCGCGTGAAAAGGCCGTTCTTGCTGAAAAGAACGCTGGAAAGCCAGCCAATGTTCTCGAGAAGATCGTCGAGAGCGGCATCAAGACCTATTACAAGGAAGTTTGTCTGCTTGAGCAGTCTTACATCCATGATTCGACCAAGACGGTTGCTCAGGCTGTGAAGGAAGCAGCCAACAAGCTTGGTGTCGCGGTTGAGCTGAAGGGCTTCTATCGCTACGCGCTGGGCGAGGGCATCGAAAAACAAGAGACGGATTTCGCGGCGGAAGTCGCGGCGGCATCGGGCGTCAAGGCCTGAGCCAAACGAATTAAGGGCGGCGCCAAGCGCCGCCTTTTTTCTGAATAGTGTTCCTACAGGGAGGCGCTTATGGCCGATATCAAGCGGGTTCTTGTTAAGTTGTCAGGTGAAGCTCTCATTGCTTCCGATGGCTATTGGTTGGCTCCAGCAACGCTGATGCGTCTGGCTGCCGATCTCGCAGAAGCCTCGCGCGCCGGATACGAAATTGCGGTAGTCATTGGTGGTGGTAACATCATCCGTGGTGCGAAAGTGGGTGCAGCCGGTTGGATTGACCGCGCAACCGCCGATTCAATGGGCATGTTGGCTACAATCATGAATTCTATTGCGCTTGAGGGCGCGATCGAAGCACAAGGTACCTCCGCACGTACGTTGTCGGCTGTAGCGGTGCCTACCATTTGCGAAACCTACGCGCGTCAGCTTGCTTCGCACCATATGCAGAAGGGTCGAATTGTCGTGCTTGCCGGCGGAACGGGCAGCCCGTTTTTCACGACCGATACGGCTGCGGTTTTGCGGGCTGTTGAGCTAAAATGCGACGCCGTATTGAAAGCAACACAGGTCGACGGCGTATATTCTGCTGATCCGAACAAGGACCCAACGGCAACGCGGTTTGATCGTTTGACCCATGATGACGCCATCGCGCGTGATTTAAAAATCATGGATACGGCGGCTTTTGCGCTGGCACGTGAAAATAAACTTAATATTCTTGTTGGTTCGGCGCATGGTGAGGGAGCGATAACCGCTATTTTGCGCGGCGAGGCAAAATCGACATTGGTCACGCCTTGAACGGCTGAAGTCTTCGTCGTAATCAATATGTTATAACCCGTCATCAGTTGGAGCCTTCTAAACCATGAGTTCAACCTTTGATCTTGCCGATATCAAGCGGCGTATGCAGGCGACGATTGCGGCTTACAAGCATGATCTTGCGGGATTACGGACCGGGCGCGCCTCATCGAATATGTTGGATGCTGTGCAGGTCGATGCGTATGGCTCCGCCATGCCGCTCAATCAGGTTGCAACAGTCACGGTGCCGGAGCCACGAATGTTGTCCGTTCAGGTGTGGGACCGGTCGATGGCGATGGCCGTCGACAAGGCGATTCGCGAAGCAAACCTTGGCCTTAATCCGCAGACCGAGGGACAAATCATTCGCGTTCGCATTCCAGAGTTGAATGAGCAGCGCCGCAAGGAAATGGTCAAAACGGCCCATAAATATGCTGAGGATGCACGTATTGCCGTTCGTCACGTTCGCCGTGACGGAATGGATCTGCTGAAGAAACTCGAAAAAGACGGTAAAATGAGCGAGGATGATGTTGGTCGGCAGTCTGATCAGGTCCAGAAGGCAACGGACCAGTCGATTGTCGAGATCGATCAAATCCTCGGTGTGAAGGAAAAGGAAATTATGCAGGTTTAGTCCACGCATGAGCTTTTTTTTATCAGTAAAATTTTTTTTGCTGGGTTTTGTTGCACCCGACATCGGTCAACCTGATTGCTAGTGTCCATGAACGATGAGAGCCCCTGCATTCCCGCGCATGTCGCCATTATAATGGATGGCAATGGCCGTTGGGCGACTCAACGGGGACTACCCCGCTTTGAGGGGCATCGGCGTGGTGTAGAGGCTTTGCGGCGCACGATTATTGCGGCGGAAGAAGCGGGCATCCGCTATTTAACGGTTTACAGTTTTTCCTCGGAAAACTGGCGGCGGCCTTTGCCGGAAATTGCAGAGTTGATGGGCTTGTTACGTCGGTTCATTCAGCATGATCTGGCCACTCTTCATGCGCGCAATGTCCGAATTCGGGTCATTGGCGTCCAGGATGGCCTTTCGCCCGATATTATTGCGTTGTTGGATGATGCCGAGAAGTTGACGGCGCACAATACCGGTCTGACGTTTATTGTAGCGTTTAATTATGGATCGCGGCGGGAAATGATCGATGCTGTCCGCGATCTGGCCGACGAGGTTCGCTTGGGTCGGTTGAGCCCGGCCGATATTACCGAGGAACTGTTTTCCGACCGGCTCGATACCCGTGGTATTCCCGATCCTGATTTGGTCGTGCGGACCTCCGGCGAACAGCGGTTATCGAATTTTCTTTTGTGGCAGGCGTCCTATTCTGAACTCGTTTTCAGCCCTGTTTTATGGCCAGATTTCGACCGTAACGCTTTAGTGGCGGCGATTGAAGAATTTCGGCAGCGGGACCGCCGTTTTGGTGGCACGCCTTCAGCCGTTGGCGGTGTGCTTTGAGCCGTCCTTGGCCACCAATGACGCGAGATACGCACGGCAGAGGTCGCCGCAGCGAATTGATGATGCGCGTCGCATCGTCATTAGCGTTGGCATCGGTTGCACTGGTTAGCGCGTGGTTTGGTGGCATTGTTTTCGCTCTTGTATGGGGCGTTGCTGCCCTATCGGTTTGGCGCGAATGGCTGTTTGTGATTGGCGTTCAGGGTGATGTACGTTCGGCGCGGTTCTTGGTTGGTGCTTTGGGTGTCACGGGTTCGATTGTAGCCGTCATGACGCTAAAAGACAGTATGATTTTGGCCTTTTTACCCGCGGTATTATCGGGCTTGGTCCTTGTAGCGTTATTTCGTCGGAAGGATATGGGGTGGGCTTGGCAGTTGTTCGGCCCGCTATATTCATCGACGGTAATTGTCGGACCGCTTGCGCTGCGAGGCCGGGCGACGGACGGCTTGATGATTCTGGTTTGGCTCTTTCTTGTGGTTTGGATTTCCGACATCGGGGCGTTTTTTGCCGGTCGAACGGTTGGGGGTCCAAAATTGTGGCCATCCGTAAGTCCGAAAAAAACGTGGTCCGGATCCCTTGGCGGATTGATCGCGGGGACGGTTGTCCCGGTCGGGTTTGTGCTGGCTGTTAAGGCCATTTTTGGTGTGGTCTGGTTGTCAGGTGCTGGGTTGATCGGGTTGACTCTATCGACTGCAATTATTGCGGAATTTGGTGATCTTTTTGAATCAGCGATGAAGCGACATTTCGGTGTGAAAGACTCAGGCACTCTCATACCTGGGCATGGCGGCATTATGGATAGGCTTGATTCCTATGCAGCCGCCGCGTTTTACGTTTTTTTTGTCAGCGAAATTTTCGGCATTTGATGCTTAATGCCTACGGATTGTCGCAGAGTTGCCATGGTTTTTGGCCAAACTCATTTGCGTTTACAGAAGGTTTAGGACGATGACCCTGTCAGAATTACCAGGATATTTGGCAGGTGGCTTCGTGAACACCATCATTCCCTTCCTGTTTGTGATTACTTTAATCGTGTTTTTTCACGAATTAGGCCATTTTCTGGTCGGGCGATGGTGCGGCGTAAGGGTCTCTACTTTTTCAATTGGCTTCGGACCCGAACTTCTCGGGTGGAATGATCAAACGGGAACGCGCTGGCGGATTGCGTTACTACCCTTAGGTGGCTTTGTTCGCTTTTTTGGCGATGCCGATGCTGCGAGCCAGCCAGACTATGAAGCAGCGGAAACAATGACGGCTGAAGAGCGCGCGTTCAGTTTTGTGTTTCAGCCGGTTTGGAAACGCTTTCTCATTGTATTGGCCGGACCTGTTGCCAGTATTTTATTGGGTATCGTCATTTTTTCGTCCAATGCCTATCTATTCGGCCGCTATATCTTGATTCCAAAAGTGGCCAGCGTGATGCCGGACAGTGCGGCAGCTGATGCCGGCTTCAAAATGGGCGATATCATACTCTCGGTTGACGGCGTGCGCGTCGAGAGTTTTATGGATGTCCAACGTATCGTCGGTGTACATGCCGGTGTGGCGCTCCCGTTTCGGGTCGAGCGGGACGGAAACGACATTGAATTGACAGCCACGCCTCGTCTGCAGATCCGAGAGTCCATTGTTGGTCAACGCAGAATGGGTGTGTTGGGAATTGCAGCGGCCCATGATGAGACAACAGTCCAATTAAAGCATGAGACGCTTTTTGGTGCGATCGGCTTTGGGGTTAGCCAAAGTTGGGAAGTGATTGCGAGCAGCGGTGATTTTATCGCCGGATTGTTTTCAGGACGGGCCTCGCCGGATCAATTGTCAGGGCCGATTGGAATCGCAAAAATGTCGGGTGAAGTGGCTAAATCGGGCATTGGTGCATTGATCGGTTTTGCGGGCCTTATCTCGGTATCCATTGGGTTGCTTAATCTTATGCCGATTCCGCTTTTGGACGGCGGTTACCTTGTTTTTTATGCCATTGAAGCCGTCCGCCGTCGGGCGTTGGATCAGCGCATTACTGAATTTGTTTTCCGCATCGGTATGGTACTCATCCTTTGTTTGACACTCTATTCGCTCTATATCGATTTGCGGTAGCGGCGTGGCGTTAACTCTTTAATAATGCTGAAAGAAAAATTTGAGTGATTGAGCCCGAAAAAAGCCTACGGGCGCTTTGCAGTTGCTCACAAAAGCGTTAAAAGGAAATTGTCGTATCAGGTTTTCGGATGTTTCCGAGAGCGCTGCTGCATGGATTGGGATATCGTCATAATGTCTTTTGCTCCTTCGATTTTTGCTCTCGCCCGTCGTGTTGTGTTGCCGGGGTTGGTTGTTCTGGCCCTTTCCTTGGCGATGGCGGTTCCCGGTCACGCTGAAACCATCGTGGTTCAGGGTAATAGTCGAATCGATACCACGACCATTCAGTCCTATGTGACCGGGCAGACGGTTGAGGCTGCGAAGAAAGATTTGTTGGCGACAGGGCTTTTTTCGAGCGTTGAAGTTGTCAAAAAGGGTGACAGCATTGTTGTGACGGTCAAAGAAAACAACATCATCAACCATGTGGCGTTTGAGGGTACCAAGCGCCTGAAGTCCGACGCGTTTGAAGGTGAATTGCAATTGAAGGCGCGCGGGGCATTTACCCAAGCAGCGCTTGATGCAGACACAGCGCGCATCAAAGAAATTTATCAACGCATTGGTCGCTCGAATGTGAGTGTCAAATCCCGTATCGTTCAGCTCGAGAACGGCAAGATCGATGTGGTCTTTACTGTTGATGAGGGTGAAAAGACCGGTGTGAAGTCCATTGATTTCGCGGGTAATACAGCATTTTCATCGGGTCGTTTGCGGGACGAAATGCAGACGACCGAGAGTAATTGGATGTCCTGGATTAAGACGACCGACGTCTATGATGCAGATCGTCTCGCTGCAGATGCCGAGTTGGTTCGCCGCCTTTACCTGAAGCATGGTTATGCTGATATGCGCATTGTCGACACAAAGGTCGATTATGACGAGAAGGCTGCCGGCTATCGCGTGTTGATTACGGTTGATGAGGGTAAGCAGTATAAAGTCAGTGGAGTATCGGTTGAATCGCGTATTGCCGAAATCCCTTCGGACAGTCTTAAGGCGCGGTTGTTGCTGAATGCGGGCGATATCTACAACTCGGACCTTGTCGAGAAGACGATTGTTGGTTTGACGACAGAAGTTTCGTCGAAAGGGTACGCCTTCTCCCAGATTCGTCCAAAGGGTGATCGTGATACGGCCAATGCTACAGTCAAGCTGTCCTTTGTTGTGGAAGAAGGTCCGCGCGTTTATATCGAGCGGATCAACATTCGCGGCAACAGCCGCACGCGTGATTTGGTTATTCGCCGCGAATTCGATATCGGCGAGGGCGATGCCTACAACAAGGTGCTGATTGATCGCACCGAGCGTCGTTTGAACAATCTAGGTTTCTTTAAAACGGTTCGTATCTCGAACGAGCCTGGCTCGACGCCGGATCGGGTGATCGTCAATGTTGATGTTGAAGATAAGTCAACCGGACAGTTCTCTGTCGGCGGTGGCTATTCGACGACTGAAGGCATGTTAGCGCAGGTGAGCGTTTCGGAATCGAACTTGATGGGTCGTGGCCAGTTCGCTCGCATTTCCGCGTCGACGGGTCAGTATTCGAAGGGTGCCGAGTTTAACTTCACTGAACCTTATTTCCTCGACCGCCATTTGGCGGGTGGTTTCGACGTGTATTCGAAGCAGAATGACAATTCGCGCTTTGCTTACTATTCGAACGTCAAAACGGGTGGCACGTTGCGCATCGGTGCGCCATTAACTGAAGAATTCGGTATTGTTGGTCGCTACTCGCTCTATAACAACGATGTTTCGATCACCGATACAACCCATGCTTCCGAAGCTATTCAGAGTGCGCAGGGTAATAATCTGACATCGGCGTTGGGTTATACGCTGAGCTACAACACGCTCGACAATAGAAATGATCCGCGCATGGGTCAGTTGTCCGAACTGAAGCAGGACCTGGCTGGCTTTGGCGGCGATTCGCACTACATCAAGACGACGGCTGACGTTAAATATTATCACGAGATTTCGGATAATTTTGTTGGCATGTTGCGTGGTCAGGCTGGTTATATCTATTCGGATAATCTCCGGATCATCGATGGTTTCTTTATGGGGCCGGATCTCGTTCGAGGATTTACGCCATCGGGTATTGGTGCGCGTGATGACAGTAACGGCAATTCAGCTTTGAACGCCCTTGGTGGCACGACTTATCTGGGCGGCTCGTCCGAATTGCAGTTCC
Organism: uncultured Hyphomicrobiales bacterium; assembly: GCA_903900975.1. Classification (GTDB taxonomy): domain Bacteria; phylum Pseudomonadota; class Alphaproteobacteria; order Rhizobiales; family Beijerinckiaceae; genus CAIUPE01. The sequence continues at coordinate 24,435 of CAIUPE010000094.1, read as the reverse complement.
CTATCTTCGGCTTGCCACGTGAAGCGGGTATGAAGGGTGCTGTGTTTGCTGATGCCGGCACACTCTTCGGTTACACGGGTAAAACGACCGGGTTGACAGTGGTGGGTGACGATCGCTCGATCCGCAGTTCGGTGGGTGCTGGTGTGCTTTGGTCATCGCCGATTGGTCCAATCCGTCTTGATTTTGCATTCCCAATTACCAAGAATGATTACGATCAAACGCAGGTGTTCCGGTTCTCGGCCGGTTCGGTATTCTGAGGCGGTACCAGTCTCTTCCTTCAACGGCAACGGCAGGTTTAAGAGCTTTGGCTACACCGGGTGAGGGCGGATTTTTTGAGAATACGCCGTTAAGGCTGTCGGAGATTGTCGCGCTTTCTGGGGCGACAATCGACGGTAAGTCGGATCAGTCGATCGTTATTTCTAATGTCGCGACATTGGATCGCGCTGGCCCTAATGAGCTCTCTTTTCTCGATAATCCACGCTATCGCGGCCAGTTAAAGCAAACGCGTGCGGCAGCCTGTTTTGTGTCCGCTTCGGACGCGGCTTTGGTTCCAGTCGGAACGGTAGCTTTGGTGGTGCCACAATCTTACGCCTCGTTTGCCAAAATCTCGTTAGCCCTTTTCCCTGAAGCAGCATTTCCATCCCCGGTATTTGGTCGCTCGGGTGTGTTTCCGGGGTCAACTGTACATGCCGATGCGCGTTTGGAAGTGGGCGTTTCGCTTGATCCAGGTGTCGTTATCGGGCCAGGTGTTGAAATCGGTGAGGGTACGACGATTGCCGCCAACACTGTCATCGGTCCCTTGGTACGCATCGGTCGGCATTGTCATATTGGCCCTAATGTCACCATCGTTCATTCCTTGATCGGCAATGATGTGATCATTCATTCGGGTACGTGTCTGGGACAAGACGGTTTCGGGTTTGCGATTGGTCGCGACGGACACAGCAAAGTTCCACAGATCGGGCGTGTGATTGTTCAGGATAAGGTAGAACTTGGAGCCAATGTCACCATAGATCGTGGCGGTATTCGAGATACGATTATCGGAGAGGGCAGTAAGATCGATAATCAGGTCCATGTCGGGCACAACGTTGTTGTCGGCAGACATTGTCTGATTGCGGGGCAAACCGGAATTGCGGGAAGTTCGGAAATTGGTGATTTCTGCATTTTCGGCGGGCAAGTCGGTATCAACGGCCATATTAAGATTGGTCGGGGCACACAGGTAGCCGGTGGAAGTTCGGTGCTTTCGGATTTGCCGCCGGGGTCGAAAGTCGGCGGTATCCCCGCGCGGCCGTTGAAGCAATGGTTCCGGGAAATAGCTGCGACGGCGAAGCTCGCGCGCCTGACGAGGGGCGGGGTGTCGGTAGATGATAAGAATATGGCACGGATAAAAATGGAGGCCGAGGATGAGTGAGACCGAGAAGAAAGAGCTGGGTACAGCCGACATTATTCGGATTCTGGAACTCTTACCGCACCGCTACCCATTTTTGCTGGTCGATAAGATTATTGAAATGGACGGCGACGATTCCTGCATCGGTATCAAAAATGTGACCTTTAACGAGCCACAATTTAACGGACATTTTCCTGGACGCCCTGTTATGCCAGGCGTGATGCTGATCGAAGGCATGGCTCAAACAGCTGGGGCGTTGTGTGTTGCGTCAAAAGACGATGCCGCGCCCCGTTTGGTCTATTTTATGACCATCGACAATGCAAAATTTCGTAAGCCCGTCGGTCCGGGTGATGTTGTGCATTATCACCTTAAGAAAATGAAACAGCGCGCCAATATGTGGTGGTTCCAGGGGATTGCCAAAGTGGACGGTAAGACCGTCTGCGAGGCCGAATTAAGCGCGATGCTAGTGAGCTGAAAGTAGGACCATCATGCGGGATACAGTGATCCACCCATTGTCGGTGGTTGATTCCGGCGCAAAGCTTGGACGTGGCGTTCTGGTTGGTCCATTTTGTACCATCGGCCCAAATGTTGAACTTGGCGATGGCAGTGAATTGGTAAGCCATGTTGCGTTAGCTGGACGTACCCATATTGGTCCGGACGCGCGGATTTATCCATTTGCATCGATTGGGCATATTCCGCAGGACCTTAAGTTCCACGGTGAAGAATCGATTCTCGAAATTGGTTCGAAATGCATGATCCGTGAAGGGGTCACAATGAATCCGGGTACGGAAGGTGGCGGTCTTGTCACAAAAATTGGTGATCGCTGTACGTTTTTGGCTAATTCGCATGTCGCGCATGATTGTATCGTCGGTAATGACGTCATTTTTTCGAACAATGTGATGTTGGCGGGCCATTGTCAGGTTGGCGATTACGCCATTTTGGGCGGCAGTGCAGCGGTTCATCAGTTCTGTCGCGTTGGTGCTCATGCCTTCATTGGTGGTTTGTCTGGCGTCGAGAATGATGTCATTCCCTATGGAATTGCCTTGGGTAATCGCGCCCATCTCGCCGGACTGAACATTGTTGGGTTGAAGCGGCGGGGTTTTTCGCGAGACGCTATTCAGGACATCCGTCGGGCCTATCGTTTGCTGTTTGCTGAAGAAGGTACGCTGCAAGAGCGTATTGAAGATGTGGCGGGTGACTTTGCTGAAGACCGGATTGTGACCGAGATCGTTGATTTTCTGCGTGGAGCTGGCACCCGATCGGTATGCACGCCACGCGATAGCAAGGATTCTTGATCTTTGTCCGGGCCGTCCGGCGATTCAATTGGCATCATAGCAGGAAGTGGTGCATTTCCCGTTGAAATAGCTGCATCGTTACAACGTTCAGGACGCAAGGTATTCGTTGTCGGGCTGCGGGGCTTTGCCGAGCGTCGGATCAGGGACTTTCCGCATCTTTACGCCGATATGCTTGATCCGCATGCCCTCTTGTCGGCGCTTAAACAACGGAACATCAGCTCGGTCATTTTAGCCGGCGGCGTTTCTCGTCCGGGACCATTAGCGTTGCTATCGATTTACACGTTTTTTCGTAATCGGGATGAGTTACGAAAAATTGTAACCGGCGGCGACGACCGAATTTTGCGAGGCGTGATCCGGCTCTTTGAGGAGGCGGGGATTAAGGTTTTGGGCGTCGGCGAAGCTGCGGCTGACCTCTTGGCCCAAAAGGGTACGATGGGGCAGATTGCGCCGCCGCCTGCCGTCGACCAAGACATAGATCTGGCGCTGGAATGTCTTGCTAAAATGGCTCAATTCGATTTTGGGCAAGGCGTTGTGGTAGCCGACGGACGTATTCTCGCGGTGGAGGGGCCGGAAGGTACCGACGCGATGCTGAAACGCGTTTACGAAATGCAAAAGAATCGTCGCGTAACGCTCGATCGGCAGAGTGCGATTTTGGTGAAGGCGTCGAAGAAGGGGCAAGACCGTCGGGTCGATCTTCCGGCCATCGGTCCGAGGACCATCGAACTGGCTAAGCGGGCTGGCTTGATCGGTATCGCCGTGGAGGCCGATCAGGTGATTTTGGTGGAGCGGCAGGCCTTGTTAGACGCAGCCGATCGAAATGGAATGTTCGTGACGGGAGTAACCATCCGATGACCGCTATGCCGCCGCTTCGTATAGGTATTGTCGTCGGGGAATTATCGGGCGACGCGCTTGGTGCGAAACTCATTCCGGCGTTGCGCGCGCAGTTTTCTAACCGCGAGCTTGTCTTTTGTGGTGTATCGGGGCCATCGATGACCCGCGAGGGGGTGGCAAGCCTGTTTCCGCTTGAAGAAATTGCGGTCATGGGAATTGTGCCTGTTTTAAAGCGGTTGCCTGCTCTGTTGCGGCGGATACGGGAGACGGCAACAGCGTTGCTGGCCTTTCGGCCCAACCTTCTCATTCTGATCGATAGCCCTGATTTTACCCATCGCGTAGCAAAACGCGTGCGGGCGGTGATGGGTGATCTGCCGGTCGTCGACTATGTCAGCCCGTCGGTTTGGGCTTGGCGGCCGGGGCGTGCCAAGTCGATGGCGGAATATATCGATCAAGTGCTCGCCATTTTGCCATTTGAACCCGAGGCGCATCGTCGGCTTTCCGGGCCAGCGTGTACTTATGTTGGGCATCCCTTGATTGAGCGCTTGGATGTTTTGCGGCCGAATGCCATTGAGCTGGATCAACGCAATACCGAGCCGCCGTCTGTTGTGGTACTTCCGGGTAGTCGGCGCTCAGAAATCATTCGGATGATGCCCGTATTTCGCGATACGTTGGTTTCGGTGACCGAAGCATATGGGCGACCTATTTCCTTCATTTTACCGGCCGTTGAACATCTGCGTTCGGAAATTGAACGCTCAATTGCCGATTGGCAGATCAAGCCTATCTTAGTGGCCGGTGAGGCAGAAAAATATCGTGCCTTTCGGGGTGCTCGCGCGGCTCTAGCTGCCTCCGGCACCGTGACGCTTGAGTTGGCGCTGGCGCAAGTGCCGATGGTCGTTGGTTATCGTGTCGGTGCATTGGAAGGGCAGATCCGGCATCTGATCAGCGTGTCGTCGATCGTGTTGGCCAATCTAATCATCGGTGAAAATGTCGTTCCGGAGCGCATTCAGGGGACATGTAACGCGGCACAATTGACGGCCGATCTGCTTCCGCTTCTCCACAATGGTATTGAGCGAAGGCGCCAGATGGCCGGTTTTGCTGCATTGGATACGGCAATGGCCATTGGCGATGAATGGCCAAGCGCAAAGGCGGCCAAAGTGATTGCAGGCGTATTGGATCATCCCGATCGAAGGTGATCTATTTTCAACCTGTAGATTAATTCGCTTTCAGTTTCGATCACGTGGTTCGCAAACGTAGTCTGTTCGATTGCAACGGAGAGCACAAGCTCGGTGTTTTCGGCTTGGCAGGCTCTCTCAAATTCTGATTTGATAGCCCGCATTAAATCGGTGCGCGTGGGAAGGGGAATGGGATGGCCTGTTAGATTGACCATGTCAGTCTTGATGCGGCGGTAAAATTCACCCAAATAATAGGCTTGAAGTAGGGTTTGAAAGCCACCAGTCCCTGCGCCTACCTGCCGCATATTGTTACTGTGGTGGATAACGGTAAAGAAATTGGACGGGATGTCCACACGTCTATATCCGGCCATTCCCAACCGTTCGATAAAGTCGGTATCCTCGTGGCCCCACCCTCGAAAAGCCTCATCAAATCCGCCGATCTCGTTGAAACTGTCGGCACGGCATACGATGAACCCGCCGCATTCCCACGTCCCCGGAAGATTGGCATAATACAAAGGTTCCGTTGGCGGATGCCTAATCCATGATGCAAGATCGCTATTTACGATAATATCGGCATCAACAAAGGCGAGGATGGGGTTGTTGGCACGTTTGGCACCGAGATTTCGCGCGCGTGCGACGCAAAAAGTCGGATCATCGTTGATTTCAAGAATTTTGACGGCTGGATAGGTCTTCTTAACCCAATCTGCCGTTCCTTGCTCGCACCCATAGTCAACAACGATCACTTCGGTTAACGATTGCTGGAGCAAGCTCGGCAAGGATTGTTGGAGGTGTGAAAGTCTGTTTTTGCAAGTTGTAACGATCGAAATCACCGAAATTCGGTTCCTTTCATTACTCAGCGATATTAATTAGATAAAATCATCCTTAGACCGGCCAAAAAATGAATGTTTGGCGGAATTGTGGTTGTATATTTATCGCAACAACTTTGCGTTGCATTGATTTGTAGAAGGAAGGCAGAGTTCTGTGGTCGTCCAACTCCTATATTTTCTTACTTTCCGATCCGTTTGATTGTAGCCCGTAAGTGATATTGATTAAATGATAAAATTATCTAAAAATCAAGAGGGTCTTATCAAACGGGGGAGGCCGCGGATGGACAGTTGGCGTAAATTGCCAACAATTCTTGATAGTGAATTGATAAAAATATATTTTTTTGATTTTATCAGATTTTCACCAGGGAATCTCAACCGTTTGCCGGATATGGCTGGCATCGAATTTAGAGATCGTTTCACGGCGGCATTCTTGCGCTATTTGGTATTGATGGGGTGTGAGCCGGAGATGGCGGTTGACGCTTTAGGTCGGTCATGGCGTCAATTTCAGCGTTATCTTGTCGGTGGCGATCAAATTCCTAAAACGGATGTGGTCAAGGCCTTGGCCGAGGCGTCCGGCGTACCGATTGACTGGATTGTAGGAGGCACGAAGCGTGCTGTTGGCGCTTCGCCTGAATTGCTTGTTGAATTGGATGTTTTTGATCTGGAGCAGGTAAAGGGAACAGAAAAGTTCAATTTTACGCCGCGGGCCGGCCAAGCTCATTTTCCAGCCGATGTGATTATGGCTGCTGGTATTGATGTAAAAGATGCCAAGCTTGTCGTGGTAAATAGCGCCGATAATGGCAACAACCTAGCACAGGGTGATCTCTTATTGCTGGATACAAACCAGAAAGCCTGGGGACGCCATTCGGAGCCAATGATTGACCTTTTAGACGCCAATGCTCATGAAGAGACTTCATGGCTCTATCGTGAGAACGGGTATGTTCGGATATCGGATGCGACTCATTCAGCACCATTGACGCTGATCGGACGCATCGGTTGGATCGGCCGTCGCTTTAGAAAAAAGCCCGCCGGAACATAAATCCGGCGGGACATGATTGGCCTAAGGCTGATGAAATCAGTTGGCCGCAATTACCGCATATGGGATGGGACATAATCGCGCTTTGGAGAACCCGTATAAAGCTGGCGCGGCCGCCCGATTTTTTGCGACGGATCCTCAATCATTTCCTTCCATTGCGCGATCCAACCGACGGTGCGAGCCAGTGCGAAGAGGGCGGTAAACATCGAGGTAGGGAATCCCATCGCCTTCAGTGTGATGCCGGAATAGAAGTCGACATTCGGATACAGCTTCTTTTCGATGAAGTAGGGATCGCTGAGCGCAATACGTTCTAGCTCAACTGCGATATCGAGCAACGGATCATCCTTGATGCCGAGTTCGTTAAGCACTTCATGGGCCGTCTTTTGCATGATTTTGGCACGCGGATCGTAGTTTTTATAAACACGATGGCCAAAACCCATTAGGCGGAAGGGATCGTTCTTGTCCTTGGCGCGGGCGATGAACTCCGGTATCCGGTCAACCGTGCCGATTTCCTGAAGCATTTTGAGGGCAGCTTCATTGGCCCCACCATGCGCTGGCCCCCAAAGGCAAGCGACACCCGCCGCAATACAAGCGAACGGATTGGCACCCGATGAGCCGGCAAGCCGAACGGTCGATGTCGACGCATTCTGTTCGTGATCGGCATGTAAGATAAAGATACGGTCAAGCGCGCGTGAGAGCACTGGATTGACCTTGTATTCCTCGCAAGGCACTGCAAAGCACATACGCAAGAAATTCGAGGTATAGTCGAGATCGTTCTGCGGATACACAAAAGGTTGGCCGATCGAATATTTATAGGCCATAGCTGCAAGTGTTGGGAACTTTGCGATCATGCGCATTGAAGCGATCATGCGCTGGTTCTCGTCCGCGATATCGGTGGAGTCGTGATAGAAAGCCGAGAGTGCGCCAACACTTGCCACCATCACGGACATGGGATGTGCGTCGCGGCGGAAGCCCTGGAAGAAGCGCATCATCTGCTCATGCACCATCGTATGGCGCGTGACGCGATAGTTGAAATCGGTTCGCTGGGAAGCGGTTGGCAATTCTCCATAGAGCAGCAGGTAGCAGGTCTCGAGGAAATCACCATGTTCGGCCAACTGATCGATGGGGAAGCCGCGATAAAGCAACACGCCTTCATCGCCATCGATATAGGTAATTTTCGATTCGCAGCTTGCCGTCGACGTAAACCCCGGATCATAGGTGAACATGCCGGATTGTGCATAAAGCTTGCCGATATCGACAACGCTGGGACCAATCGAACCGTCCTTGACGGGAAGTTCGAGGGAATGATCAGCAACATTCAGAGTGACAGGGTTGGACATGCGGTAGCTTTCCTAAACGGAGCCGACGGATCAGCCCGGAAGGGCTGCCGCCAAGTGATCGACACGTGAAAAGCTACTCCACTTGGGAGCGCTGCACAATCACGCTAAAGGCTAATTCTCGCAGTGCAGCAATACCGTTTTGTGACATAAAGTCATGCGGTGATATCGCCAAGGCGTGCCAGACATTCGTCCCGTCCCAGAACAGCCATGACGTCGAAAAGTCCAGGCGATGTGGATCGTCCGGTCAAAGCGGCACGCAACGGCTGAGCGGCTTGACCCAATTTCAGGCCACTTTCCTCAGCAAAAGAACGAACGGCCGTTTCGGTGCTATGGGCCGACCATTCCGTTAATGCCGCCAGTCGTGGCAGCAACGCCGCAATTCGTTCCCGTCCGCCATCGGCCAAAATCGTTTCGGCTTTGGGTTCAAAATTCAAGGGGCGCGTTGCATAAATAAAATATGCAGAATCAACGAGTTCGATCAACGTCTTCGCACGTTCTTTTAATCCAGGCATCGCCGTCAAGAAATCGCTCCGTGCTTTTTCGGAGAGCGATTGTGGCCATCCGCGCTCAGGACCAACGTCGGGCAAGATCACTTCAATGGCGGCCAAAAGGTCAGTATCCGCGCTGGCCCGCATATAATGGCCGTTGATATGTTCCAATTTTGCAAAATCAAACCGTGCCGGTGACCGGCCGATGGTTTCAAGGCCAAACACGTCCTTCATTTCGTCGGTCGTAAAAAACTCCTGATCACCGTGGCTCCAGCCGAGACGAACGAGGTAATTCCGCATGGCTGCGGGCAAATATCCCATTGCGCGGTACGCATCGACCCCGAGCGCACCATGTCGCTTGGAGAGTTTTGCACCGTCAGGACCGTGAATCAGAGGAATATGCGCCATTTCAGGCACTTTCCAGCCGGCCGCTTGATAAATATGCGTCTGGCGTGCCGCATTGGTCAGGTGATCGTCACCGCGAATGACATGGGTAACCGCCATATCGTGATCATCGACCACGACAGCGAGCATATAAGTCGGATTACCGTCGGAACGCAGTAGCACCAGATCATCGAGATCCTTGTTCTGCCAAACGACGCGGCCTTGCACGTGGTCATTAACCACTGTTTCTCCGTCTTGCGGGGCTTTGAGGCGGATTACTGGCTTACGTCCTTCAGCAATGGCCTGTTTCTCAGCGTCCGTGCCGCCAAGATCGCGCCAACGGCCATCATAGCGCATCGGTTTGCCCTCAGCGCGAGCTTTCTCGCGCATGGCCTCCAACTCCTGCTGCGAGGCATAGCAATAATAGGCGTTTCCCGACGCTAAAAGCTGTTCGGCTACTTCCCGATGACGGGCCGCGCGCGAATATTGGTATACAACGTCGCCATCCCAATCGATTCCGAGCCACCTCAGTCCGTCGAGAATGGCTTCAATCGCAGCATCCGTTGAGCGTTCTCGGTCGGTATCTTCGATCCGCAGCAGCATTTTTCCGCCAAAGCGCTTTGCGAATAGCCAATTAAACAGGGCAGTACGACCGCCGCCAATATGCAGAAAGCCAGTCGGCGAAGGCGCAAAGCGGGTAACGATGGGTGTGGACATAGAATTTCCTAAACGTAATGATTGCAAAAGGCCGCGACGCAACTTTGCGGTTCTAGCCTCCTCGCGCAGGTCATGTAGCATTGAACACGACGAAGGTTAAGCGCGGATCGATGAAAGGCATGAGAACGGGATGGATAAGGAGCCCCATTATCCCATCCCGCGTATGCGCTCTGCAGTGGCTTCGATCTCAGGGCTATGGGGGCGGACTGCATCGCTAAGTTTTGGCGAGGCGCTTCGAGCCTTGGGTACCGAACTTGCTCAACTCGTGGATGCCGAAATTGCCGCCCGGCGTCCCTTCTTATGGCTTGCGCCCCTCAGTATAATTGGCGTCTTGCTATATTTTGCCGCTGATGAAGAGCCGACCTTATGGGCGGTGCTTATCGTATCGCTCGTGATGGTTGGGTCGGTTATTGTCTTCCGCGAGGCCCGGGCGAGCATACGCTATCTACTATATGCGCTGCTCGCGATTGCATTCGGCTTCTTATCAGCCACGCTTCGAACCGAATGGACAGGCGCGCCGATCCTGCCCAGCGACGTATCAGGACGCATCGACGCCATTATTGAAACCATCGACTGGGGTGCCAGTGGCGGCCATTTGCTGCTTCGGCCCTTAAGCTTGCGGGGTCGTGCGCTTGAATTACCTTATCGGATTCGTGCAACGCTTTCGGGGCATCCAGCGCTTGCGCCGGGGGATCATATCAGTGGAACGATCCGATTGATGCCGCCGCCGGTTCCAGCAAGGCCGGGGGGGTATGATTTTGCCCGCGACGCCTATTTTGCCAGGATTGGCGGCGTCGGATCGTTGGTTGGGCCCGTCACCATCTTGCCCCTGGCGGAAATGGGATGGCGCTTGAATCTTATGACGATGGTTGATCGCCTGCGCCTTGCGCTGACAGATCGCATCGCAAAGGCCATAGGTGGGCAGAGCGGCGCGGTAGCTGCAGCGCTGTTTACTGGCAAACGCGGCTATATCACCGATCAAACCAACGATATTTTGCGCGCCGCAGGCATTTACCACGTGGTCTCGATTTCCGGTCTTCATATGGTGCTGGCAGCCGGAATGGTATTTTTTCTTGTGCGTGGCTTTTTAGTACTTATCCCCAGTGTTGCCCTCCGCCATCCGATCAAGCGATGGGCTGCGGGGGCCGCCATGATCGGTGCCGTTGCCTATGATATATTTGCCGGGTCGGAAGTCGCCACCGAGCGTTCGCTGATCATGACGCTGATTCTCTTTGGCGCGGTTTTGGTCGGTCGACGAGCGATGTCGATGCGAAATCTGGTTCTTTCCGCTTTTGTTATTGTGGCAATGGAACCAGAAAGTGTGTTGGGCCCAAGCTTTCAGATGTCGTTTGCAGCCGTGGCTGCCTTAATTGCTGCCTTTGAGCGGTTGCCACCTCAGGCTGACCGCTCGCCTGTGATGGTACCGCCTCGCGTCTCCCCAGTGATCGAACGGCCGCCAAAGGGCCTTGTTCAAAGGGCCGGTGATTGGCTGGTTGGCCATGGCAAAACTGTATTTTTAACCACGCTGTTGGCGGAAGCCGCCACTGGACCATTTTCGGCCTTTCATTTTCAACGCTTTCAGCCTTTGGGTTTGATTGGAAATGCATTGACGATTCCCCTTATCGAAAGCCTTGCCATGCCCATCGGCTTCATCGGGGTTATGGCCATTCCTTTCGGCCTCGATCGACCGTTCTGGAGCATCATGGGGTATTCGGTCGATCTGATGCTTTACGTATCAAGTCTTGTTGCTTCGACGCCTTATGCCACACGAGCACTGCCCGCTATTTCGATACCTTCCGTCCTTTGCCTCTCGCTTGGCTTGTTATGGCTTACCTTGTGGTCGACCCGGCTCCGCTTGGCTGGCCTATTGCCTGTCGGTGTCGGTATCACGTTGGCATTCCTTGGACAGCGACCTGACATTGTCGTGGCACGTGATGGATTATCCTTGGCTGCTCGGGGACCGGACGGTGCCTTAGCGGTCATGGGGAAGGGAGCATCGACCTTTGTGGTGTCACAATGGCTTTCGGCCGATGGCGACATGCGACAGCCCGCCGACCCGAGTGTCAAGCGTGGCCCCCTGTGTAACGCCCGTGGCTGCATTGCTCACCTTGTTGACGGCAAAGTGTTGACTTTGACGCTTCGGCCCCGAGATTTGTCAGAGGATTGTGCAATAGCAACGGTACTTGTGACGCCGTTGGAAGCGCCAATGGGATGTAAGGCTTTGGCCATCGATCAACCACGTTCTGCGGCATTAGGAAGCATCGAGTTGTTTGCCGATGGCGAGGGGGGCTACCGCATCCACGGTGCCCGACGGGCCAATTATGACCGACCTTGGTCCCTTAAGCCGCCCGAACGCCAATCTCAATCCGAAGCATCCCTCACGGTTGAACCAGACGATCCAACGCTTGAACCAATCACGCCTCGATGATGCGCTCAATGGTAGCGCCGCATCAAGCTTACCAATTTGCCTTGAATACGCACGCGATCAGGCCCCAATACACGGGTCTCATAGGCTGGATTGGCCGCTTCAAGCGCAATGGAGGAGCCACGACGGCGCAACCGCTTCAAGGTTGCTTCCTCATCATCAATCAGCGCCACCACAATGTCGCCCGTATCAGCCGTTTCCTGCCGTTTGATGATGACCGTATCGCCATCAAAAATGCCGGCATCTATCATCGAATCACCGCGCACTTCGAGCGCATAATGATCCCCGCTCGAAAGCATATCCGGCGGCATGCCAATCGTATGGCTGCGCGATTGAATGGCCGAGATCGGCGTACCGGCGGCGATCCGTCCCATTACGGGGATCGAGACATAAGGCGGCGCATCATTGGCTGCACTCGGTCGAATGCGCCCTAAATCACCCTCTATCACGCTCGGGTTGAATTTGGCCCGCGGCGTATGGTTCGGCAGCGCCTGTTCCGGCAGCTTGATCACCTCAATCGCCCGCGCCCGGTTGGCCAAACGACGTATAAACCCACGCTCTTCCAAAGCTGTAATCAGCCGATGAATGCCGGATTTAGATTTCAAATCCAACGCATCCTTCATTTCATCAAACGAAGGCGGCACACCGTCCCGCGCAAGGCTGTCTTGAATAAAGCGAAGAAGTTCAATCTGCTTGCGGGTCAACATAGGGCGGTTCGCTCCGTTAATTAGTCCGACTCGCGGACTAAAACAAAAGATGAACAAACCTATCTGTTCTCTATGTGTTCTGCAAGAGGCTTTTAGCTTACAACCGAAAAATCCGGCATTTCTCGCCCTTTTCTTGCGCGGGCGCGTTCGGCATCCTGATCACAAGCGCGCCGGCTTCAGCGCATACTCGGATCATTGAGGAATCTTGCACCTCATAAGGCGTTACCACCGGCAATCCGTCCGGATCGATCACGAGTTCAGAGCGTAGATAATCCTGCCTCTTGTCATTCTGCCGTACCGCGCAGCCTAAAATCGCGGGCTCGGACGGATCAGACGCGGCATTCGGGTCGCCTTGCATGGCGCGGATCAGCGGGGTGAGGAAAAGGCGGGCGCACACATAGGATGAAACGGGGTTTCCCGGCAGGCCTAAAATCGACATATCGCCCAATTTGCCATGGATCAGGGGTTTGCCCGGACGCATCGCGATGCGCCAGAAGCCGAGTTCCATGCCGCGTCGTATAAGCACTGATTGAACGAGATCATGATCGCCGACAGAGGCGCCGCCAAGTGTGATCAACACATCGGCGCGCTCGGCCTCGGCGGCCAGAATGCCGCGTTCAAGCGCGAAAAAACTATCGCCTGCAATGCCGAGTTGAAGTGGTTCGCCGCCTGCAGCCCGCACAAAGGCTGCAACGGTCAGGTGGTTTGAGGCCACAATCTGGTCATGGCGCGCGGCTTCGCCCGGGCGCACCAGCTCATCGCCGGTGGCAAGGATCGCGACGCGGGGCTTTCGGTACACCTCGACATGGCCGTGATCCATCGCGGCGGCCAGCGCGAGGCTGCGCTCGTTCAGGCGATGGCCTGCTTCAAGCAAAATAGCGCCTTCTGCGAAATCGAGACCGGTTTTGCGGATGTGGCGGCCTATCGCTTCCGATGTCTCGACAATAACCGTATCGCCTTCGCGCTTGGCGTATTCCTGCAACAGGATGGTATCGCCCCCATCAGGCACCGGTGCGCCAGTAAAGATGCGGACGGCTTCCATCGCGCCGAGCTCGCCCTGAAAGGCGTGTCCTGCGGCTGATTCACCGATGACACGCAGCGCTGATCCGATTTTCGCGATATCGACACCGCGCACGGCATAGCCATCCATGGCGGAGGCATCGAAGGGCGGTTGCGTGCGCTTGGCCCGTAAGGGCGCTGACAGCGTGCGGCCATGCGCTTCATCAATCGAGACGGTTTCGGGCTCAAGCTGATGCGCGGATGCTAGAACGCGGTTGAGGGCTTCCTCGACGCTGATCAGCGACATGTCTTATTCCCCCGCGCGGAAATGGCCAGATTTTCCGCCCCGCTTTTCAATTAGTCTTATGCCTTCTATGCTCATGCCGCGATCCGCCGCCTTCACCATATCGTAAATGGTCAAGCACGCGATGGATACAGCGGTCAGCGCTTCCATCTCAACGCCCGTTTGGCCAGAAAGTTTGGCCGTCGCTTTGATGCGTATACCGGGCAACGCCTCATCGGGTTCCAGTTCCAGCGAAATTTTCGACAGCATCAAAGGATGACACAGCGGTATCAGCTCATGCGTTTTCTTAGCCGCCATAATGCCCGCAATCCGCGCCACGCCCAGCACATCGCCCTTTTTGGCGTTGCCTGCTTGGATCAAAGCAAGCGTTGCGGGCTCCATTACCACGCACCCCTCAGCGGTTGCTTCGCGTTCCGTCATCGCTTTATCGGAGACATCGACCATGGAGGCCGCGCCCGTCTCGTCAATATGGGTGAGCTTGCTCATGCGGCGTTTCCAAATAAAAGCGAATGGGTTGCTGCAGCCACATCTGCTTGCCGCATCAAGCTCTCGCCAACGAGCAGCGTGTTGATGTTGGACTTTGAGAGCCTTGTCACATCGTCATGCGTGAAGATACCGCTTTCGCCCACAATGATGCGGTCAGCGGGAACCAAGGGGGCCAAAGTTTCGGAAACGGTCAGCGATACCTCAAACGTCCGCAAATCGCGGTTGTTGATGCCTAAGAGCTTGGTGCCAAGGGGGACGGCGCGTTCAAGCTCGGTGCGGTTATGCACTTCCACCAGCACATCCATGCCAAGCTCATGCGCCGTATCGGTCAAAAGCCGCGCGGTTGCGTCATCCACGCCCGCCATGATCACCAAAATGCAATCGGCGCCCCAAGCGCGGGCCTCATAGACCTGATAGGGCTCGTAGAGAAAATCTTTTCGGAGAGCGGGCATGGCGGTTGCCGCTTGCGCCTGTCTTAGAAAATCAGGATGGCCTTGAAAGGAGGGTGTATCGGTCAAAACCGACAAGCAAGTGGCGCCGCCTTTCTCATAGGCCCGCGCCAGCGATGGCGGGTCAAAATCTGCGCGGATCAAGCCTTTCGACGGGCTCGCTTTCTTGATTTCGGCTATCAGCGCTGGACGGCCTTCTGCCAGATGGGCAGCGATGGCTTTCGCAAATCCGCGTGGGGCAGCGGCTTTTTCTGCCATTTGGCGAATTTCACTTTCCGAAATGCGGGCCTTGGCCTCGGCGATTTCGACGCGCTTATAGGCTTCGATCTTGGCTAGAATATCGGTCATGATCTGTTACGCATTCGAGGCCAGCACAAGACGCTCAAGCGTGACTTTCGCGGCTCCGCTATCGATCGCCTGGGCTGCCAACGCTACGCCTTCCTTTAAATTGGGGGCTTTGTCGGCAATCACGAGCGCCGCGCCGGCATTGATCAGCGCGATATCGCGATAGGCGGAGGGTTCGCCCTGCAACACCGCCATCAAGGCTTTGGCATTATGCTCTGCATCGCCGCCTTTAAGCTCGGCAGGATCCGCGCGACGAAGCCCGACGTCTTCTGGGGTAACTGAGAAGCGATGCAAGGTACCGTCGCGCAACTCAACCACCTCAGTTGGTCCCGTGGTGGTGATCTCATCGAGCCCGTCCGAGCCGTGCACCAGCCAGACTCGTTCTGAGCCGAGCGTGCGCAGCGTATCCGCCATCGGCTCCAGCCAATGCGACGAGAAAGTGCCGAGCAATTGCCGCTTTACACCTGCTGGGTTGGAGAGCGGGCCTAAAAGATTGAAAATCGTCCGGGTGCCAAGTTCAACCCGCACCGGCCCGACATGGCGCATCGAGGCGTGGTGGGTTGGCGCGAACATAAAACCAACGCCTGCTTGAGCGATGCAGCGGGTTACGCCTTCCGGCTCCAGCCCAACTTTAACCCCCAGCGCGGTGAGCACATCGGCGGCACCCGAGCGGGACGACAAGGCGCGGTTACCATGCTTGGCCACGGGCACACCGGCTGCGGCAACGATGATGGCTGCCAGCGTCGAGACATTATAACTGCCCGAATTATCGCCACCGGTGCCCACAATATCAATGGCGTCGGTGGGCGCTTCCACCCGCAGCATCCGCGCCCGCATGGCGGTTACAGCGCCAGCTATCTCGTCAACCGTTTCGCCCCGAAGGCGCAACGCCATGAGAAAAGCCGCCGTCTGCGCCTGTGTCGTCTCACCCGACAGCATCTGGCCGAACGCGTCCTCGGCTTCGATGCGCTTAAGCGTCGCGCCATTGGCGAGTTTGGCTATGATTGGCTTGATCGTGTCCATCAGGCACGCCCTTGGTTGCGACCGGTTTTAGCATTCCAAGCCGCGGCCATATCGAGGAAATTCTTAAACATCACCAGCCCGTGCTCGGACAAAATACTCTCTGGATGAAACTGCACGCCATGGACGGGCAAGGCTTTATGCGAAAGGCCCATAATCAAGCCGTCATCGGTTTCAGCCGTTACATCAAAAGCGGCAGGGCAGGTGGCCCGATTCACAATGAGTGAATGATAGCGGGTGGCCCGAAACGGTCCGTTGATGCCGCGAAATACCGTTTTACCCTGATGGTGGATGGTCGACATCTTGCCGTGCATCGGCAATGGCGCGCGGATGACATCGCCGCCAAAACATTGCCCCATGGCCTGCATGCCGAGACAAACGCCAAAAATCGGGATGGTTGCGCTGGCTTTTTCCAACACTTCGAGACAAATGCCGGACTCGCTTGGCGTTCCGGGGCCGGGCGACAGCACAATCGCGTCAGGCGACGAGGCGATCAGCGCTTCGGTGGTAATATCGTCATTGCGGATGACGGTCACGTCCGCTCCCAGTTTCCCGAGATCGTGAAACAGGTTGAAGGTGAAGCTGTCGTAATTGTCGATCAATGTGACGCGCGTCATGGAAAGGCTTGATCCTTATTGCGAGAAGCATTTCGACGATTTGGGCCCGTCTCGTCAAGCGAAAGGGTTCATGCCGGGCGGAATGGATTGATGATCGTTAGCGATCCAATCTTTTGGCCGTGATTCATGTCTTCGCTGTAGAGCGTGTCACAGCCTGCGGTGAGAGCGGCTGCGACGATCAATCCGTCGTAAATCGAGAGATTGGATTCCTGGCAAAGCTCCAAGGCTTGCTGATGGATGGCGAGGTCGAGCGGGATGACATCGCATTCTTCGCGGATGGCTGTGAGACCTGCCTCAATGTCGTTCCAACCGAGCTTCAGCTTTTTTCGTGCAACCGAGATAAATTCATTGAGCACTTGTACGCTGACAATTCCCCCCTCAGATACCAGTTCAAGCGCACGTTCAGATTTCGTCCGCTCAAGCGTGTAGAGATAGACGATTATATTCGTATCGAAAAAGACGCGGGGGCTCACTTGTCGTCCCACTTACCGCGGGCATTGGCTTCTTCCCGATCGAATTTGTAGTCATCCGGAAATTGAATCCGATATTTCCGCAAGCCTTCAAGCAATTCATGCTTTTTGCGAGGCTTTTCGACCAGCATGGACGAGCCGTCTTCGGCTTTCATCGTCACTTTGATGTCGTCGCCCTCTTTCAGGCCCAATTGATCGACAATTTCCTTAGGCAGGCGAATGGCGAGCGAATTTCCCCATTTTGAGACCAACATCGGACCCTCCATGATATACAATGTGATGAATGTATATCATGGATCGCCTGGTCAAAACAGCGCTTTATTGCCCCCGTTTAGCAAAGCTAGCAAAGCGCACCGCCTCGTCTGCCGCTCTAAACAGTGCTTTGGATTTATTGATGCATTCTTGCTGCTCGGACATCGGGTTTGAATCATACACAATGCCCGCACCCGCCTGCACATGCATTTTGCCGTCTTTGACGATAGCCGTGCGTAACACGATGCAGGTATCCATTTCGCCATTCGCACCAAAATAGCCGATGCATCCGCCATAAGGCCCGCGTTTGTCGCGTTCCAGCTCGTCGATGATCTGCATCGCGCGAACTTTGGGCGCACCCGAAACGGTGCCCGCAGGGAAGCCCGCGGCAAGCGCATCAAGCACATCATATTTCGGGTCGAGATCGCCCTCTACATTCGACACGATGTGCATCACATGGCTATAGCGTTCGAGGAAGAAGGAGTTGGTGACGTCCACCGTTCCAGTCTTTGCGACACGGCCCACATCGTTGCGGCCGAGATCGAGCAACATCAGATGTTCGGCGCGCTCTTTCTCATCCGCCAGCAATTCTTCGCCGAGCGCAATGTCCTGCGCTTCGGTGGCACCGCGTGGACGTGTGCCGGCAATCGGGCGGATTGTGACGCGGTTATTGCGTACCCGAACAAGAATTTCGGGCGAGGAGCAAATCAACTGGAAGCCATCAAAATCGAGAAAGCTCAGAAACGGCGCGGGATTGACGCGGCGCAAAGCGCGATAGAGCGAAAAGGGTGGAAGTTGGAATTGCGTCTCAAACCGTTGTGACAGCACCACCTGAAAAATATCACCTGCGCGGATATATTCTTTCGCCCGCTCCACCATGCCCAGATACTCAGCCTCGGTCGTATTGGATTGCGGAGGGGCAATTGGGGCAAGTGAAGCGGGAGCCTGCGCGCCGGCGGGAAGCGGCTGGTCAAGCGCATCGCTCGCTGCTTCCAACCGCAGGATAGCGGCTTCATAAGCGGCTTTTGGGCTGACGCCATCTTTCGGGCGCACCGGTGTAATGATCGTAATCTCATCCTTCACCGAGTCGAAAATAACCATCACGGTTGGCCGAACCATGATCGCATCCGGCACGCCGAGCGCGTCCGGATTGGGTTCACCCAGCCGCTCCATGTGGCGCACCATGTCATAGCCAAGATAGCCAAACACACCATTGGCCATCGGAGGCAAAGTACGGTCACCCGGGATGGCGCTTTCCGCCAAAAGATCACGAAGGGCTGCCAAAGGTGGCTTGCCACAGGGTTCGAAATGGGTTCGGTCTGTCAGTGCGTTCCGATTGATTTCCGCGTCGAAACCGCGGCAACGCCAGATTACATCAGGCATAAGCCCAATGATCGAGTATCGTCCGCGTACCGTGCCACCCTCAACTGATTCCAGTAGGAAGGCGTTCCGGCCATCCTCAGCCGTCAGTTTCAAAAAGGCGGACACGGGTGTTTCAAGATCGCCGACCAGCACGGTGCGAACCAGTTGGGTTTCACCGTCGAGATAGGCGTCCTCAAAGGCACCAAATTCAGGCTGAAGGATCATCGAGACCTCAGTTTGTCCCGAGTGCCAAGCCAATGACCTTGTCATTAACCTTTACACCCAGTTCCTTTTGTGTGTCGCCAACGTAAACATTCGCATAATCATCAGCCAAAGAAAGTTTGATTTCCTTGTTGATTTTACCAGCATCGGCAAGTGCCGTCGCCGACGCCGTTCCAAGCCCTGCCTTGGTCACGCGTAGAATAATGCGCTGTAAGGGTAGAGTGCCTGTGGCAAATCCGGCACCACCTTCCGGTACACCAAAGACACGATTAACGGCACCCTGACCGAGTTCTTTGGATTTCGTATCGCGCTTGATACCCGCCATCGTTTTAACCTCAACGCCGAGCATTCCCGCGATCTCTTGCATCGACTTGCCGCTGCTTAATGCGACAACCAGCTCAGCCGACTTAGTCGCCAGACGACTATTGGCATCGTCATCTTGCCACGCGGCGATGACCTTTTCTTTGACCGTTTCAAGTGGCAGATCATGCGCGGGTTTAATGCCGAGCACATCAAACCAAACATAGCCTCCGGTCGATGTTGAAAGGGCTTCGTTATCGACGCCGACGTCTGAGCTAAACGCCGCATTTAAGAGCGTATCCCGATCCGGAATACCTTCAATCACCGCACCGTCCGAACCCCGCCCGGAGCGGTCCGTGGCGTCAAGAGTCACGAGTTTGAGAGACAAATCTTTTGCGATTTCCGGCAATGGCTTGGCCGCTGCGCGTTGATCCTCAATTTTATCGTGTAAATCGCGGATTAGTTCTTTGCCCTTTGCTATTGCAAGGCTGGCGCGGATTTCGGGGAGTGCCGACTCGTAGGACCGGATTTCGGCTGCTTTGATTTCGCCGACAGTTACCAAAATAAATCCGAATTTACCCTTCACGACATCACTGATTCCATTCGCCTCGAGACCAAAGGCTGCGTCGGCCACCGCTGGATCAATAATACCTGTTTTGGCAACAAGGCCGAGATCGGTGTCCGAGGCTTGGAGCTTTTTCTCGGCAACAATATCGTCAAAAGAAGTGCCAGCCTTGATCCTCTCCGATGCTGCTTTGGCGTCGTCCTCGGTTTGGAAGATGATTTGCCGGACGGCCCGCTTTTCAACATTTGTATAACGGGTTGCAAGTTCTGCATCATATTTGGCTTTCGTCTCCGCTTCGGAGAGCGTGGCCGGATCGACGAGATCAGCTGGAGAAAGCGCAACATAGGCGATTTTACGATAATCCGGTGCGCGGAAATTGGCTTGGTTTTCTTCAAAAAATTTCTTCAGAGTTTCTTCATCCGGAACTTGGGACGCTGGCATTTGATCTTTGCCAAACTCGACATATTCGATCGCGCGTTCTTCATTCGCATATAGGCCCATAGCGTCGCCGATTAGGCCCGGTGCGTCTGGCAATCCGGATAGCGACTGAATGATTTGCTGCCGAATATCAAGCCGATGTTGCTCGGCAATGAAACTAGCTTCTGTGTAGCCTGCTTGCCGTAGAGCTTCATTAAACCGCGCTTTGTCGAATTGCCCATTTGAGCCAATGAAGGGACTATTGGTCAGAATTTTTTTGACGATCGCTTCGTCGGAAATACCGAGCTTCATGGCATGGGCGCGGTCATCCAAGGCGGCTTCCGACACGAGTCGGCCAAGAACTTCACGATCGAGGCCGGTGGACAGAGCCTGCTCCGTCGTAATCGCGTGACCATATCGGCGTGACATGGTTTGTAGTTCCGTCTGGAATGCTGCGCGATAGGCCTGAACGTCGATTTCAGTCGACCCGACCGTTGCGACAGTCCGCATCCCATAGCCCCGGAAAATGTCGCCAATGCCCCACAGTGCAAAGCTGAAAATCAAAAAGCCAAACATGGCCGTCATAACAATTCGACCAGCGATGCTGCGCGATGCCTTGCGAAAACCGTCCATCATAAGAAGCGATCCATTCTACTCGTGTCTTGCGTTACGCCCCATCATAAAGAGCGCGTCGGCAACCTGCAATCGGATCGAAGATCCAACAAAAAGCTGGCAAAGCGCGTTTAACGACAGGATGCAAGTAAAACTAGCGCGATGACGGTTTATTTCTGCTGGATCTTATGTCTTTTAAGGAGAAAGCTATCCAAGGCTCGATTTTGGTTCAGAAAGGAAATTCATGTCCCGCTCTATCCGCCCTCTAGTTGCCGGTAATTGGAAAATGAACGGCTTGCAGGTTTCGTTGGATGAATTTGATAAGATTGGCGCTGGAAATGATATTGGCTTGCGTCGCGTGGTCGATCTAATGATCTGCCCACCCGCCACACTGGTTTCGGCCTTGTCGCATGCGGCTATCGGCCAAGCCATTCTGATTGGTGCGCAGGATTGTCATGCCAGAGACAACGGTGCGCATACGGGCGATATTTCCGCTGCGATGTTGGCCGATGCCGGTGCAACAGCAGTGATCGTTGGCCACTCCGAACGTCGTGCCGACCACGGCGAAACCGATTCGACGGTGCGCGCGAAAGCCGAAGCGGCGCATCGCAATGGACTTTTGGCCATTATTTGTGTCGGCGAAACCCGCACTGAGCGCGAAGCGGGTAAGACACTTGCCATCGTCCGGCGCCAATTGAAGGGCTCCGTGCCAGATGGCATGACAGCACGGGATATCGTCATCGCCTATGAACCCGTATGGGCGATTGGCACCGGACTGACCCCAACGGCCAAAGACGTGGAAGAGGTTCATGCGCTGATCCGTACCGATCTAAAAAAGTTGGTTGGTAAGGATGAATCGGACAAAGTTCGCATTCTGTATGGCGGCTCGGTGAAGCCCTCCAATGCCATAGAATTAATGGGGGTAGCCAATGTTGATGGTGCGTTAGTGGGTGGAGCGAGCCTAAAGGCCGATGATTTCTTGGGAATTGCATCGGCCTATCGTTGATGTCATTGAGGTTGGTAAGCTGCTCTCGCTGACTAGCCTCATTTTCGTGCTTTGATCCTGAGGCTGCCGCGTGCTAAAGTGCGGCTTGAATGTATTACCCGTTTTCTGAAAGCGCATGCTGATATGCAACAAGTTCTCATCGTCATCCATCTTCTCATCGTTATCGCGCTTGTCGCGGTGATTTTGCTGCAACGCTCCGAGCAGGGCGCTTTGAGTGGTCTTGGCGGCGGTGGCGGGCTGGGTGGTTTGATGACGGGACGCGGCCAAGCCAATCTTCTAACGCGTACTACGGCCATCCTTGCTGCGGCTTTTTTTGGCACCAGTCTGTTGCTTGCTATTATTTCGGGCCATTCGAGCGCGCCAAAGTCGGTTATTGATCAGGCCACACCTGCTGCAACTGGGACGGCACCTGCGCAACCGGGTGGTGTTTTGGACCAGTTGAAGCAGCTTGAGGGCCAGCCAAAGCCAGCGCAATAAGGGTATTATCCGTCCCAAAATTTTAAGACGCCGGAAGTTTAGCTTCCGGCGTTTTTAGTTTGGACGGCGTGATTGCGATTGGGTGTGGATAGACCCCGATTCAACCGCCTGATGTTTTGTCGAATCGATTGTTTATCATTAGAAGGAAAACCCCATGGCACGGTACATTTTCATCACCGGTGGCGTGGTGTCCTCATTGGGCAAAGGGCTTGCGTCTGCGGCTCTGGGTGCTCTCCTTCAGGCCCGAGGTTACTCGGTTCGCCTTCGCAAACTCGACCCTTATTTGAATGTCGATCCGGGCACGATGAGCCCCTATCAGCATGGCGAATGCTTCGTCACCGATGATGGGGCCGAGACCGATCTCGACCTTGGCCATTACGAGCGCTTCACGGGACGCCCTGCGACCAAGCGTGACAACATCACTACCGGTCGCATTTATCAGGACATCATCACCAAAGAGCGCCGCGGCGATTATCTGGGTGGCACCGTGCAGGTTATCCCGCATGTGACCAACCACATCAAAGAATTCGTGCTCGAAGGCAATGAAAGCGTTGATTTCGTTCTGGTCGAAATAGGCGGCACGGTTGGCGATATTGAAGGTCTGCCGTTTTTCGAGGCCATCCGCCAATTGGGTAATGATTTGCCGCGGGGCCATGCGGTTTATGTCCATTTGACGCTGCTGCCTTACATTCCAACGGCGGGTGAGCTTAAAACCAAGCCGACGCAGCATTCAGTCAAAGAGCTGCGCTCCATCGGCATCCAACCCGATATTTTGCTCTGTCGCTCCGACCGCGAAATTCCGGTCGAGGAACGCCGGAAGCTCGCGCTGTTCTGCAATGTGCGCGAAACCGCCGTGATTGAGGCGCGTGATGTGTCCTCGATCTATGCCGTTCCCGCCGCCTACCACGCCGCAGGATTGGATAGAGAAGTGCTCGCAGCCTTCGGCATTGAACCAGCGCCTAAGCCCAATCTTTCGCGCTGGAAGGGCGTCACCGACCGGATCAATAATCCGGAAGGCGAGGTCACCATCGCCATTGTCGGCAAATATACCGGCATGAAAGACGCCTATAAATCGCTGATCGAGGCGCTCGCCCATGGCGGCATCGCGAATAAGGTGAAGGTCAATCTTGATTGGATCGAGTCGGAAGTATTCGAGCGTGAAGATCCCGCGCCATTCCTCGAGCATGTCCACGGCATTCTGGTGCCGGGCGGCTTCGGCCAGCGTGGCGCTGAGGGCAAAATCAACGCCGCCCGCTTCGCCCGCGAACGCGATGTGCCGTATTTTGGCATCTGTTTCGGCATGCAAATGGCGGTGATTGAGGCGGCCCGCAACCTTGCGGGCATCAAAGACGCCAATTCCACCGAATTCGGCCCCTGCGACGATCCCCTCGTCGGCCTCATGACCGAATGGATGCGCGGCAACGAGCTCGAGCAACGCGCAGCCCAAGGCGATCTCGGCGGCACGATGCGCTTGGGTGCCTATGACGCCAAGCTCAACGAGGACAGCCATATAGCCAAGATTTATGGCAACACCAAAATCTCCGAACGCCACCGCCACCGCTATGAAGTCAACATGGCGTATCGGTCGAAGTTGGAGGAAAAAGGCCTTGTTTTTGCTGGCGTTTCTCCCGATGGCTTGCTGCCGGAAACAGTCGAATTCCCGAACCATCCATGGTTTATCGGCGTGCAGTATCACCCTGAATTGAAGTCGCGGCCGTTTGAGCCACACCCACTGTTTGCGAGCTTTATTGCCGCTGCGGTGGAGCAGGCTCGGTTGGTCTAAAAGAAGGCACTGCTTTCTTCCGTCCTTGCGAGCGAACGCGAAGCAATCCAGTTGAAGCCTAAAGAAGAGGCTGGATTGCTTCGTCGCTTTGCTCCTCGCAAGGACGGGTAAACGGCAACATTAAACCCGTAAGCTCACGC
>CAIUPE010000093.1 GCA_903900975.1 uncultured Hyphomicrobiales bacterium | reverse complement strand
TGAAATATATTTTGATTTATCAAATAAAATAAATGGCGTTCTTAAAAAATTTTCAAAGCTGTAATCACTATAATATTCCTTATAATTTTTACAGAAAAAATTGAATACCGACACCGCCCAATCAAGAGGATCGCGATATGTAATAATGATTGGCAATATTTTTAAGGCAGAAGCCGAATATTCCGTTTGTGATGGAGGCATATGCTTCCACCAAAATGAATTGAAAATTGCACTATGATTTGTAAAATTATCAATCAAATATTTTGATAAATTAGTTCCGCTTCTAAAAGGACCATTTACAATAATATTTTTCCGATAGCGATATTTGATGTATTGTTCGTACATCCAAAATGAGGGCTTCATCACTCATACTTTCCGAAACTACTAACACGTATACACCAACAACACCATTCAACCTGCTGAAACACATGATGTCAAGTCGGCGGCTGCATTGGTGTTTGGAAGCTCGTGACCTGATACAGCTACCCTAATTTTAAACACCTCGATGGCCACGAGATTTGTTCAAATCAGCTCGCTCGCCCCTAGAAAAATTGCTGGCTCTGCCATTATTGAGGCGGCAGAATGCTAAAATAGGATAAAAACTTAAAAGTGAAAGACGTTAGTGCTCTGTCTTAGTAAATTTGCATAAGCACCGTTTGGGATAGCGCCGAGATAAAAATGAACAACAAAATATCCATCAAAGTCCCTAGAAAATTACGGCAAGCCTTTTTTCACTATGTCTGGTCCTTTAAACCACGCAGCTTTTCACCCAGCAATGTGCCTGTATCCGTCCTTATTCCACTTGCGGCTAAAGACCTTGAACAGGCTGCCCTCGCCCTCCAGTCGATCCGAAAGTTCGTATCCCATCCAATTGAAAACATTTATATTGTTGGACAAAATGATGACCAAATTCGTTCATTTTGCCATCAGAACGCGACGATTTACATTAATGAAGAGGATATTCTTCCAGAATCAATCAAAAATCTAACGTACGAGATAGCCGGGAAAAGCCAGAATGGCTGGATAAGGCAACAGATCATCAAATTGACGTCCTTCGCCTATATCGATGCTAAGACCATTTTAGTCCATGATGCCGATACAATCTTCGTTCGCCCGATTTCATTTATGGATAAAGACGAACGGCAATTGCTCTTCACGTCGGATGAATATTTGAAATCCTACCATCGCATGACTGAAAAACTTCTCGGTCCAACGCCCCGCTATCCCCGCTCCTTCATCGCCCACGGCATGTTATTCCAACGCGATCTGATGGCGGCCTTACATAACACCATTCAGATAAATTGCGGGATGGGACTTGTCGATGCCGTCATCACGCATCTTGCCCTGAACGATGGCGCGGCCCTTTCCGAATATGAAGTGTATGGCAATTATCTGTATAGCCATTTTAGGGATCGCATCTATCTAACCTATTGGTTTAATTATCAAATCACACATCCAATCGCCATGAATTTCGATGTGCTGACGCGCCGTTTTGCACGATTTAATTCCGTTTCACGCCATATTCGACCAAACCATCGTAAAAAGCCGCGATTGATGCGCCGGCTCATCGCCATGTTCACTCGCTGATCCAAAACCCGCAGCACCGTGAACGTTCTTGCTTGCAGATACAATTCACCCAAAAACCGGGCTAATTTGGCATATTATTTTTCGATTTTGGCTAGATTGTCATGATAATGTCATGACAATGTCATGTGAAGCGGATAATTCCCGTTTGTCGGATTGCTGATAGTTTTAAGAGAACGTTAATCGAATGAGATTAGGCGTTCCTTTGCCTTACGGTTTTCCGCCTGTGTTTCATTGTGTCGTGCTAACGCGCGCGTAGAGTATCTGTGGAGTTTAGTATGAAGCGTATAGTTATTATTGCCGCACTTTCTGTGTTTGCGGTATCCGCTGCGTTGGCTTCCGACCTTCCTTTAAAGGCCAAGAAGAAAGCAGCAGCTCCCGTCGCCCCAGTGGTTACCGTTGCACATGCGAAGGCAGCTGCAACACCTGCTCCGGCACCAAAGACGAATTCGATCAGCGTTGAGCTTGGCCCGGAACTCTACGGTTCGGGCACAATGAACAATGCAGGCAAGCCGACCGGTGCGATCAAGGATTGGACGGGTAAAGTTGGTTATTCGCATACCTTCGAAGGCGTTTATGTCGCTGGTGCATCTTATTCGCACACGGCATTTTATAATTTGGGCGAGACCGGCGCGACAGGTTCAACTTCTGCAGCCAGCGACAAATCGGCTGCCGAGGCGAGCGTAGCGTATAAATATAAAATGGGTGACTTCACAATTACCCCAGGTGCGGCTCTTGGTTATGCTTGGGGCTGGGTAAAGATCGATAACGAAGGCGGCTATAAATGCTCGTCGTTGAGTTCGTCGTCGTCGAATGGTTATTGCTACAATCCAGAAGCCTACTACGTGGCAACGGTTGCGCTTGATTGGAAAGTCAGCTCCGACATTACTTGGAACGTGATCGGTTTGCGTTACCGCGATGCCTTCTCTGGCAACTGGAACACGCCAAAGGTTTCGACCGGTGCCACCGTTTCGCTTACGCCAGAAGATTCGCTGTATGCTTCGATCAGCTATTCTTACAAAAACTACAAGGATCATACGTTGCAGGTTTCGCCTGACTATGACGACGTGACCGGCATCACCTTCGGTTACAAGCACGCCTTCTAAGCTTTAAAGTTTAAAAAGATAAGAAAAGGCTCCGCTTCGGCGGGGCCTTTTTTATGTCCGCCCCTTCTCCTGCCAGAGCTGATGCGCCTTGTCCCATGAAGGTGCCGTCTCCCCCTCATAGCCAAAGCCGTAGCCCGTACCGATGCGTGAAAAAGCCTGCATCGCCTTGCGATGAGCACCGCTCGTGAGGAACGCCAACATCGCCTGGCGATTGTCCCAAACGGTCATCGTATGTGACACGCCATTGATCCGTCGCGCTATAGCCAGACGGCAGGCTGGTGCTCGCTTCGCTTGTTGCATCGAACGGATCGCATGCCAGGCAAACAAGGGGGCCATCAGCGGACTCTTAATCCGGAGACCAGTGATCGACACATAGGGCATTTTTTTGACCTCGTTTTAATGGCAGAACTTCTTAACTACGATCCAGGTCCTTCAACGGATGCTAAGCCTTGGCCCGATACAATAAAGCCCCGCCGAAGCGGGGCTTTACGTTGCTTAACCTATGTCAACGACAAACAGACCGGGCAAACCGCGCGGCCGATGTTCAGAAATGATAATTAAAGCCAACTCGGACTTCACTTTGTGAATAATCCATCCCGTATGGGCTACCGGCTTGAAATTCATACGACGTCGAGTTGAATTTCGAATAGCGATATTCACCAAACGCACTGATGTTCGACGTGAAATAGTGTTCGGCACCTGCTCCGACGACATAGCCGGACAATAAATGCGTCTCGCTATAACCCGTGCCCGTCGTCTCTTCGATTTTCTGCTCATTCGCAGCATAGCCGGCGGTCACATAAAGAAGTGTATCACTGTTCAGAAGGTAGCCGGCCTTAACCCGAACCGTTGTGTTGTAAGTTTCGGTCAGTTTGAACGAATAAATATACGCCAGAAACGACTGATTTGCCCCAGAATAATCGATATCAGCAACCACCCCGATGACAGCCGAATTATACTGGTAGTCATAGCCGATCTGGCCGCCACCGGTCATGCCGGACATTGAGCTTGCGATACCGTATGACGAACCATCCTGACTGTCGTCAACGGATCCGGAGAACGAATATCCACCGTTCAACCCGACCGTGAGGCCCGTCCATGAGCGGGTGGGCGGCGCAACGATTACGGGAGCAGCAGCAACGGGAGCCTCAACAACAGGCGCTGCTTTAGGTTTCTTGAGGGTTTTGTTGGTTGCAAAGGCGGCACTCGTTGAAATCAAAAGAGCAGCCGAAACAACGAAAACAGATTTTAAACGCATGATAATCACAATCCTATACGACACGGAACAAACGCAACGACGTTATTCTATTCGCCGATAGACGTTCAATAGTCCGCTGTCAATTTTACGGTAGAGCCGGAAAATTGGCATTTGTGTGCCATTTCGTCCTTCGTTCGACCGATCTACGTCGTCCTAACCGGCCATGAGGTCGGATGTGGGCAGATCTCCGGCCGCGCTGAATGTCACCGTGAGGGCTCATGAGAAAGTACAATCATGCCGACACGTGCCGTTAAATCGCCTTTCCTGTTCCCCGTCTTAGCGGCAATATTGGTCGTGACGTGGAGTTCCGGCTTTGTCGGCATTCGGTTTGCGAGCGAAAACGCACCGATCTCGCTGGTTTTGTTCTGGCGCAACCTCGTTTCGGGACTTGCCTTTGCACCGATTGCCCTGCTGATCGGTGCCCCCATCGGCATCAAGGCCTTGCTCCAGAACATCGCCTTCGGCTTTGTCGGCATGTTTCTATATTTGGCAAGCTTTGCCGTGGCCATTGCCCACCATGTGCCTACCGGTCTTGTCGCGCTCATCTCGGACCTTGTTCCACTCGCCATCGCCGTCCTATCGCAACCGCTGCTTGGCCATGGCCTGACGACGCGGCAGTGGATGGGAACGGCCATCGGCGTTGCCGGGGTCGTTGTGGCATCCCTGAACAGCATCGCCATCGGGCACGCGCCGTTGTTGGCTTATCTGTTACCCGTCGGGGGCATGGTGTTGTTTGCGGCGATGACCGTGGTGCAAAAACGCTTGAAAGCCGTCGACATCCCCATTTACCAAAGTCTGGCCGTTCAATGCTTGACAGCAGCGACCTGTTTTGCCCCCTGGGCCTGGTATGATGGTGGGATTGGCCCGCTGGAAACGCGCGCGTTCCTCTTGGGCGTCACCTGTCTCGTCGTCCTCTCCACTTTCGTTTGCTATAGCGTTTATTACATTATGCTGAGGCATTATCCGCCGTCGGAGGTCAGCAGCATCGTCTTTCTCAGCCCACCCGTGACTATGCTATGGGCTTGGCTCATCTTCGACGAACCCCTCACTCTCGTGATGGCGGCAGGATTTGGCCTTACGTTGATCGGCGTTTATTACGCAACCCGGCAGGGATCAGGGTAATGGCAAGGCTACCGGCCGCGAAGGAGTGGATAGGACAACGTCCTCAGCCGCTCAACCCATTGGCGAGCATAACTCGACCAGCAACCCATCAGGGCACCTGACATACCCGACAATCTGGCCCCAAGGCTTTGCCGCTGGCGCCTTCAGTGGGGTAGCGCCGGCCGCCACAGCCTGCTTGAAAGCCACCGGAACATCGTCGGTCACCAGCGCAATTTCCATTCCCAAAGGCAAGATGGAAGCATCGGTGTTAATTTCCATGCAAAAGTGAGCCGGGTTTTCCATTGAGAAGTGAGCCACCTCTGAGTTATGCTCTGCGGGTTATGCCGGGGTCAAGACATTGCTGGGCTCCTTTCTTTTTCGGGCTGCAACGGCCGAACTTGCCTTGA
>CAIUPE010000092.1 GCA_903900975.1 uncultured Hyphomicrobiales bacterium | reverse complement strand
GACGCCGGTGCGAACACCGGCTTGGCCGACCATGTTCATCAGGAAATAGATCACAACCGAGCCAAGCCCGATGGCGATGACGAAATTGATGAAATTGCCACAAATCAGAAACAGACTTGCCGCAAGGTAATATCCCCAAAGGCTGTGAACATCGGATGTCCAGACGTTGAAAATACTGAACGCGCCCCAATTGCGTTCCTTTGCAGGTGCCAAATCCTCGTTATAGAGCGATGGCGAGGCATTTTTTAAAGCCATAAGCGTATCTCCCCCTTTGTTTTTAGCGCTCGTTTATCGAGCTTGGTCGCGAGACATTTTTAAAATGAATCGCCCCATTTTTCGAAAGTATGTCTAATTTCTCTGGCTTGGCTAGGAGCAATACAGATTTTTCTATTGGGCAGGCCGAGATGATGCAGGGGATCGCGGACTTCTCAAAGGGTTTAAAACGGACTACCGATAGCGGTCGCACTTTTTCTGAGAGAAATAATCCGATGTCCGCTTTGCAATCTTGCCTGACCATTGACGATCTCAAGCGCTTGGCCCGCCGCCGCGTGCCGAAAATGTTTTTTGATTACGCCGATTCCGGCAGCTGGACGGAAAGCACCTATCGGGCGAACGAAAGCGATTTTCAGAAAATCCTGTTGCGCCAACGGGTTGCCGTGAACATGGAAGGCCGGTCGCTTAAAACCGAAATGTTGGGTGAAACCATCGCTATGCCGGTTGCCATCGCACCGACTGGCTTAACCGGCATGCAAAGCCCGGACGGCGAGATCAAGGCAGCAAAGGCGGCCGAGAAATTCGGCGTGCCTTTCACATTGTCCACCATGAGCATCTGCTCGATCGAGGATATTGCTGAGAACACCTCAAAGCCTTTCTGGTTTCAGCTCTATGTGATGCGCGACCGGGGCTTTATTGAGCGGCTGATTGATCGCGCAAAGGCGGCAAAATGCTCGGCGCTGGTGCTGACCATGGACCTTCAAATTCTCGGTCAGCGCCATAAAGATCTGCGCAACGGCCTATCCGCCCCGCCAAAATTCACGCCGAAGCATATTTGGCAGATGGCAACGCGTCCGGCTTGGGCGTTTGGCATGTTGGGCACGCAGCGTCGCACCTTCCGCAATCTGGTCGGTCATGTCGATAATCTCGCCGATCTGAGTTCGCTCTCGGCATGGACGGGTTCGCAATTTGATCCGACCTTAAGCTGGTCCGATGTGGCTTGGGTCAAGGAGCGCTTTGGCGGCAAGGTTATCGTCAAGGGCGTTCTGGATGCCGACGATGCACGATTGGCCGTTGCCAATGGAGCGGATGGGATCATCGTCTCGAACCATGGCGGCAGGCAGTTGGATGGCGCGCCCTCCTCCATCCAAGTGCTACCGGAAATTGTTGCAGCCGTTGGCGGTAAAACCGAGATCTATCTCGATGGCGGCATTCGCTCGGGCCAAGATGTTTTGAAGGCAGTGGCGCTGGGTGCCAAAGCGACCTTTATCGGCCGCGCGTTTCTCTATGGTTTAGGGGCCGGTGGCGAGGCGGGCGTTACCCGTTCGCTCGAGATCATCCAGAAAGAGCTCGATATTACCATGGCGCTTTGCGGCGAGCGCGATATCAAGAATATCGGCGCGCATACGATTTATCGGAATGGGTTGGTTGGGAATTAAGGATTAGGGAGGCGTCCCCGACGTAGAAGGGAAACCCCGCGCCCGTGACCTTGGCGCCGCGGCCGAAGTCGAAGAGTTTCTCAAAGCCGGGG
>CAIUPE010000091.1 GCA_903900975.1 uncultured Hyphomicrobiales bacterium | reverse complement strand
GGCAAAATCCGCTCGCGGCGTGCGCTCGCCTGTGAGATAAGGAATAAAAATGG
This sequence comes from uncultured Hyphomicrobiales bacterium, assembly GCA_903900975.1. GTDB lineage: Bacteria > Pseudomonadota > Alphaproteobacteria > Rhizobiales > Beijerinckiaceae > CAIUPE01. The sequence goes on along the minus strand of CAIUPE010000091.1, from coordinate 1,642 downwards.
GTGCGTTCACACGGTTATTGTCATCTGCAGCGAATTGCTCAACGTCCGTGACGAGATCGCCAATCGCATGATCGCGACCCATCATCTCGGCGAGCCATGAAAGCGCAGACGCTGCGGTGAGTGTCACGGCCATGCCATGCCAACGATTGGGCAGCGCATGACACATCGCGTGCAGACCGCGCTCGGGCTTGGCGACAAGCTTATCGGTGACCGCAAACAGCACACCCGACGTGCCGACAGAGAGAACGCCTTGGCCGGGATTGATCGCGCCGACGCCAATGGCAGAGGCGGCATTATCGCCCGCGCCACCTGCGATTACGACAGTCTGCGAAACGCCCCATTGCGTTTGCAAATCTTGAGATAGTTGTGCCGACACATCAGACCCTTCAACGAGCTTCGGCATGTGCGCGCGGGTTAAGCCTGTTGCCTCGAGCAACACATCATCCCAATCGCGCTTGGCGATATTATGCCAAAGCGTGCCGCCCGCATCCGACATATCCATCGCCATGACGCCTGAGAGGCGAAAGCGGATATAGTCTTTCGGCAGAAGGATTTTGTCGATTTTAGAAAAAATTTCTGGCTCGTATTTTTTCACCCAAGCCAGTTTGGTTGCGGTGAATCCGGCCATCGGCAAATTCGACGCGCGCTTTAAAAAATCCGGCACGCGCGCTGCAAGCTCGCGGCCTTCGTCACCCGAGCGTCCGTCATTCCATAAAATGGCAGGACGCAACACGTGGCCCTTGCCGTCGAGCAGCACGGCGCCATGCATCTGGCCGGAGAGGCCAATGGCTTGCAATGCTGAAAATTCGGATTGATGCGTCGCACGAATTTGCGCAATCGCTTTGAGGGTCGCCTGCCACCAGTCTTCCGGATTTTGCTCGGACCAAAGCGGTTTTGGCCGCGAGATCGGCACGGGCTCCGAGGCTTCGGCAATCACATGCTGGTGCGCATCAACCAGCAGCGCTTTGATAGAAGAGGTGCCGATATCAAGTCCGAGATAATTGCTCATTTTATATTTATCCCGTACAAAAGGGGCATATTTGAGAGATCAGATTAGATGTTTAGAATCAACAATTTGACTCATTTAAGAGTATTTTACTTCATTATTTAAATTTCCAAAATAATTTGCATTTTAACATCTCCTTTAGGCGCTGAAGCTGCAACTTCAAACGCTTTGACACTTTCAGAAAATTCAAAGCTCCTTGTGATTAAAGGCTTCACATTAATCGCTCCAGATGCAAGCATCTGAACGCAACGTGGAAACACATGAGCATATCGGAAGATATTTTCGATCCGAGCTTCGCGGACCATTGCGGCGCCGGCGTCATAAGCAATCGGATCTGATTGGCCGCCTATCATAACAACGACACCACCAGGGCACAGTGCTTGAAATACAGTGGCTGCCGCTTTAGGATTTCCACTTGCCTCAAATACGATGTCAACGCCCCAGCCGTCCGTTTCTTTGAGGATAAGCGATGCTGGATCATTTTTTGTTATATTGATGGGTGTAATCGCGCCAAGTAAAGTCGCGATCGCAAGTTTTGATTCATCGAGATCGCTGATATAAACACGCGCGCATCCAGCTGACAAAGCCGCAAGGGCTGTTAAAAGACCGATCGGTCCGGCTCCTATGATCAGAGCT
>CAIUPE010000090.1 GCA_903900975.1 uncultured Hyphomicrobiales bacterium | reverse complement strand
TTGGCAGCCAGACCACGACTGATCGCTTCTCTTTCCTCGATACCGAGGCGACTATACTGCTTCTGTTTCTTGCGGAGCCCATATTAGCCCCGTTGCGTTAGATTCCTGAAACCGCCATATTTTTATAAAAATATTTTATGTTTGATTATGAAAAATTTATTAGCTAAAACTAGTATGATTACGTTGCGTCATTAAATCGAGTCAGGGTGTGTTCAGATGAATGATGAAAGTTTTGGCGGATTTCAAATTTCCGAGCATGAGGGTGGGGTTGAATATGCCGGTGCCTCAATATTAACGGCACCGATCTCACTCGTAGGCAGCATCAAATGGTTTGATGTGGGCAAGGGCTTTGGCTTTGTGGTGCCGGACGGCGGCGGGCCGGATATCCTGTTGCATGTGACATGCTTGCAGCGGGATGGGTATCGGGTCGCCTATGAAGGGACGCGTCTGGTTTTTGAAGCGGTAGCGGGCCGCCGCGGTTGGCAAGTGCACCGCATCCTGTCCATGGACCTTTCAACCGCCATTCATCCCTCGCAATTGCCGCCGCCGCGCACCCATGCGGCTGTGACACCGACCAGTCCCTTGGTGAAGGTGAAGGTCAAATGGTTTAATCGCCTAAGGGGCTTCGGGTTTGCTAATGAAGGCGAGGGAAAACCTGATATTTTTCTTCATATGGAGGTGTTGAGGCGCTACGGGTTAGCCGAAGTAAGGCCTGATCAGGAGTTACTGGTTCGGTATGGTCCGGGTGACAAGGGCCTGATGGCCTCTGAGGTGCGGGTGATTGGCGGCGAGGGGTCCCCCGTTTCGCATTGACGATGGAGCCTTTGCGCGGCAATGAAGGGCTATGAAAATCGTTCGCCTTATATTGCCGCCGGTAATGCGTCTTGCCGTTGTGCTCGTAGCGCTGCTCTTTGCCGCGCCTGTGGCCTTTGCTGGCGGCGCGCTCGAACGCGTGACGATTGAGACGGCAACGGGGCCAATCGTGTTCGACTGTGAGGTCATGCGCACCGAGTCCGAGCGCGAGCAGGGACTGATGATGCGGCCCTATATGCCCGAATTGCGCGGCATGTTGTTCGATTTCGGCGAAATCCGGACCGTGCAAATGTGGATGAAGGATACGATCCTTCCGCTCGATATGGTCTTTATCCGCGCTGACGGATCGATCGCCCGGATCACGGCAAATGCAGAGCCTTTTTCGACCCGCGTTTTGTCGTCCGGCGAGCCTGTGTTAGCGGTCCTTGAAATCAATGGCGGGCTTGCGGCGAAATACGGTATCAAGCCAAACGCCCATGTGACGCACGCGCTGTTCGCAAATCCCTGAACGCGCCGCCCCTTGCGGAGAGGCGACGCGCGATACGTCAGGCTTTAGGCTTTGTTGTCTTTTTGGCCGCCGGCTTCTTTGCTGCTGGTTTCTTGGTTGCCGGTTTCTTGGCCGCAGCAGGTTTTTTAGCCGCAGCCGCTTTCTTAGCAGGCGCTTTGCGGGCGGCACCCGTCTTTTTCGGCGGTGCAACAGCGGCGCGCGCCGTAATCAGGGCAATCGCTTCTTCAAGCGTAATGGCGTCCGGCGCCATGCCCTTTGGCAAGGTCGCGTTGACGCCGTTCCAGCTGACATAAGGGCCATAGCGACCATCTTTGGCCGAAATATCGCCGCCTTCCGGATGCGCGCCAACGACGCGACCGGGTGCTGCCGCAGCACGGCCAAAGCGTGAACCGCCCGTGCCGCTCTCTTTCGCGATGATCAGATCAATCGCGCGGTTGGCACCAATTTCGAGCACATCATCTTCGCCGCTCAAATTCGCGTAGGTTTTGCCATGCTGCACATAGGGGCCATAGCGACCAATGCTAGCCAAAATTGGCTCGCCGGAGGTCGGATGTTTGGCCACTTCGCGGGGCAGGGATAGGAGCTTGAGCGCCAAATCAAGCGTGACGTTAGACGGCGAGGTACCCTTGGGCAGACTTTGCCGTTTGGCCTTGTCGCTTTCGCCGAGCTGCACATAGGGCCCAAACCGGCCGCTGCGGAGCGTGATGTCTTCGTCGGTAACCGGATCTTTGCCGAGCATGCGCGTGCCATTCACCGCGCCGCCTTCGCCCGTCTCCGCGCCTTCGCTCTCGGATGCGCCCAATTGCTTGGTGTAGCGGCATTCGGGATAATTCGAGCAGCCGATAAACGCACCAAACTTGCCAAGCTTCAGCGAGGTACGACCGGTGCCGCAGGAGGGGCAGGCACGCGGATCAGAACCATCGGCGCGCGCGGGGAAAATATGCGCGCCCATCGTATCGTTGAGCGCATCAATAACCTTGGTACGGTCGAGCTCGGTGGTGCCTTCAATCGCGGCGGAAAATTCTTTCCAGAATTCACGAAGGACTTCTTTCCAGCCAATTTCGGAGTTCGAGATTTTATCGAGGTCCTCTTCCAACGCAGCCGTGAAATCATATTCGACATATTTGTGGAAGAAGCTCTCAAGAAAGCCCGTCACCAACATGCCTTTATCTTCCGCATGCAGGCGCTTTTTGTCGATGCGGATATATTCGCGCTCTTTCAGAACCGCGAGTGTCGAGGCGTAGGTTGAAGGCCGGCCAATGCCGAGTTCTTCCATGCGCTTGACGAGCGAAGCTTCCGAGAAGCGTGGCGGTGGATCGGTGAAATGCTGGTCGGCTTTGATCTCGCGCTTTTGCAGCGCTTCGCCCTCTTTCATCGGCGGCAAACGACGGCTTTCTTCATCCTCTCCATCGTCATCGCGTGATTCTTGGTAGAGCTTCAGGAAGCCTTCAAACACCACGACTTGACCAGTGGCTTTTAAATCGAGTTTCCGTCCGCCAGCTTCGGCCAAAATATCGACGCTTGTGCGCTGGAATTCAGCGGATTCCATCTGACAAGCCAGCGTGCGGGTCCAGATCAGCTCATAGAGTCTGGCCTGCTCGGCATCGATCAGCTTGGCGACTTGTTTCGGGTGACGGAAAATATCGGTTGGCCGGATCGCCTCGTGCGCTTCTTGGGCGTTTTTCTGCTTCGACGTGTAGCGACGCGGAACGCCCGGCAAATAGGGTGAGCCAAATTCTTTCTCGATCATGCGGCGAACGGCACCAACGGCTTCAGGCGCCATATCAATGCCGTCGGTACGCATATAGGTGATGAGGCCTACGGTTTCGCCGCCAATATCGACACCTTCATAAAGCCGCTGCGCGAGCTGCATGGTGCGCGCAGGCGCTAGACCCAATTTGCGGCTGGCTTCCTGCTGAAGCGTCGAGGTGGTGAATGGCGGGTAGGGGTGGCGTTTGGCGGGCTTTGATTCAACCGATGTAACGGTGAATTTCGCCGCATCCAGATCGCGCTTAAACGCTTCCGCCTCCGGACCCGTGCCAATATCGAGGCGGGTAATCTTTTTACCATCCGCACCCACAAGCCGTGCTTCGAATTCCTGTCCGGCACCGGTTGCGAGTTTTGCGAGCAGCGACCAATATTCGCGGGTAATAAAGGTGTCGATGTCGCGCTCACGGTCACACACCAGACGCAGAGCGACCGATTGCACGCGACCGGCCGAACGCGCGCCGGGCAATTTGCGCCACAGCACAGGGGAGAGGCGGAAGCCGACGAGATAATCGAGCGCACGGCGGGCGAGATAGGCGTCAACCAATGCCTGATCGACCTCGCGGGGATGTGCCATGGCATCAAGCACCGCGTCTTTGGTAATGGCGTTAAAGGTTACGCGTTCGACCGGCACGCCCTTTAGCGCGCGGCGGTTGTTGAGCGCTTCGACGATATGCCAAGAAATCGCCTCGCCCTCGCGATCCGGATCGGTTGCGAGGATCAGGCCGTCGGAGCCTTTAACGAGATTGACGATATCGGAGACGCGCTTGGAAGCCTTGCCGTCGACCTCCCACATCATCTCGAAATCTTTTTCGGGATCGACGGAGCCGTCTTTGGCAGGCAAATCGCGGATATGGCCGAACGAGGCGATCACCTCGTAGCCTTTACCGAGATATTTGTTGATCGTCTTGGCCTTGGCGGGCGATTCTACGACGACGACCTTCATTGCGATATCCTTAGAACGGCGATGAGCAAGGCCTTAACGGCCAAGCGGACCGCTTCACATGGCCAATCCGAGGCGGATGGTCAAGGGCATAGGCGCTTTCGGCCATCCACATCCGCTTTGGATACAGCGCCTTTGCCGCCTTGCTAGGACGGCTTTTGCTCTCTATACGCAAGGTTTAATGACAAATTTGACCGCCACCAGCCGGCTTTTTCCGCATCGTCACCTTCTTGGCATCGAAGGTTTGGCGCCCGAAGATATTATTCAACTTTTGGATTTGGCCGACGAAGCCGTTGAGGTTTCCCGCCAAGTCGAGAAGAAAAAGGCGACTTTGCGGGGGCGGACGCAGATCAATCTGTTTTTTGAAGCCTCAACACGTACGCAAGCCTCCTTCGAGCTCGCGGGCAAACGGTTGGGCGCCGATGTGATGAACATGTCGGTCGGTTCGTCCTCGATTAAAAAGGGCGAGACGCTGATTGATACCGCGATGACGCTGAACGCGATGCGGCCCGATTTGATTGTTGTGCGCCATCATTCCGCAGGCGCGGTGCAGCTTTTGGCCCGTAAAGTCGATTGTTCCGTGATCAATGCGGGCGATGGCCAGCACGAGCACCCGACGCAGGCGTTGTTGGATGCACTCACCATCCGCCGCAACAAGGGACGCATTCGCGGGCTGGTTGTGGCGATTTGTGGTGACATTCTCCATTCCCGCGTCGCGCGCTCCAATCTTATCCTGCTGAATGCGTTGGGTGCGGATGTGCGGGTGGTTGGCCCCACCACGCTGTTGCCCACTGGCATCGAGAATATGGGCGCGAAAGTCTTCACCAATATGCGTGAAGGGTTGAAGGACGCTGATATCGTGATGATGTTGCGTTTGCAGCGCGAGCGGATGAACGGCTCCTTTGTGCCATCGGTGAAAGAATATTTCCGCTATTTCGGATTGGACGCTGAAAAGCTGGCGCATGCCAAGCCTGATGCGCTTGTGATGCATCCCGGCCCGATGAATCGGGGGGTCGAGATCGCCTCCGATATTGCCGACGGTGCGCAATCGCTGATCCGTGAGCAGGTCGAGATGGGCGTTGCCGTTCGCATGGCGGTGCTTGAGGCCCTCTCCAAACATCTTCCGAACAGCGAGGCACGCCCATGACCGCGCATCGGCCTGTTTTAATTATCAATGCACATCTGGTTGATCCGTTGACGGCAACCGAGACGCAAGGATCGCTTGCGGTTGAAAATGGCGTTATCCATGCGTGGGGCCGTGCGATTGACGCTTCCGCTCCGCCTGAAGGTGCGTTGGTGATTGATGGGCGCGGACGTACGCTGGCGCCAGGCCTTGTCGATCTGCGCGCCTTTGTCGGCGAGCCGGGGGCCGAGCATCGCGAGACGCTGACTTCCGCCAGCCGTGCCGCTGCAGCGGGTGGCGTGACCACTGTTGTCTCGATGCCGGAAACCAATCCGCCGGTCGATGATCCTGCAGTGGTGGATTATCTCGTTCGCCGCGCGCGCGATAAAGCAGGCGTTCGCCTGTTACCTGCCGCCGCTCTGACAAAGGGGCTGAACGGCAAAGAGATGACCGAGATTGGTCTGTTGAGCGAAGCCGGTGCCGTCTTCTTTACCGATGGTGCACGTTCGATTGCCAATGCTCAGGTAATGCGCCGCGCTTTGACCTATGCGCGGGATTTTGGTGCCCTGATCGTCCATCACGTCGAAGATGCCGCCTTAGCCGATGGCGGCGTGATGAATGAGAGCGAGCTTTCCAGCCGCCTTGGTTTGCCGGGCATTCCGCGGGAAGCCGAAACCATCATGTTAGAGCGCGATATTAGCCTCGTGCGCTTGACGGGCGGGCGCTATCACGCGGCGATGATTTCGTGTGCGGCTTCGTTGGCCATTATCGAGCGGGCCAAGGCGGAGGGCTTGCCGGTCACCTGTGGCGTTTCGATCAACAACCTCACGCTGAACGAGAACGATATCAGCACCTATCGTACCTTCCTCAAACTGTCGCCGCCGTTGCGGCATGAGGATGACCGCTGCGCGATGGTGGAGGGAGTGGCGTCGGGCCTCATTGACGTCATCGTCTCGGATCACAACCCGCAAGATGTCGAAACCAAGCGCCAGCCGTTTGCCGAATGTGCCGATGGTGCGATTGGTCTTGAAACCATGCTCTCGGCGGCGCTTCGTTTGGTGCATAGCGGTGACGTCACGCTGCCACGTCTGTTGCAGGCACTCTCGATGCGTCCTGCCGATCTCATCCGCCTGCCGCAGGGGCGATTGCTAAAAGGGGCACCGGCGGATTTAATCCTGTTCGATATGGATGAGCCTTTTGTGCTGGATCCGGATACGCTGCATTCGCGGTGCAAGAACACGCCGTTTGATGGCGCGCGTCTGCAAGGCCGCGTGCATATGACGATGGTTGGTGGACGTATCGTCCACGAGGCTTAAAGGCCATGACGGGGCGGATCGTAAGCCTCGTTCAACAATGAAAATGAAACAGGGAATTCTGTCCATGCGCACCATCGTTAAGCTCGATAACAAAGATGCCGTTCAGCCGATCACCGAGAATCTCGAAGGCTGGGTTGTGACCGCAGGCAACCCAACGATGAAGACTTGGGTGCTGCACACATCAGAGGATGGCAGCATGGTTTCGGGCCATTGGGAGGCGACCCCCGGCAGCTATCACGCGACCTATACGGCCTATGAATTTGTGCATATCATGGAAGGCCGGATGACGATTACACCCGATGGGGGCGAGCCGGTTCATATCGGCCCCGGCGATGCCTTCGCGGTGGAAGCGAATTTCAAGGGCGTCTGGACCATTCATGAGACGATCCGCAAACATTTTCTTGTTCCGGGCAACTGATTAAACCGCTTTTATGGGAGATCACGCCATGTCGCTCGATCCGATGACGTCCCTGATTGCAGCCATCTTGATCGGCTATCTGTGTGGTTCGGTCCCGTTCGGCGTGATTTTGACCAAGGCGTTTGGCGTGGGCGATCTGCGCAAGATCGGTTCGGGAAATATCGGCGCCACCAATGTGCTGCGCACGGGGCGCAAAGGATTGGCGGCGGCAACCCTTCTGGGCGATATGCTGAAGGGCACCGTTGCGGTTGTGTTGGTCTCGCTGGTTATTGATCCGGAACTGGCGCTTTGGGCAGGGCTCGCGGCCTTTTTCGGCCATCTCTTTCCGGTCTGGTTGCGGTTTAAAGGCGGCAAAGGCGTTGCGACCTATCTTGGTGTGACGTTGGCGCTGTTTTGGCCAGCTGCGTTGGGCTTTGTCGCGATCTGGCTGTTGAGTGCGCGATTGACGCGCTATTCGTCGGTTTCGGCGTTGCTTGCAACCATTGTTGCGCCGCTAATCGCGTTTTGTCTTAACCAATCATCGATCGCTTTGAACCTGTCACTTATGACAGTTGTGCTGTGGGGGAAGCACAGCGCCAATATCATCCGACTTCTTGCCGGAACCGAAGGTCGGATCGGATCGAAAAATGAGCAACCAACCCCTAGGGCACAGACTGACGGATCGCCAACGGATTGATTGGCTGAGGCTCACGCGTACCGAGGGTGTCGGGCCCCGTACGTTTCGAACGTTGATCAACCGATATGGCGGGGCAGGGGATGCCCTCAAAGCCCTGCCTTCGCTCCTCACCCGCAATGGCCGTATCGGCCGCGTCACCACGGTAGCGGAAGCGGAGGACGAATTGGCGCTGGGCGCCCGTTACGGGGTGACGTTTGTTGCCTTGGGCGAGCCAGATTACCCGAAATATCTGCGTATCATTGAGTCTGCTCCGCCTATTCTGTGTATTCGGGGGATGGGTGAGGTTTTTAACCGTCCGGGGGTGGCCATTGTCGGTTCGCGGAATGCTTCCGCGACGGGGCTAAAAATGGCTGAACAATTGGCCGCAGGGCTCGGTCGCGAGCATTGCGTTGTTATATCTGGGTTGGCGCGCGGTATTGATGCCCGTGCGCATCGCAGCTCGCTTCAAACCGGCACCGTTGCCGTTCTGGCCGGTGGCCACGATAAGCTCTATCCCGCTGAACATGCCGAATTGCTCGACGCTATTTTAGAAAAAGGCGCGGTGGTGACGGAAATGCCGATGGGATGGGAGCCGCGAGGGCGCGATTTTCCGCGGCGCAACCGGATCATTTCTGGACTTTCGCTCGGTGTTATTGTGGTGGAAGCGGCGCTGCGATCGGGATCATTGATTACCGCGCGATTTGCGACCGAACAGGGCCGGGATGTGTTTGCGGTGCCGGGTTCGCCGCTTGATCCGCGCGCCGAGGGTACCAATGATCTCATTCGCGAGGGGGCGACGCTGATTGGCTCCGTTGAGCACGTCATGCAGGCGATTGCCCCAATCCTAGGGCGTGATGACTGGCCGCCGGAAGCGTTCGAGAGCGCTCGGCCCGTTGAGGATGAGCCTTTATGGGACGAATTGGACTTGGACGAGCGCGGCTTTGCCGAGCCCGCGTTGCCGCCTATCCGCTTGACGTTGGCAAACTTGGACGCGGACGTCGAGCACCATCCGGACGAAGAAAGGTTGACGCCTAAGGCTTTGCTCAAACAACTGCTTGGTCCTTCACCCATCGCAGTTGACGATCTTGTGCGCTTGATCGGCCGCTCAGTGGTTCTCGTTCAAACGGTTTTGCTTGAACTTGAACTGGAGGGGCTGATCGAGCGGCACGGCGGAGGATTGGTCTCGCTTATGCCGATCGAGGGTCAAGCAGGGCCTAGTTCGGCGCCTTGAAGGAGCCTGCATGTCCCTTGGCTTCGATCCTAGCCATTTCAAGGAAGTAGCCGAGCAGATCATATTGAGCGCTGCGGGCGAGAACGGCCAATTCGCCCGTGATCTGGGCCAAATAAGTCGCAATTTCCTCACGGTCTGTTTGCTGCGACGTGGGGTGGAGCGCCATTATATCGACAGGTTCGACGTCGTTGGCGGCTAATTCAGAAGATTTTTTAAAGGCAAGTGCGACCATGGGAGTGAGCCTTTCAGACGGGAGGAGGAGGGAAACGCCGAACACAAAACCACATGCATTATGCAACTCGAACAAAATGACCTAACGAAATTTAATACAATCTATGCATGAATACTACACAAATAAACTCTTTAGGTTGTGTTACGACTTTTTTGAAAATTGTTCAAGTCGGCGTACGCAACGTTACTCTCGCCGACTTGACGGCGTGTTTATGACTGGAATGGCTAAAATCGTCACGAAAAACACTGATATTTACATGTTAAATGGAAAAAGAGAGTTGCCATTAATAAGCGTAAAAAAATTATTCTCTCTTATAGGTTGCGTTCCTAGGGGCCGATACTGGTCAAAAGGACAGGTATGGTGGCCATGCCGGCGAGCGTTTGAAAGGTCAAAATCTCGGCCATTAGCAGTGCGTTGCCGCCAAGCTGACGGGCAAGAATATAGGACGCGCTGGCTGTCGGCACCGCCATGCAGAGCAAGGTGACAGCGAGAGGAGTACCGGTGACGCCAAAAAGGCCCGCAAAAAGGCTTGCAATGAATGGCATTGCGATCAATTTGGCGAGGCTTGCAAGCACATGCGCCATTTTCGGTCGACCAAGATTGCTCAATTCAAGACCTCCACCAGCAGCCAGCAATCCTGCGCCAAGAGAGATTTGCCCGATCATGGTCGCGGGGGCGATGACGAGGTTAGGGACAAAATCCATGATCGGGCGAAGCATAAGTCCGATCAGACACGACCAGATAAACGGGTTTTTGATCAGGGTGAGAAAAAACTGGCGATTGGTGGGCCGTGTGGATGCGGCATATCGTGCAATCACACCGACAGCTAACACGTTAAGCAGCGGAATCATGGCGGCAATCGCTACAGCGCACAGGGCCGCGCCCGGCTTGCCATAGAGGCTCGAGGCCATCGCAAAGGCCACGAAAGAGTTCCACCGAATCGCACCCTGAAACACCGAGCTGAACGACGGGCCATCAAGCCCAAACCGACGTGCAAGCAAAGGCCGCAAGGCGAGCATGATCGAAGCGACGGTGAGAAGCGACAGCACCAGCGTTCCACCAACCGCCAAAAACGGCGTTGAGGCGAGATCGGCAGTAGCCATCGTCACCATTAGCATCGCAGGGAAGAGAACAAAATAGGTGATTCGTTCGAAGCCACGCCAATCCTCGCGGGAGATAAAGCCGCTTTTGCGCAAAACCGCGCCGACAGCGATCACGAGAAAAACGGTCAGAAGATTAGGGAAGGCCGACATTTTTTTGCCATGGCTATAAATTAGGGCTTACGTCAGCTTAAGGGAGCCGAATTCACCCGGTCAATAAAGGCTTGCAGAATATAGGCCGCAGCCAGTTTGTCGACCAATTCGGCGCGCCGCGCGCGGGAGGCATCGGCATCAATCAGCGTGCGGGTAACGGCCGCGGTAGAGAGCCGCTCATCTTGAAACAGCACGGGACGCGGCGATAGAGCGGCCAGATTGCGCACAAAAGCACGGGTAGCCTGCGCGCGCGGGCCTTCGCTGCCATCCATATTGAGCGGTAGGCCGATGATAAAGGCTGCCACCCCATATTTTTCGGCCAAGGCCAGCATCGCTTTGGCGTCGATGCCGAATTTTACCCGACGAAGGGTTTCAAGCGGTGAAGCAATCCGGCGCTCGACATCGGACAATGCAAGGCCAATGGTCTTGGTGCCAAGATCAATGCCCATAAGCCGCGCACCACGCGGCAGGGCTGAGGCAAAAGCGGCGTCGGAGCGGTTTTTATCATCCATGCGATGGCGTTAGCATGTCTGATCAGGCCATACCATGGCGAAACAGCCGGTTTCCTCCATTGCGGCGCTTCCCACACGGGTGCTATAGGCGGCTTATACGAATCCTGACCTTTGCTGCGGAGCACCCATGTCTGTTGATCAGGCTACCGTCCGGCGGATCGCGCGATTGGCGCGCATTGCCGTTACCGATGAGGAAGTCCCCCATTTGATGGGTGAACTCAACGCGATGTTATCCTTTGTCGAACAACTCGACGAGGTGGATGTTACAGGCGTTGAGCCGATGACGTCGGTGACGCCGATGGCGATGAAGAAGCGCACCGATGTCGTCACCGATGGCGGTTATCCGGAAACGGTTGTGGCCAATGCGCCGATGACCGAAGACCATTATTTCCTTGTTCCTAAAGTCGTCGAATAGGCGCCCTCATGACCGACCTTACCCATATGACGCTTGCCGATGCGCGCGATGCGCTGAAGGCCAAGAAAATCTCGTCTCTAGAGCTCACCGAAGCGCATCTTACCGCGATGGAAGCTGCCCGCCCGCTCGGCACCTATGTGCTGGAGACGCCGGATCATGCGCGTGCGATGGCCAAAGCCTCGGACGAAAAAATCGCCAAAGGTGATGCTGGTGCGTTGGAAGGCATTCCGCTTGGCATCAAGGATTTATATGCCACCAAGGGCGTGCGTACGACGGCGTGCTCGAACATTCTGGCTAATTTCGTGCCGGAATATGAATCAACCGTTTCCAGCCAGTTGTGGCGCGATGGCGCGGTGATGCTCGGCAAATTGTCGAATGATGAATTCGCTATGGGCTCGTCCAACGAATCCTCGGCCTTCGGTCCCGTTGTCTCGCCTTGGACACCGCCGAACTGGTCGGCGGATAAAGCGCAGTCGGCTCTCGCGGGCGACAAAAAGGGCCTACTGGTTCCGGGCGGCTCGTCCGGTGGCTCGGCCTCAGCCGTTGCTGCGGGGCTTTGCTTGGGTGCCACGGCTACCGATACGGGTGGTTCGATCCGTCAGCCAGCGGCATTCACAGGCACGGCAGGCATCAAGCCAACCTATGGCCGCTGCTCGCGCTGGGGCATCGTGGCGTTTGCCTCTTCGCTCGATCAGGCAGGCCCGATTGCGCGCACCGTGCGCGATACCGCGATTATGCTGCGCTCAATGGCCGGACACGATCCAAAAGATACGACCTCGGTCGATCGCGCCGTTCCCGATTACGAGGCAGCGATTGGCCGCTCGGTAAAGGGCATGAAAATCGGTATTCCGAAAGAATACCGCGTTGAGGGCATGTCAGCTGAAATCGACGCGCTTTGGACCAAGGGCGCCGATATGCTGCGCGCCGCAGGTGCCGAGATTGTCGAAATTTCGTTACCCCATACCAAATATGCGCTTCCTGCCTATTATATTGTCGCCCCAGCAGAGGCTTCCTCGAACCTTGCTCGCTATGACGGCGTCCGCTACGGCGTTCGCGTGGCGGGCAAAGACATCACCGACATGTATGAAAAGACGCGCGCTGCGGGCTTTGGCCCCGAAGTGCGTCGCCGCATCATGATCGGCACCTATGTGCTCTCCGCCGGCTATTACGACGCCTATTATGTCCGTGCGCAGCAAATCCGCACGTTGATCAAGCAGGATTTCGAGAAGGCCTATGCTGCCGGTGTCGATGCAGTGTTAACGCCTGCAACGCCTTCGCCCGCTTTCGGTATTGGGGAGAAGAGCGGTGCCGATCCGGTAGAAATGTATCTGAACGACGTGTTTACGGTAACGGTGAACATGGCAGGATTGCCGGGCTTGGCGGTTCCTGCGGGCCTGTCGGCTGAGGGACTTCCGCTCGGCTTGCAGCTGATTGGTCGCCCGTTCGATGAAGAGACCCTGTTCTCGCTCGGCGAAGTGATCGAGCAAGCGGCTGGTCGCACCCGTTTGCCTACACGCTGGTGGGCATAATGCCGCTCTACGAGGCGCTGTATGAAGGGTTGAAGCCGTTTAGCTGGCTGATTCTGGAGGCTGTTTTCGATCCCTTCGTGGTCGTGATCGGTCTTTTGATGGGCTGGAAAGCCAGTCAGTTCGGCAAGCTCATTCTAGCAGGATTGGCTGCGGGATTGGCCGGAACGGTGGTGACCTTCGTGTTTCGGACGCTGGATATTTCGTGGTTTGAAGGCGGTTATATGTTTGGCGGTGCGCACGCATTGTTTCGCATTTTTGCCGGCTATGGCTGGAGCGTGCTGGGTTATAGCGCCGCGCGGATTAGAGATCGACGTTCCGGTACATCGCCTCAAGTGTAAGGGTTAGGCCTAAAGCGGGCAGGGTTATCGTCCCGTTTCTGGCCTCAATGATCTCGGGCTTTGGCGGAAAGCCGTCTTCGCCCTTTATCCAAGCCCAAACACAAACCGTGTCTTGCGCCACGATGAGATAGGCTTCGAGCGAGGAGAGCGCCAGATATTCGCGCTGCTTGTCGCCAAAATCATCGGTCGCGGTGGAGGGCTGGAGAATTTCGACCAGAACGACCGCTTCGTCTGTTCGGCGATCTTTCCCCGATCCTTCCGCCGGTGTGACCATGACATCCGCGAGGCGTAGCGTGTCTTCTCCCGTCTGAAGCGCGAAATTACCCGCAACGACATCGTAATCGGACCGGTCCATCGTATTGCAAAGTGCTAGAACGATATTAGTCGTAATTCGGGAATGATACCGCGTCGTTTGGTTCATCATCACGGGGCGTCCCCGCACATGTTCATACTGCCCGTCTTGCCGGTCGGTCCAAGCCTGAAACGTTTCGATACTCATACGCGGGAACACAGGACGATTCATGGCGGAGCCTCATTGCGAGCGGCCAACGTCAATTCACGTAAAAGATTAGAACCGTCACCATGTCCTGTAAAGCGCGGTTAGGCCTTGACCGGATGCGGTAGGCCAAGCAAAACAGAAGTCGATTCCTTGGATATTTGAGGCTACCCGTATGAACGCGATTGTGGACACCAGAACGCTTGATCCGAAAAAGCTCATCAAGGGCGCAACGGGCGATTGGGAGGTCATTGTTGGCCTCGAAATTCATGCGCAAGTCACCTCGCAGGCAAAGCTTTTCTCTGGCGCGTCGGCGGAGTATGGCGGTGAGCCGAACAGCCATGTCTCGCTGGTTGATGCGGCCATGCCCGGCATGTTGCCGGTGATCAATGAGGAATGCGTCGCCCAAGCGGTGCGCACGGGCTTGGGGCTGAAGGCGCAGATCAATTTGCGCTCGGTTTTCGACCGTAAAAACTATTTCTATCCCGATTTGCCGCAGGGCTATCAGATTTCGCAGTTCAAAAGCCCGATCGTGGGTGAGGGCGAAGTGACTGTCGATTTGCCGGAATCGGGTGGCCAGATCACGGTCGGTATCGAGCGTTTGCATCTTGAGCAGGACGCCGGAAAATCGCTTCACGACCAGTCCCCTTCGCTCAGCTTTGTTGATCTGAACCGTTCGGGCGTGGCACTGATGGAAATCGTGTCGAAGCCCGATATGCGCTCGTCTGAAGAAGCGCGCGCTTATGTCACCAAGCTGCGCACGATTTTGCGGTATCTTGGCACGTGCGACGGCAATATGGATGAAGGTTCGCTGCGTGCCGACGTTAACGTCTCCGTGCGCCGTCCGGGCGAGGGATTTGGCACGCGCTGCGAAATCAAAAACGTGAACTCGATCCGCTTCATGGGGCAGGCGATTGAGTATGAAGCCCGCCGCCAGATTGGCGTGTTGGAAGATGGCGGTTCAATCACGCAGGAAACCCGCCTTTACGATCCAAGCAAGGGCGAGACCCGCTCGATGCGCTCGAAGGAAGAGGCGCATGATTACCGCTATTTCCCCGATCCGGATCTGCTGCCGCTCGAATTCACGCAAGACTATGTGAACGAGTTGGCGCGTCATTTGCCGGAGCTGCCGGACGATAAGAAAGCGCGTTTCATCAAGGAATATGGGCTTACCCCTTATGACGCCGGCGTGTTGATCGCCGAGCGCGAGCAGGCCGATTATTTCGAAGCAGTTGCAAAGGGCCGCGATGGAAAGATCGCCGCCAATTGGGTGATCAACGAATTGTTCGGGCGTTTGAACAAAGAGGGCAAAGAGGTTGCAACCTCTCCCATATCCGCGGATCAATTGGGCGCGATTGTCGATCTCATCGGTGAGAATGTCATCTCGGGTAAGCTCGCCAAGGACCTGTTTGAAATCATCTGGACCGAGGGCGGCGATCCGCGTCAGGTCGTTGAAACGCGCGGCATGAAGCAGGTCACCGATATGGGGGCCATTGAAAAGGCGATTGATGCGGTGATTGCGGCCAATCCCGATAAGGTGGCGCAAGCACAAGCCAAGCCGACGATGATTGGCTGGTTTGTCGGCATGGTGATGAAAGAGACGGGCGGCAAGGCCAATCCGCAGGCGGTCAACGAGCTGCTGAAAGCCAAGCTCGGGATTTAATCCAATCCATATTTTTTCTGGGCGTGCATAAGGCGCGGCGGAACGACGCGGGAGACCTATTGCGACCTTGTAAAAATTCGGCATTAACGTAGGAGTGGTTCTAGCTTTTTTCTGGTGCTACCAAGGAGCGGCCATGACTGCGCGTTACACCCTTCACGGATTTTTCATGTCGGGCCCGACCTATAAAGTCGGCCTCATGCTCACGCTTTGTGGTGAGCGGTTTGATTATGTTAGTCTTAATCTGCGTGAAGGGCAGCATAAGACGCCGGAATTTTTAAAGCTTAACCGGTTTGGCCAAGTTCCGGCTTTGGTCGACACATCGAACGGCAAGGCGCTGTGCCAATCGGCTGCGATTTTGGATTATTTGGCCGATAAAACCGGACAATTCGGCGGCTCAACGCTCGACGAGCGCTTGCGGGCGCGGGAATGGTTGTATTGGGGATGGGATAAGCTTGATGCGCCCATTTATCGTCTGCGTGGCTGGAAACGTGGCTTTCGCCAATTGGAGCCGGTGCAAGTCGCCATGTACGAGACCGAGCGTAAGGCGGCGCTTGATACGCTGGAAGCTTGGTTTACGGCCGGTCATCACTGGCTGGCAGGTGAACATGCGACGATTGCGGACATTGATCTGTATGGTGCCGTTATCTATGCGCCCGAGAGTGGGGAAGACCTTGCCGCCTATCCAGCGATTAAAGGCTGGTTGACGCGCTTGGAAGGGTTGCCCCATTTCGTACCAATGAGCGCTTTGCTGCCTCCGGAATCGCGCAAAGCCGAATGACAGACGATTTGACGATTCGGGCGGCTTTGCCTGCCGATTTACCGGCCATTATTGCGCTGCATGAGGGGGATGAATTGGGCGGTCATGGCGATGCGTGGACGGAGGAGAATCGTCCGGCCTATCAGCGTGCCATGGAGGCCCTGCTCAATGATCCGCGCGAATACGTGTTGGTTGTAGTTCATAAGGGCGTGTTGGTGGGCAGTATGATTGCCACCCTGCTGGTCGAATTATCCGGGCGGGCCCGCCCGCATGTGTTGTTTCGCTCGATCCAGATTGATGCGCGCTATCGCGGCCGCGGCATTGGCGCGGCAATGATGGCCCATGCGGAAGACGATGCGAGGCGTCGCGGGGCTAGCGTGGCCGAACTCACTTCAAGCCGTAAACGTACCGATGCGCACCGCTTCTATGATCGATTGGGCTATGTTCAATCGCATCTTGGCTTTAAGAAAAAACTGTAATCCGTCCCCCCATCTGAGGAGAATATGAATGGCTCACGTCCAAAAAAGCCCCATCGATCTGTATTATTGGCCAACGCCGAACGGCCAGAAAATTTCGATCATGCTGGAGGAGTGCGGGTTGCCGTACACGCTCCATATTGTGAACATCGGTAAAGGCGACCAGTTCAAGTCGGAATTTCTGGCGATTTCGCCGAATAACCGTATCCCCGCGATTGTTGATCCCGAGGGGCCGGATGGGCAGCCGATTTCGATTTTCGAGTCGGGAGCGATCTTACAATATCTTGGTCGGAAGACGGGCCAGTTTTACCCCAGCGACGAGCGCAAGCGGGTTGCCGTTGAAGAGTGGCTGTTCTGGCAGGTGGGCGGTTTGGGGCCGATGTCTGGCCAAGCCAATCATTTCTGCATCTACGCGCCGGAAAAGGTGGAATACGGCATCAACCGCTACACCAACGAGGTCAACCGTCTCTATGGCGTTATGGATCGCCAATTGGCGAAGCATGAGTATCTCGCAGGTGATTATTCGATCGCCGATATGGCGTCAGTCGGCTGGGTCAAGGGGCATGACCGCATCGGGCAAAATCTCGATGATTTCCCGCATTTGAAGCGCTGGTATGAAACCCTTATGGCTCGGCCTGCCGTTGCACGCGGTATCGCCGCCGGTGCCGATGCACCGAACAAATATAATCTGGCGACCGACAAAGAGGCTCAAGCTGTCTTATTCGGCCAAAAGGCGCGTTGAGCAGGATCAAAAAATAGCCCCGGCGAGATTCTCAGCCGGGGCTTAAAGTCTTAGATGGGAGGAAATTGGACGAAATCCAAAGACCAACCCTGCATACGTCAAAGGAGGAGCATAGATCACCCCCTTTACGCACGGAATTTCTGAATAGGCTCCAAATATTATTGGATGGCGTGAAAGGAGAAGCGCTTTTTGGCGTCGCGCCAAAGCACATAAAATCCGTGATCGGCCAACACTTCGCGTTCCACATCAAAGCAATAGGCGATGATCGATCCCGTTTTACGGAAATACTCCAGATTTTGGGCAATAAAGCGGGACAATGCGATGGCGTCGAAGGGATTGAATAAAAAAATCAGACTGGGCCCATCGGGCAGACGATAGGTTTGGGCATCGGCTTCAATAAATTCAATCGCCGTTCCAGCGCCCATATGCGCGCGGTTATCGCGCGCGGCCGTTAACAGCACCGATGAGATATCGACACCGATTACGCGCCGAAAGACACCGCTTTTTGCCATAAACAGACAGGCTTTTCCTTTTCCGCATCCCATATCGATAAAATTGCTGAAGGGTACACCTGTCTTTTGTGCGCTTTTTAAAATCCTTTTCAAAAATCGAACGGGAATCGGCTGGTAAAACGTGCCGCGGGACGAAGCTGCCACATCCGATGATGCAATCGCAGCGACAGGCAAAATGCCTTCAACGTCTATGCCGTGCCAGCGCTGAAAGAGCCGGTCCCGCCAATCGGGATCATAAATACGTTCCGTTGCAGGAATGATCACGGTTTAACCCTGTTGCATCAAGGCCACAAAGGCCGCACGGGGCAGACCCAAGGCAATATGGTTATCCGCCCCGATCATGGTTTCATTGGCAACAATGGAGTCAAGAATGGCCTCCTCGGTGGCCTCCGCCGTTGCCTCGAACAAGGCGTCAATTGCGCGTCCATTTGGTATAAAATGCATTGAAGCAATGGGGGCTTGGTTTGCATAGGCGTCACGGTTCGCGGTGGAAAAGGCGATGAAGATATCGCCTGATCCATTATGTCCGATGCCGCCAGTGCGTGCGATGCCGATGGGCACTCGACGCGCCAACCGTTTAAGCTGGTGAGGCAGCAAAGGCGCATCCGTAGCGACAACCGCGATGATCGAGCCAACCGGACGCCCGCGCAATTCGCCGCCGGGCATGGCAAGCCCCACCTTACGGCCTTGAACGGTCATTTCGTGCCGCCGGCCGAAATTGGATTGTACGAAAACGCCAACCGTATACGTGTTTTCGCCAATTCCGACTTGGCGCGATGCTGAACCTGATCCCGCTTTGAAATCGAAGGTCAGCATTCCGGTGCCGCCGCCAACGCTACCGAGTTCGATCGGTCCCCCGCGCGCCGCATCGAGGGCTTCGATGACGTGTTCTGCTTTCACGTGAAAGCCGTTAATGTCATTGAGTTCGCCGTCATAAGTCTCGCCGGCTACCGGCAAACCCCAGTCTTGCGCTGGCTTGTCTGCGCGGGTGACTAGCCATTGAATGGTGGCGTCGCGTGCTACTCCGCAGCTATGCGTGTTGGTGATGGTAATCGGCGTGGTGAGTTCGCCGGATTCCTCCACCCAGTGAAGGCCTGTCAATTCGCCATTGCCGTTAAACGAATAGGCTCCCGCAGCACAGGCTGTTTGCGGATCGTGGCGTCCGCGCGGAAGAATGGCGGTTACGCCGGTGCGGATGGGGCCAACGCCAACCTTGCGGGGACCGTCGCCGGTAATAAGGGTGGTGTAGCCAACCTCGACACCCGCCACATCGGTAATAGCATTAAAGGGCCCGGGTGATCCCGATAGATGGATGCCAAGGCCCCGCAATCGCGGCTTTCCGGAAGGGGTTTGCATCCAATGGGGCGACATGACGGGCGTTTACCTAACGAATCGTCCTTTATAGTGCGATATTTGACCACACCCGTCCATCGTCGGCCCAGCCGAAATGGCTCAAAGCACTCCAACAATTAAAAAAGCCCGCGGATGGCACCGCGGGCTTTCTCGATTTTAGCGTTACGGCTTAGTGTGCGTGTTCGTTCGAACGGAGCGTGTAATAAACGGCGCCCGCAATCACGACACCGATGAACCAGCCATAAATGCCCCACCAGGAAGGCAGCAGCGTTGTAAAGAAGGGCAGGATCGTCGAGAAAATCCCGGCAATACCAGCGGCAATAAAGGCCTTCTTGTTCCAGCCATTGCCGAAGCGATATTCGCCATTTTCTTGATATAGCGCGTCAACATTGAGCACGCCTTTGCGGATCAGGTGATAGTCGACCATCATCACGCCAAAGATCGGGCCCATGGTGGAGCCGATGAAGTTGACGAACTGTGCCGCGCCACCTTCCCAAGGGGCGAACGGATACAGCACCAAGGCAATGCCTGCTGCAATATAGCCACCCTTTTTGAAGTCGATCTGCTTCGGGAACACATTGGCAAAGTCGAACGCAGGCGAGACGAAATTGGCCACGACATTGATACCAAGCGTTGCCACCGCAAAAGTGAGAGCGGCGAGCAGAGCCAAGAACCAATTATCGAATTTGGCCGAAATCTGGTCTGGGTGAAGCAGAACTTCGCCATAGACCTTAAACGCCGCCGTCGTCGTGATACCGGCCACCAGCGTAAACAGGATTAGATTGATCGGCAGGCCCCAAAGATTGCCGGTACGAAGCGCTTTCTCATCCTTCGCATAGCGCGAGAAGTCGCAAAAATTGAGGTAAAGCGCACCGAAATAGGTGATCCAAGTCGCTGCCACCGCAAAGAGAGCGGCAACCGAACCCGGCGCACCGAAGTTACCGGCGTCCTTGGTCTTATCGAGCAATACATCCTGCGGAATATCAGAACCGAAGGAAATGCCGCCAGCCTGTACGGTCAGATAAAGCGCCAGAACGAGCATCATAACCCAAACCGCAGGGCCTGCCCAATCTTGGAACTTCCGAACGGTTTCCATGCCGCGATGGATGATCAGCAGCTGCAAGGCCCAGACGACGAAATAGCAAATCACTTCAAGCGTGGAGTGACCGAGCATATGGCTCGATTGCTGGAACGCCATCATGCCTTCCGAGCGCGTCAGTAGGGCGACGATCGCGCCCGATGCCGCACTCGTTTGCGCGCCATACCAGAAGCAGGCCACAATCGCGCGGACAAGCGCTGGAATATTCGCGCCCCAAATACCAAACGAGGCACGGGCTAAAACAGGGTAGGGGACGCCGGTGCGAACACCGGCTTGGCCGACCATGTTCATCAGGAAATAGATCACAACCGAGCCAAGCCCGATGGCGATAACGAAATTGATGAAATTGCCGCAAATCAGAAACAGACTTGCCGCAAGGTAATA
>CAIUPE010000089.1 GCA_903900975.1 uncultured Hyphomicrobiales bacterium | reverse complement strand
GACGTTAACATCATATCCAGCCATCGCTTCGCTCCTTCGGTGAAAAACGTCTCAGAACCGTCTTTTACCGAGCCGAAGTGGTGGCTGCCCACCTCAGAATTTACAGCACTTTACGGACGCAACCTTTCTTTTGACGTGCGTAAAGGAATTACATATACTTTTGGTTGTCTGAATTAACGATAAATTCAGACAGTCACTGGAACGCGGCACAACGCCAAAAGGCCACGAATATGCGCAGTATCATCGATATTTTGTGGAAACGGGACAATAATTCTCCCGAAACCCAAGCTGGCGACGCGGCGGAAGCTGCTTTTGCCCTTCTCGATGCGTCACCCGAATTGGCGGAACCCGAATCCGGACTTGATTCGATCCAGCGCCTTGGCCAAGAAAATGAGACGTTCCGTCTGCTCTTTTTGAGCGCTCAAGATAAAATCAACGAGCTCGAAAAGTTAAAAGTTGCCTTTGACCAACTCAACGGCCCTCTCGAGCGCAATCTGCGCACGATTGAAGGGCTAAAAATTGAAAATACGGGGCTTCGTTCCGGCTTGGTCGAGGCGCGCGATAAAATTACGCTGCTTCGGAACGAGGTTGCAGCCTTTGAGCGCAAGCTTGATGAGCTCGACAATGAAAAGCTCGCCCTCGCCCAAGACATCCGCGCCTCGCGCGAGACAATCACGGCGCTGGACACGGTCCGGAACGAGCAGGCTCAGGAATTAACCGAAGCGCGCAGCAAATTGCTCGAATTCGAGCGGCAATTGCTTTACGCGACCGAATACCAGAAATCGCTCGAACAGGACCAGCAGACCGCCCGT
Source organism: uncultured Hyphomicrobiales bacterium (assembly GCA_903900975.1). Lineage (GTDB taxonomy): Bacteria > Pseudomonadota > Alphaproteobacteria > Rhizobiales > Beijerinckiaceae > CAIUPE01. Next base: position 1,816 of record CAIUPE010000089.1, on the reverse strand, counting down.
GACATGATCGTCACGAAAGACACGCAAATTGCCCAGTTCGATGCGGATATTACCCGTCTTAACGAGACAATTGCGATCCTTGAAGGCGAAAACACCAATCTCTCCGAGACATTGTCTGGCCGCGTTGATGACTTCAACCGCACGTCCCGGCGCCTGACAGAGGTCGAAAACGACCTCGAAGCGACCAGAAACCGCCTCAACCACACGCGTACTTTGCTCAATGAGACCAAAAATGAGCGTAAGGCTCTCGCCGACCAGATCGACGAGATCAACGCCCAATTCCAGGCGGAAAAGATATCGCTGACGATGAAAGTCGACGCAATGCAGTCGCGCGTCACGCTGGGCGAACGCCTGCTAACCGAAGCACGCAACGCGCTGATCGCCAAGACCGATGAAATGCGGACGGCTGAACGCCGTATTCTCGAAAACAACATTGCGGTGACCAGCTTCGAGCAGCGTCTTTCCAAGCAAAAGGCCACAATTGACGGGCTGGAACGCCAGGTTCGCGAATTGGAGCAATCTCGCGTTACCCTGATCGAGCGTGCGAATACGCTGACCAAGAACCTGAAAGCGCGTGACACCGCTTTGGCGAAACTTGATGACCGTATCCCTGTTCTCATGGGGCGTATTGATCAGCTGGAATCGATGGCCGAGTCCAATCGCGCCACCTATCAATCGCGTGTTGACGAGTTAACGGCGGCGCTTGAAACCGAGCGTATGGCCCGCGCAGTGGCCGAAGGCGCGCTCGAAATGGCACGCAAGGAACGCGGGGCGTTGCAGCGCGAATTGGTCCGCTCAGAAGGCGCACCACGGGTTACGGAAGTCGCCGATACGGTTCTCGACCTGAGCGCAAAGCTCGGGCAGCAAAACAGTGCTGACGGCACAACAGGCTGAGCGATAAATCGCATTTAAACCATTGAAACGGCAGGGAATTTTGAAAATTTCTCGGCCCTTTCAAGGGTGTGATTATTAAAAAATTTGTTTAAGATCAAAGTTTCCCTATTAACAAATCAGTAAACAAGGCGCAGTACTGTGATGACGTTTTCGAACGTCGTTGAAAGTGAATGCCTTGAGTAATGCCATGTATACGGTCGTCGAGAAGCGTCGCCAAAAGAGCGGCAAGACCTATTACGTTGTTTATCTCGGAACACGGGTCGTCATCATGACCTATCATCGCGATACGGCGATGGAATATCTCGAATTAAACAAGACGATGACGTCGGTTGCTTAAGGCACCGGCCAAGCCGAATGGCTGACCTTGATTGCCGTCTGTTGCACAATATGCAGTAATAGAACCGACGGATTCGATCATCCCAAGCCCATTTTAGATAAGGAATGACCCATTATGGCTAAAGGCTATATGATTTCATGCTACCGCTCGATTTCGAACCCTGAAAAGCTGGCTGATTATGCCAAACTGGCCGGCCCCGCGATCATGGCCGCGGGCGGAAAATTCTTGGCACGCGGCCCGGCCTCAAAGGCCATGGAAGATGGCAGCATGGACCGTACCGTCATTATCGAATTTGAAACATTGGAAGCCGCGATGGCGCTCTATGACAGCCCAATGTACCAAGAGGCCGTCAAGGCGCTTGGCGAAGGTTCGGTCGTTCGCGATATGCGGATTGTTGAAGGCGTCTAACACCGCTCTCGTCCGGCCAGCAGTTAAACCGCGTGACCTTCATTGAGCCAGAACGGTTATGCTGATCCGCCGATTGCGCGGATCAAGCGGGTTTTCCGCATTGAAGGCTTCGCGGTCCGCGACGCCTTCAATCTTCATGAACCGTTTCTCGTCTATTCCCTCAGCATTGAGGAAACG
>CAIUPE010000088.1 GCA_903900975.1 uncultured Hyphomicrobiales bacterium | reverse complement strand
TTTCATGTTGGACCTTATTCTCCCCGTTGCCGGTGTCTGGATCAATCTAGGTGCGGTTGCGGGTGTTGGCCTGCTGATTGGATTTGTCTCTGGCCTTTTCGGGATCGGAGGCGGGTTCTTGATGACCCCCATCTTGATCTTTCTCGGCGTTCCCCCAGCAATTGCGGTGGCAACCGGGTCGGCTCAATTGGTGGCTTCGGCAACCTTCAGCGCCGCCGTTGCGTCCCGCCAAAGAACCATTGATCCCAAACTCTCGCTCTATTTGATTGCTGGCGCTTTGACAGGTACGGTCATCGGCATTGGCATCTTCAATCTTTTAAGCAAAGTAGGGCGGCTCGATGCAGTGATCGGCACTGCCTATGTGATTTTACTCGGCACGGTCGGCGGATTGATGCTGAAAGAAAGCCTCACAGCGCTTCAAACCGGACAGGCCGATAGCCTTGCAGCACCAGCCGAAAACGCCGTTCAGCGTTGGCTGAAAACCATGAGAATGCGGCGTGAATTTCCACGCTTGGGTGTCATCATCAGCCTTGTGCCCCTGATTGTGGTATCCCTGTTGATCGGGATAATCGGCACAGTGCTGGGTGTCGGTGGTGGTTTTATGTTTGTCCCTGCGCTGATTTATCTGTTCGGGTTGCCGATCCGGTCGGCGGTTGCCGCCTCGCAAGTGCAGATTTTGATCACGATGGTTGCGGCTACTTTGCTACATGCGGTCTTCAATCACGCCATCGATGTCGTCTTAGCCCTACCATTGATTTTAGGTGGCGTATTTGGCGCGCATCTTGGCACACAGGCCGGACGATACATCAAGGGTGTACAATTCCGGCTGGCCCTCGCACTGCTGATTTTGTTGGTTGCGGCGCGCTTTCTGTATTCTCTGATCAATGCGGTGCTGACCCATGCCGAGGCAGGCCAAGTAGCCAAAATTTCGCTCGCGGCGCTGCCTGCCTGGGAAGGTTGGATTGCGGTTCAGGCCGACCAAAACGGCATGATATATGGACTTTCAACCGTCGTGATCGCGTTAACCTGCGGCTATATGGGCGCCCGATTATTTGATCGGGATTGATTTTTCAGGGTGGCTCCGGCAATCCTATATGCATGACCAATCGCTCTGAACTCACCACTCCGCATTCTATGCCTCGCGCAGCACTCCTGCTGGGTTTAGCGGGGCTTGTTCCCTTTATCGGACTGGCGATGACCCTGATTCTTGCCCCCGATTTAGGTGGCTTGGGTTCGCGCGGATTTCATATGGCATTGGTTACCTATGCCGCCCTGATCGCCTCGTTTCTCGGCGGAGTCCGATGGGGCAATGCTCTCATGATGGCCGAAGGGCAGACCCGTGAATTATTGGTTTCGGTCCTTCCGTCGCTTGTCGCCTGGCTCGCGCTGGCGACGCCGCGTCCCTATGATTTGATGATGCTGGTGGGCGTCACACTGGCGCTTGGTGTCTCTGACGTCGGTATGGTGCTTTCGGGCAAGGCCCCGCGATGGTATGGAAAGCTGCGTGTCGTGCTCACAACGATAGCGACGCTAAGCCTTCTGTCGGCTTTGCTGTTCCAGTCTTAACTCAATCGGGCAAAAGCAGCGCTGGACCAACGGCATAAGCCCGATCCGCCCCTAATACATGGGTTGTAAAGTTCCCGCGTTGGAACAGTGGGCGAAAAGCCTCATCAAGCACGTTTAGTCCGCCCGCATACGAGCCGAAGGCGGGCAAGATGCAGCGCGCCTCATTTGCTATAAAACATTTGCGACGTACAGCTCGGCCTCTCCCTTTTACCTTTGCTGCCGGATGCAAATGGCCCGCAATTTCAGGTAGCCTGGCGAGTACATCGGGTTCATGGCGAAAAGTAACACCCTTGAGCGTGAACGCGTCGGCAACCGTCGCACCCAAATCGCGCGGCGGTTCAGGATCGTGATTGCCAGTAATAAAAATCCAATCAACGCCGTGCCGCAATTGAGCGAAGGCTTCCGCATCGTCGCGATCCATCCGATCATTGCCGCCACCATCATGCCAAGTATCACCCAAAGCGAGGATGGTTTTGGGCTTTAGCCGCGTTGTTAGCCTTGCGAGCCTCGCCAGCGTTTCGCGCGAATCATAAGGCGGTAAAAACGATCCGCGACGGGCAAAAGCCGAGCCTTTTTCGAAATGCAGATCGGCGACTACCAGAAGCTGTTCGGATGGGATCCATAATGCCCCCGAAGGATCGGGGATGCAGATCAGATCGCCTAAGCCGAACTCCGAAAGCACAGGCACTTCAAGCGTAGTCATGATCCGGAGGGTTCCAAGGCTTGAGCAAGCAAGGCGTGTTCAGCTTCCGCCAACACGCTTTCGGCGGCTTCTCCGTAAACCGATTCCCGCCCGATTTCGAGCAATACCGCTACCGCTAAGGGCGATATCCGATCCAGCGGTTTAAGAACGACATGGCCACGAATGCGTGTGAGCATGTCGCCCAACCGCTTCAGATCCAAAAGCCCAAGTGCCGCATCCATCCGGGCGGCTTTAAGCAGGATATGATCGGGCTCGTGACGGCGGAGAACTTCATAGACCAGATCAGTGGAAATAGTGACCTGTTTGCCGGTTTTCTCCTGCCCCGGATGTCGCCGCTCGATGAGGCCGGAAATAACAGCGCAATGGCGAAAGGCGCGCTTCATGATCGAGCTGTCGTTCAGCCATTCCTCCAGATCATCGCCAAGCATATCTTCGGATAAAAGCGTGTCGAGCCGGAGTTCGCCCTCGCGTAAGGCTGCGCCAATATCCCCCATGGCCCAGATCGATACGCCGTAATCATTGCAGACAAAGCCCAAAGGTTTCAGCCTTGCGCGTTCAAGCCGTTTGGTGAGCAAGACGCCCAAGGTTTGATGCGCCAAACGCCCTTCAAACGGATAGAGCACGAGATAATGGCGGTCTCCGCTGGGGAAGGTTTCGACCAGCAATTCATCGGCTAAGGGCAGCACGGATTTATCGCGCTGCCATGCGAGCCATTCGCTGACCTCAGAGGGTAAACTCTTCCAGCTTTTCGGATCGGCCAACATCAAACGGACGCGTTCGGCCAAAAAGGTGGAAAGCGGAAATTTGCCACCCGCATAGGCCGGGATTTTAGGATCGACGCTGTGGGAAGCGCGGGCAACCATCACTTCGCTGCCGACAAGACCCTCAAAGCGTAGTACTTCACCTGCGAAAATGAAGGTATCGCCCAGCACAAGCCCTTCGGCGAAATAATCCTCGACCTCGCCGAGTACACGCCCGCCGCGCGCAGGCGTTCCCGCTTTCGTCATACGGCCCAAGCGCACTTTGAGCATGGTGGCCTCAACAATCGTGCCTATATTCATGCGGTATTGCTGGGCCGCGCGCGGGGTTGCGATGCGCCATACGCCGTCTTTGCCGCGCTTAATCTTGGCAAAATGCTCATAGGCGCGCAGCGAATAGCCTCCGGTGGCGGCAAAATCGAGCACCGCGTTAAAATCCTCACGGGTGAGATCGGCATAGGGTGTGGCCGAGCAGACCTCGCGGAAAAGCTCATCAGCAATAAAACCATCGGCGCACGCCATGCCGAGCACATGCTGGGCAAGCACATCCAACGCGCCAATGCGCGGGTCGGGCGTGTCTTGGGCGGCCGCTTCCACCGCGCCTAAAGCTGCTTGGCATTCCATCGCCTCGAACCGGTTGGCGGGAACAAGTAGCGCTTCGGACGGTTCATCCAGCCGATGGTTGGAACGCCCGATCCGCTGCATCAAACGGCTCGCACCTTTGGGGGCGCCGACGTTGATCACCAGATCGACATCGCCCCAATCAATACCGAGATCGAGCGTGGCGGTGCAGACAATGGCTTTAAGGGTGCCCGACACCATCGCCGCCTCAACCTTGCGGCGCTGGCCGACATCAAGCGAGCCGTGGTGAAGTGCGATGGGAAGCGAGGCTTCATTCAGTTTCCAAAGTTCTTGGAACACAAATTCTGCCTGCATCCGGGTATTGACGAAAACCAGCGTCATGTGATGGGCGGCAATCGCGTTATAGATTTCCGGCATTGACGCCAGCGCGGTGTGGCCCGCGAGCGGCAAGCGGTTGGCACTTTTTAAAATGCCGATTTTGGCCTTGGCTTCGCCCGCAACGGTGACGAGATCGGCTAGCCGGGTTTCGCCTGCTTCTTGCGGCACGAGATAACGCTGCAAGGCTTCGGGCTCACGTACAGTGGCGGATAGTCCGATTGCGACACAGTCTGGGGCCAAGCGATGAAGGCGGGCGAGATCAAGCGATAAAAGATCGCCGCGTTTGGAGGTAACCAACGCGTGGAGCTCATCCAGAATAATGGTTTTGAGCCCGCCAAAAAGCTCGCCCGCTTTGCGATGGGCGAGAAGAAGCGCGAGCTGTTCGGGCGTTGTCAGCAAGATATGCGGCGGACGCTCAGCCTGCCGCGCACGCTTATGGGCGGGCGTGTCGCCTGTGCGGGTTTCGATGGTGAAGGGCAGGCCCATTTCGGAAACAGGCGTTTCGAGGTTGCGTGCAATATCAACCGCTAGTGCTTTGAGCGGTGAGATATAGAGCGTGTGGAGGCCGCGTTTTTTGAGGGCGTTGGGGGAGAGCGAGGCGAGGTCAACGAGACTGGGCAAAAAGCCCGCTAGCGTTTTACCCGCGCCGGTTGGCGCAACCAGCAGTGCGGAGCGGCCTTGGCTGGCTTTATCGAGTAACTCTAATTGATGCGCGCGGGGCTGCCAACCGCGCGAGGCGAACCAGTCGGTGAAGGGCTGAGGCAAAGTAACACTGGGCAATTTTGGCAGACGGCTCATCCGGAAAGCAAGACTGACGGTTGATCTTGGGTCAAGGCTTTGTTGAAGGATGCCCCTAAAGAAAAAGGCGCCCCTTACGGAGCGCCTTGATTACATCTTCGGCAAACGTAATTACCGCATCGTTGGAATTACAAACTCCGCGCCATCCTTGATGCCTGTTGGCCAACGCGAGGTTACCGTTTTCGTCTTGGTGTAGAAGCGGAAGGCATCCGGGCCGTGCTGGTTCAAATCGCCAAAGCCAGAGCGCTTCCAACCGCCAAAGGTGTAGTAAGCCAAAGGCACCGGAATTGGCACATTGATGCCGACCATGCCGACCTGCACTTTGGAGGCAAAATCACGCGCTGCGTCGCCGTCACGCGTATAGATCGCAACGCCATTGCCGTATTCGTGATCGTTGCAGAGTGCGAGACCCTCGGCGTAATCCTTGGCGCGTACCACCGAGAGCACAGGGCCAAAGATTTCTTCCTTATAGATGCGCATGTCTTTGGTGACATTGTCGAACAGGCAACCGCCCATGTAATAGCCGTTCTCATAGCCTTGCAGCTTGAAGTTACGGCCATCGACCTTGAGGCTCGCGCCTTCGGCCACGCCGATATCGACATAGGACTTCACCTTGGCGAGGTGCTCTTTGGTGACAACAGGACCGAAATCGGCTGAAGGATCGAGTGAGGTGCCGACCTTCAAGCTTTCGACGCGCGGAATGAGCGCTTCGACCAAACGATCAGCCGTTGCCTTGCCAACCGGAACCGCAACCGAAATTGCCATGCAGCGCTCGCCGGCTGAACCGTAGCCAGCTCCCATTAGCGCGTCGACGACTTGATCCATATCGGCATCGGGCATGATGACCATGTGGTTCTTCGCACCGCCGAAGCATTGCACGCGCTTACCGGCTGCCGTGCCGCGGGTGTAGACATATTCGGCAATCGGCGTGGAGCCGACAAAGCCGATGGCTTTCACATCCGGATCATCGAGCAGCGCGTCGACCGCTTCCTTGTCGCCTTGCACGACATTGAGGATGCCTGCGGGCAGGCCGGCTTCAATAAACAATTCGGCGATGCGCAGCGGCACGCCGACATCACGCTCGGATGGCTTCAAGATGAACGCGTTACCTGCCGCAATCGCTGGCGCGCATTTCCAGAGCGGGATCATCGCAGGGAAGTTGAACGGTGTAATGCCGGCCACAACGCCAAGCGGCTGGCGCATGGAATACATGTCGATGCCGGGGCCTGCACCATCGGTGAATTCGCCCTTCAGCATCTGAGGTGCGCCGACGCAGAATTCGACCACTTCGAGACCGCGCTGGATATCGCCCTTGGCATCAGCCACCGTCTTGCCGTGCTCTTTGGCGAGCAATGTGGCTAGGCTGTCATATTCGGCGTGCACAAGTTCAAGAAAACGCATCATCACGCGAGCGCGGCGCTGCGGGTTGGTGGCAGCCCATGCAGGCTGCGCGGCTTTGGCGTTTTCAACGGCTGCGCGAACTTCGACCTTTGAAGCCAAAGGCACTTTCGAGGCGATTTCGCCCGTCATCGGCCAAAAGGCATCGGCGAAACGGCCGGATGTGCCCTTCACATGCTTGCCGCCAATAAAATGCGTGAGTTCCTGAACCATGGTTTTCTCTCCCTTTGGAATTGCGTTGGCATCCTTATGACCTATGTTATTATGCACAACAATAAGCTGATATGCGCAACCATTGTGCGAAATTTCGGTAAGGCGATAAAGCATGGATTGGGATCTGATACGGGTGTTTCTGGCGGTGGCGCGTTCGGGCCAAATGCTCGGGGCGGCCAAAAGCCTTGATCTTGACCATACAACGGTCAGCCGCCGCATGACGGCGCTCGAAAATCGGCTCGGGGCCAAGCTAATTGAGCGGCGCACCAGCGGTTGCAGCCTCACCGAAGCAGGCGAGGGTTTTCTGGTCACCGCCGAGCGGATTGAAACGGAGCTTTTGCGCGCGCAGGCTGAATTTAGTGGTAAGAATGTGGCGATTAACGGCACTGTGCGGGTGGGTGCACCCGATGGGTTTGGCACCTATGTGTTGGCTCGCCACCTGCCGGCCTTTCTGGATCAGCATCCGGGATTGACCGTGCAGCTTGTGCCGCTACCCCGCGCGTTTTCGCTGGCCAAACGCGAAGCCGATATTGCGGTGACCATCGAGCCGCCGGTAGAAGGCAAACTCGCGATCCGGAAACTCACCGATTACCGCTTGAGCCTGTATGGTAGCCAAGCCTATCTTAAAGGCGCAGCACCGATCCGGACAATCGAGGATTTATCGGCTCATCGCATCGTGACCTATGTGCGCGATCTCCTGTTTACCGATGCGCTCGATTATCTCGGTGAGTTAAAAATCACGCCCGAAAGGCGCTTTGAATGCGCGGGCATGATTGGCCAAATCGAGGCGGTCAAAGCGGGCGCGGGCATCGGCGTGCTGCATGATTATGTCGTGAAGGACGATCCCACGCTCAAGCGCATTCTGCCGGATTACAGCGTGAAGCGAGCCTATTGGATCGTCACCCACGAAGACGTGCGCGAACTTGCGCGGGTGCGGCTGGTGCATGATTTTATTGTTGAGCTAACGGCAGGGATGCGGGCGCGGTTTGCGTGAGGGTGATGCCGCAAAAATTTATTCGTCGAATAGGTCAGAATGAGTACCAGTAGCGGCGAGTTCTAGCCGCTCTTGAGCAATCCGGTAAATCAAAAGCCAGTCCGGCTCGATATGAAGATCACGCCAACCTATCCAGCTGCCCCTTAAGGAATGATCGCGATAATTTGCAGGTAAAGATGTTCCTGACAAAAGCAGGTCAAGAACTTCTCTTAGTTTCTGCATATCCTTTCCGCGCTTGGCTGCGCGTTTCACGTCCCGCTTGAAACGTCCGGACGGCGCAAGCCGAAGCATTACACACCGAAATCTTTGAACATTTCATCAGAGCTCGCGTAGGTTTTGCCCTTCCCTGCCTCAAGCTCAGCCATAGCTGCCCGCGTCCGGGAATTTGGTACTTTAACGTCAAAAGGCAGGCGTTTTTCGTCGGCGATGCGAAGCATCAGCAGGCGGATGGCATCGGATACCGACAAACCCATATCCGCCAAGGCAGCACTGGCACGCTGTTTGGTATCGTGGTCAATCCGGGCGCGGACAATTTCTGTTGCGGACATGGTATCTAACTCTGTGGATGTAGTTCTATTGTAGCTACATTTTGATTTAATACAAGGATCGTCAGAGCGCTATTCGGCTGAGCGGCTCTTAGCCTTGGCATAGGATTTCAGCACCTGCGCCATGCGGGTTAAATGCCCATCGCCGCCTGATTTAAAAAAAGCCATCACCTCGGGATCAAGGCGCAAGTGAACCGAGACTTTGCGGGGCAGACGCGCCGGCACAACCTCGGCGCTCGCCCAGAACGCTTCATCCGGATCATAGAGTGGCGCATTGTCGGGCGTCGCGCGAACCTCACCCCGCATCTTCATCGCCGCGATGTCGGCGCGCGAGAAACTTGCGGTATCGTTTTTCGCCTTCGAAACCAAGTTTCCAGGCGGTGATGATGTGGCGGGTATGGCCGCGCCACTTGTAGGCGACGAAGTAGCAGAGGCCGCCAACCGATCCGAGTGCTTGAAGCCGAGTTTCGCCATAGTCTATCCGATCATCATAGGCTTCAACGAGGTCGGGATCGTAAAAAATGCCAATGGCTTCGGCAAAATCGACTTTCGTAGCCGCCAATTTTCCTCGCGTTTCGACGGATCCCAAGAAAATTCCCAAATCTATGTACCTTATTTGTGTACACAATTCAAGACGAAGTTGCCATGGGCATGTCAATGCCCCATCTTTTCAACGGGATCAGCATTTTCTTTGTTGGTCACCTGTCCTTTAGGGCAGGTTTTACCGGCTCGGCGTCGCCGTCGACGTCCAACCGATATGCCCATGGTCCTTCGACATCGTGAATTTCCATGCCTTTTTCGGACCTGCCATCACGTTGAGATAATAGAGATCAAAGCCGTGCGGGGCGGCCACGGGGTGGAAGCCCTTTGGCACTAAAACGACATCGCCATCCTTGATCGCAAAGCTTTCGTCGAGCGAGCCGTCATCCGTATAGACGCGCTGGAAGCCGAAGCCCTGCGGCGGGTTCAAGCGGTGGTAATAGGTTTCCTCCAAATAGGTCTCGTTCGGATAATCATCGGTATCGTGCTTGTGCGGCGGGTAGCTCGACCAGTTGCCGCCCGGCGTAATGACTTCGACAACCAGCAAATTTTCGGCAAAAGGCGAGACATCTGGCAAAATATTGCGGACATGGCGGGTATTGGTGCCCTTACCGCGCGTTTCCTCGCCCACTTCGGCGGGCGTGATCACCCGGGGCGCAAAGCCGCCTTTAGACGGGCACGTGCATACCGCGATTTCACAATCGCTTTCTGCTTTGATCGCGTAATCGGACTGCGCGGGGATATAGACCGACCAGGGCAGGCCCTCGAACACATTGGCGCGTTCGCCGAGCGTGCCGCAATCGAGCTTGCCCGCGCGAATGGTTGCACGCCCTGAGAGGACGACGAGGCAAATCTCGTTGCCTTCCGTTTGGCGGGTCAGGCTTTGGCCCGCTTTTAAGCGGTAAACCTCGAAGCCGACATAGGTCCACCCCGCCGATTGCGGCGTGACGCTCAAAATGCGGCCCTCAGCATCAGGCGCGGACGGATGGACAAGCAAATGCGACATGAGGAAAATCTCCAGCTAAGTGTCGTCAGATAATCGCTTGCCTCGCATTAGGCCAGAACGATTTTTTCAGCCGTCCTTGCGAGCGAAAGCGAAGCAATCCAGCTAGCGGCAATTATCAAGGTGCAGCGATGAGATAGCGTTCTTTCCGTTACCCTCAACTGTGTTGCTTCGCGTCCACTCGCAATGACGATCTCCCCCTTACCCGCTGTTCCGCAACCCCGCCGATACGCCGTTGATCGTCAGCTGAATGCCTTGTAGCACCCGCGTATCGCCGGGATTGGCGCGGTGTTGTTTTAAAAACTCGACCTGCACATGGTTGAGCGGATCGAGATAGGGGAAGCGGTTGCGGATGGAGCGATCGAGCAGCGGGTTGGCTTCGAGCAATTTGGTCTGGCCGGTAATCGCTAACAGCATTTCCACGCAATCGGTCCATTCCTGCTGGATACGGCCGAAAATCTTTTCGCGCAACGCGGTATCGGTGACGAGTTCTGCGTAGCGCGAGGCAATCGCCAGCGAGCTTTTTGACAGCACCATGTCCATATTGGACAATTGCGTGCGGAAAAACGGCCATTCCTTGGCCATATCCTGCAGCAAAGCGAGGCCGTGATCGGGGTGGCGGGCGACAAACGCCTTGGCTGCTGAGCCGAAGCCATACCAGCCCGGCAACATCACGCGCGATTGCGCCCATGAGAACACCCATGGAATGGCGCGCAAATCTTCGATTTTGCGGGTTTTGGTGCGGGACGCCGGACGCGAGCCGATGTTTAACGTCGCAATTTCGGTGATCACGGTCGAGGACCAGAAATAATCCACAAAGCCCGGCGTTTCATAGACAAGGCCACGATACGCTGAAAACGCATCGGCAGACAATTCATCCATCGCGGTTAAATAATCGGGCTTTGGCGCGGGTTGGTCAGGATGCAGAAGCGAGGCTTCGAGCGTGGCGGCGGCCAGAATTTCGAGGTTGCGGCGACCGACTTCGGCGTTGGAATATTTGGAAGCGATGATTTCGCCCTGCTCGGTGATGCGGATCGCGCCGCTGACCGCGCCGCCCGGTTGCGCCAAAATCGCGTCATAGCTTGGCCCGCCGCCCCGACCGACCGAGCCGCCGCGACCATGAAACAGACGCATCGCGACACCATGCTTGCGGAACACGTCGATCAGCTGAATTTCGGCCTTATAGAGCTCCCAGCCGGAGGTGACGAAGCCGCCATCCTTGTTGCTGTCCGAATAGCCGAGCATCACTTCCTGCATATCGCCACGGTTTTTGACCAAAGCGCGATAGGCGGGAACCGAAAACGCGGTTTCCATCACTTGCGCGCAGACCTGCAAATCGCCGATGGTTTCAAACAGCGGGATCACGTTCACATGCGCCGAGCCATCGGCACCGATCAGGCCAACTTCTTTTAAAAGAACGGCGAGCTCCAGCATATCGGAGACGCCTTCGGCCTTCGAGATGATGCAATTGGCGATCACCTCGCGGCCATAACGGGCATGCGCTGCGGCTGCCGTTTTGAAAACGGCGAGTTCGCCGGTCGTTTCTTCGGAATAGACCAGATGCGGCGACACTAGGGGACGCGCCGTCTGCAATTCGCGCGTTAACAACGCGATGCGTTGCTCTTCAGAGAGATCGAGATAATTGGTGCCAAGCGCTACCGCTTCAAACAATTCCGCAATCGTGCGCTCATGCACGGCCGAGTTTTGGCGCAAATCAACAATCGCGAGATGGAAGCCGAAGCAATCCACCGCCCGACGCAAGAGCCGCAACCGGCCACGCGTTAAAATCGCCGAGCCGTGGTTGCGAAGCGAGTCATCAACGGTATCGAGATCCTGCCTGAATTCATGCGCCGAGGCATAGGCCGTGGCATTGCCCGCGACTGAACCGGTGGCGAGCCCTGCAATGTCCCGCGCGGTAGCCGCCAATCGGGCCCGAATTCCGCCTAATGCCAGCCGATAGGGCTCGCGCTGGCGGTGCGGCGAGGTCGATGGCGACATATCCGCTAGCGAACGAAGCGCGTCCGAGATGCTGACAATGCCATCGCTCAAGGGCAATTCGCGGGAGAGTTTTTCAAGCTCGTCGAGATAAAAGCTGAAAATGCGGCGGGCATGCATAGCGAGTGTGCTTTCGAGCACGTCGGCGGTAACAAAAGGGTTGCCGTCGCGATCGCCACCGATCCAACTGCCTATCTTGATGAAGCTTTCAATCTCATGCGCAGAGCCAGCCGGATCAAGCGCTTGCAAACGGTCTTCCAGCATCGAATGAAGCCGCGGCAATTCGCGCAAAAATGTGTAATCGTAATAGGATAACCCGTTTAGTACCTCATCAAGCACCGTCAGTTTCGTCTCGCGCAAGAGATTGGTTTGCCAGAGCGTGACGATATCGCGGCGAAGCCTTTCCTCGAGCGCGTCCTTTTCTTCGGGCGTGGCTACCATGCGGTCGCGCCGCTCCAACAGTTCGGCAATGCCCAATTCACGGTTCAGCGTACTTTTGCGGCGCACTTCGGTGGGGTGCGCGGTGAGAACGGGGCTGATATGGGCGGAATTGAAAAATGCCAGTAATTCCGGCACGCCGACGCCCATTTCATGGGCATGGTCGAGCGCATAGGCCAGTGAGCCAACGCGCGGGGCCGAGCCCGCAATGGCATGGGCACGGGTGCGGCGGATGTGATGCTGGTCTTCGGCAATATTGGCCAAATGGGAAAAATGGCTGAACGCGCGGACGATTTGAATGGTCTGTGCGGGCGTCAAACCATCCAGAATCGCCTCAAGCTCCTCGCGGGCCGGCGCATCGTTATCGCGATGGAAACGGATCGAGGTTTGGCGAATTTGTTCAACGATTCCATAGATAGACTCGCCTTCCTGCTCGCGGACCGTGTCGCCGAGCAAGCGCCCCAACAGGCGGATATCATCGCGGAGCGGCAGGTCTTTTTCGGCTTCCGGACGAGCCGCTTCGTTGGCACCTTCATCAGACACGGCGTTCATCCAATATAGCCTTTCGTATAATCCATCATTAGGCAAGCCAAAGGCCGCTTTACATCAATTGTCAAACCAAAAACCATGCCAAATTGCTGCGGTGCATCAAATTTTGACGATAAGGGTTTCACGGCGCGCAAGGAGGTCGTCTGCGGGCAGGCGATGACCAGATGCAAATGCTCGAAAGGGCAGAAGATTTACTGGTCTGGCTATAGGTGGATTTCGATTTTTCTGTTAGATTGGAAATTAATGGTTCGGATAGGGTAAAGTTAGGAATGGACAATAGCGGGACCTTCGCTCATCAGCATGACGGCGCCGGATGTGCGCAGCATGTCCGGGGCGATGATTGCAGGTTTTGTAATGTCCGCCACTTGAGTATCTGCGCGGCTCTTGATCCCGAAGAGCTGTCGTTCCTCGAAGATATGTCGGGCGATGCGATCTACGCGGAAAAATCTACCCTTTTTCGTGAAGAAGACGATGTCGTTTCCATTTTTAACGTGACGTTCGGTGTGGTCAGGCTGGTCCGTTCGCTTTCGGACGGCCGGCGACAAATTACCGGCTTTGCGCTGCCAGGCGATTTTCTAGGCCTATCACTTGAAAAAAATTGGTCTTTTACCGCCGAAGCGGTGACCGAAGTGCGCGCTTGTCGCTTCAAACGCTCGATCTTTGAAGATTTCAGTGATCGCAAACCCCATCTGATGAAGCGGATGCATGAATTTGCGACTCATGAATTGTCACTCGCGCAAGACCACATGGTGCTGCTCGGCAGGCTAACCGCAGAAGAGAAGATCGCAACCTTTCTGGTCGCGATGAAACGCCGTTGGACGCGGGTTGAAGGCCATGAGCTGGGGTTGATCCGCCTGCCCATGGGGCGACAGGACATTGCCGACTATATCGGCTTGACGATTGAGACGGTGAGCCGCGTCATCAATCAAATGCAGCGGGACCGGAAGCTCGTCATCGTGCCGGATGGCATTCGCTTCGTCGATCCGGCTTATTTTGACGAGCATGCGCTCCGTTAATCGCTCTTATCATTAATGTTAGACGATAGTCGCGCGGGTTTGACGCCACGGTTTGATTTGCATCAATGCCGCTTGGTACGGTGTGACGGACAATTCTGCAAAAATGGGGCGCGCGAATGCGTTCATTCGTAACGCTGGATATAACGGGGCTTGAGCATCATGGACGGTATTGCACCGAAAAAACTAACCATTGGCGAAATAGGACTATCGGTCATTATGGCCGGATTGGCCGTTTTCGCCATTTTCGTCGCAGCTAAGGCTTGGACGCCGGAATATGCGTTTCACGCCTATCTGTTTGCTGCCGCAGCGGTTGCGGCGGTTTTCGCGATTGCAAACCGTTACCTCTCGCGCCCTGCGATAACGCCGCAGGAAATTGACGGCAAGCCGAACTACAATTTCGGGCCAGTCAAATTTGCAACCCTTGCCGCAATGTTCTGGGGGATCGCCGGATTTACCGTCGGCCTCTATATCGCGCTCGAACTTGCGTGGCCCATTTTCAATCTGGACCTCCCCTGGACCAGCTTTGGTCGCTTGCGTCCGCTGCACACTTCCGCCGTTATCTTTGCTTTCGGTGGCAATGTGCTGCTCGCGACCTCTTTTTATGTGGTGCAACGCACCTGCCGCGCCCGCCTTGCGGGTGATTTGGCCCCTTGGTTCGTCATTTTAGGCTATAATTTCTTTATTGTGATCGCAGGCACCGGTTATTTGCTCGGGATCACGCAGGGGAAAGAATATGCGGAGCCTGAATGGTATTCGGACTCGTGGCTCACCATCGTATGGGTCACCTATTTGCTCGTGTTCCTCGGTACGCTGTGGAAGCGCAAAGAACCGCATATCTATGTCGCCAACTGGTTTTATCTCGCCTTTATCGTGACGATTGCGGTGCTTCATCTCGGCAATAATGCCGCAATCCCGGTGTCGCTGTTCTCGTCGAAATCCTACATTGTCTGGTCGGGCGTGCAGGATGCGATGATCCAGTGGTGGTATGGCCATAACGCGGTCGGCTTCTTCCTCACCGCAGGCTTCCTCGCCATCGTCTATTACTTCATTCCGAAGCGTGCCGAGCGGCCAGTTTATTCCTATCGCTTGTCGATCATCCACTTCTGGGCGCTGATCTTCATGTATATCTGGGCAGGCCCGCATCACCTTCATTACACCGCACTGCCCGATTGGGCGCAGACGCTCGGCATGACGTTTTCGATCATGCTGTGGATGCCTTCCTGGGGCGGCATGATCAACGGTTTGATGACACTTTCGGGCGCATGGGACAAGCTGCGTACCGATCCCGTGTTGCGTATGATGGTGGTGTCCGTCGCTTTTTACGGCATGGCGACCTTTGAAGGTCCCGTCATGTCGATCAAGTCGGTAAACTCGCTGAGCCATTATACCGATTGGGGCATTGGCCACGTGCATTCCGGTGCGTTGGGTTGGGTGGCTTATGTGTCCTTCGGCGCGATGTATTGCCTCGTGCCTTGGTTGTGGAACAAGCGGGAAGTATACTCGCTGAAACTCGTCAACTGGCACTTCTGGGTGTCGACGATCGGCATCGTGTTCTACATCACCTCGATGTGGGTCGCGGGCATCATGCAGGGCTTGATGTGGCGTGCCTACACGGCGCTCGGCTTCCTCGAATATTCCTTCGTGGAAACGACCGAGGCGATGCATCCGATGTACATCATCCGGGCCTTGGGTGGCGGCATGTTCCTCGCGGGTGCCGTTATCATGGCCTACAATCTTTATATGACCATCCGTTCGCCTGAACCGGTTGCCCTCGGCAATCGCGCGGCGCTTGTCCCAGGCGAGTGAGGAATAAACCATGACCCATCCTACCCATACCTCCCCCTCGATCTGGCAGCGGCATCAGGTTTTTGAAAAGAACTCGATCCTCCTCGTGATCGGGATTCTGGTGGCCATTTCCATCGGCGGCCTCGTCGAGGTGCTCCCATTGTTCTATCTGAAGAGCACGATTGAAAAGGTCGACGGCATCAGGCCGCTGACCCCGCTCGAATTGGCGGGACGCGACATCTATGTGCGCGAAGGCTGCTATCTCTGCCATTCGCAAATGATCCGTCCGCTCCGGGACGAGGTGGAGCGCTACGGCCATTATTCGCTCGCGGCCGAGAGCATGTATGACCATCCGTTCCAGTGGGGCTCCAAGCGCAACGGCCCCGATTTGGCCCGCGTGGGCGGTAAATATTCGGACGATTGGCACCGTGACCATTTGCGCAATCCGCGCTCGGTGGTGCCTGCATCCATCATGCCCGGCTATCCTTGGCTTGAGAAGAATTTGCTCGACTTTGCTCATATCGGCGACAACATGTCCGTTCTAGCGATCGAAGGCGTGCCTTATACGCCGGAAATGATTGCTTCGGCGGTATCCGATGTGAAGACGCAAGGCTCCGCCGACGATGCGGCAACACCAGCTTTTGCCAAGCGGTATCCGAAAGCCATTAGCCGCGATCTTGGGGGCAATAACGGTAAATTGACCGAAGCGGATGCGCTGATCGCCTATCTGCAGCTCTTGGGCACGCAGGTCGATTTCAAGCTTTACGACGATAAAGCGAATATCCGGTGAGGTGACATCATGGACGGTAATCCAACCTTCGAAGCCCTCTCCGCCTTCGCTGCCACTTGGGGAATGGCTTATTTTGGCGTGATTTTCATGATCGTTCTGGCCTACGCACTTTGGCCTTCGAAACGGGATCAATTCAACGCCGCCGCCCGCATCCCGCTTTCCGAGGACTGAATCATGCAAGATACTCCTGCAAAACATACCGACGATAAAAAAGCCATCGTCGGGACCACGGGCCATGAATGGGATGGCATTCAGGAATTAAACAACCCGCTACCGCGCTGGTGGCTGTGGACGTTTTATGCCTGTGTCCTCTGGGCGATCGGCTATTGGGTCGTCTATCCCGCGATTCCACTGGTTTCGAGTTTCACCCAAGGCACTTTCGGCTGGCATTCGCGCTCGGCTGTTGTGGCTGATCTTGACGGATTGAAAACGCTGCGCGCGCCGATGAACGCCAAAATCGAAGCGGCTTCGCTGGCTGATATTGAAAAGACACCCGAACTCCTTTCCTTTGCCCGCGCGCAAGGCTCGGCAGCTTTTGCGGTCAATTGTTCGCCATGTCATGGTGCAGGCGCGCAGGGCTTTAAAGGCTATCCCAACCTGAACGATGATGACTGGCTGTGGGGCGGCTCGCTCGATGCAATCTATACGACGCTGCAGCACGGTATTCGCTGGGATGCGGATAAGGATACGCGGTCGAGCATGATGCCTTCTTTCGGTAAGGACGGCATTTTGAAGCCTGCGGAAATTAGCGTCGTGGCCGACTATGTTCGGTCTCTGTCTGGTCTATCGACCGATAAGGACGCTGATTTGGCGGCGGGCCAAAAGATCTTTGCCGATAATTGCGCCGCCTGCCATGGCGACAAAGGCGAGGGCAATCAAGAGATGGGCGCGCCGAAGCTGAACGATAAAATTTGGCTTTACGGCTCGGATAAGTCGGTCATTATGGAGCGCATCACGCTAGGCGGCGGCGGTATTATGCCGGCATGGGGTGCCCGTCTTGACAACCCAACCATCAAATCGCTTGCCGTTTATGTGCATACCCTCGGGGGAGGGCAATAAGAGAGTTCCGCTCGCTTTAAACGGCGGGCGGCCTTCTCGCTTGATATACCGTCGGGGGAACGGCGCGTAACTTTAGTCAGGACCCGACCATGTCGCTATCACAGACCTTTGACCCGCATCTTGATGAGCCGGAACCGCCCCTTTATGCGGCGCGAAAACAGATTTATCCGCAATCTGTCAAAGGGTTTTATCGCCGGATCAAATGGATCATCCTGTTCGTCACGCTCGGTATTTATTATTTCCTACCCTTTGTGCGCTGGGACCGGGGACCTAACGCCCCTTCCCAAGCCGTTCTGATCGATTTACCGCATCGGCGGGCCTATTTCTTCTTCATCGAAATTTGGCCGCAGGAGGTTTATTACCTCACTGGTTTGCTGATAATCGCGGCCCTTGCTTTGTTCCTGATGAACGCAATGGCAGGCCGCTTATGGTGCGGCTATCTCTGCCCGCAAACCGTCTGGACCGATTTGTTTATGGCGGTAGAGCGGATGGTGGAAGGCGACCGCCGCGAGCGCATGCATCGCGATGGGCAGCCGACCAATCTCGAAACCTTCTCGCTCAAATTGCTCAAACATTCGATCTGGCTGTTGCTCGCCTGGTGGATGGGCGGCGTCTGGGTGCTGTATTTTGCCGACGCGCCAACCTTGGTGAAGGACCTCGCAACCTTTCAGGCCGAGCCTATCGCCTATATTTCCATCGCGGTGCTGACTTTTACGACCTACACGTTTGCCGGGCTGATGCGCGAGCAGATGTGTCTTTATATGTGCCCATGGCCGCGTATTCAGGCCGCTTTGACCGATGAGCATGCGCTGAACGTGACCTATCGCTATGACCGTGGCGAGCCGCGCATGTCATTGAAAAAGGCCACCCATGCACGCGAAATCGGCGAGCCTGCCGGTGACTGCATCGATTGCCAGCAATGCGTGGCGGTGTGCCCGACCGGCGTCGATATTCGCCACGGGCCTGAGCTTGGTTGCATCCAATGTGGCCTGTGTATTGATGCGTGCGACGAGGTGATGCTCAAGATCAACCGTCCGCCGCGGCTGATTGCCTATGACACCGACGTCAATATCAAGCGCCGGGAAGAGGGCCTAGCCCCTGTTTTCAAGCCTATTCGCTCGCGGACCATTCTATACGCGGCACTTATCGTGTTGATTTCCGGCATCATGGCCTATGCCCTTGCAACGCGTGCACCGTTTACCGTCAGCGTCATCCATGATCGCAATCCGATTTTCGTTAAGCTTTCGGACGGTCACATCCGCAACGCCTATACCGTTCGCATCGCCAATATGTTGATGGACCCCGCCATTTTTACGCTCGATGTCGACGGTTTGCATGATCCGCATGTTGAAATCATCGGTGGTGAAGCGGAAATTGCGGGCAAGCCATCGATCACAGTGGGCGCTGACCAGACGCGCGAATTGCGGGTACTGGTTACGGCCAACGATGAGGATATTGAGGAAGGGGAGCCGCCCCATCTCGAATTCACCATCAACGATCAGGCTGATGGACGTGTGGCCGTTGGTCGCGACTTCTTCCGTACCCCTAAAACCATCCATTGACGACTAAGTGGCCTGACGCCACAAAAGGAAAAAACCCATGTTGGCTAACCCGATGATCGACAAACCAGCGCCAGAAGCAACAGGGTTTCGGCTGACCGGTTGGAAGGTATTGGCCATATTGGTGCTGTTTTTCGGCACAATCATGAGCGTCAATTTCCTAATGGCTTATCTCGCTATTCATACCTTCAGCGGCATGCAGACCGAAAAGCCCTATGAAACCGGCTTAGCGTTTAACCACGCGATTGCCGATGCGCAGGCGCAAGATGCACGCGGGTGGTCTGTATCGGCCACCCTTGACCGCGCAGCAGACGGGGCGGTTGTGGTCAAGGCAACGCTTCTGGACGGGGCAAAGGCCCCGCTCTCCGGCTACGTCGTCACCGCCATGCTGCGTTCGCCGATTGACGCCAAGCGCGATCATGCCATCACGCTGAGTGAGGACGGTAAAGGGATTTACCATGGCGAATCCACCGCCGAGGCGGGCCAATGGGATCTCGAGATTGTAGCCGCGTTGAGTGAGAAGCCTTTGTTTCGCTCAGTAAACCGCGTTATCCTGCACTGAAGCTAATCCATAAGGGGCGATACAGTGGCGACGACCGCCGACTATTCGGCCTTTTTTCGATCCAATGGCGAAGGCCGCCCTTTGCTCGATCTCGCGGTCGAGGGCATTGGCTCGCCGGACGCGATCACGCAGATCGAGGGAGCGCTGCACGGTATTCCCGGCCTTGTTAGCGCACGGTTGAATTTCACCACAAAGCGGCTTTCAACCGAGTGGTCGTATATCGGTTGCGACCCATCCTGCGCCATTGCCACCTTGGAATCGCTGGGCTATCGGGTCGCTCCCTTCGCGTCTGACATTGCCGAGACGGAAGAGGATCAGCGCACCAAATGGCTGTTGAAATGCTTGGCCATTGCGGGGTTTGCCGCGATGAATGTGATGCTGCTGTCGATCTCGATCTGGGCAGGCAATGTCACCGATATCACGCCTGAAACGCGCGATCTGTTTCATTGGCTATCGGCCCTGATTGCGCTGCCCGCGGCGGGTTTTGCTGGCCAACCGTTCTTTTTTAGCGCGATAAAGGCGATACGCTCCGGCACAATGAACATGGATGTGCCGATCTCGATTGGCATTACGCTGGCGTTGGGCATGTCGGTGTATGAAACCGCGCATCACGCCGAGCATGCTTATTTTGACTCCGCGCTCATGCTGATTTTCTTTCTGCTCGCGGGCCGCGTGCTTGATCATAGTATGCGGAAAAGAACCCGTGCGGCGGCCGCCAATCTCGCCGCCTTGCGCGTGCCGGTGGCAGCCCGCCTGAATGAGGATGGCAGCCTCACCGAATTGCCACCCGAGGGGTTGAAGGCCGGTGACCTGATGCTGGTCAGATCCGGCGAGCGTTTTGCCGCCGATGGCATTATCCGCAGCGGTTCCTCGCAGATCGATGAAAGCCTTGTTACCGGTGAGACGGCGGCTAAATCGGTTGGCACTGGCGACCGCGTTTTTGCTGGAACGCTGAATGGTCAAGCCGTGTTGCAGATCGAGGTAGCAGCGGCTGGAACCGCGACCCTACTCGCCTCTATCGAGCGGCTGATTGATCAAGCGCTGTTGGTTAAAAGCACCTATGTGCAATTTGCTGACCGCGTGGCGCAAATCTATGCACCGGTCGTGCATGTTGCGGCTGGCCTTACCGCGATGGGCTGGATCGCTTGGGGCGCAAGCGTGCATGACGCCATCATCATCGCGATTGCCGTCCTCATCATCACCTGCCCCTGCGCGCTGGCACTGGCCGCACCTACCGTGCAGGTGGTTACCGCAGGCGCGCTGTTTCGGCGGGGCATTTTGATGAAATCGGGCGATGTGATCGAGCGCATGGCCAAAGTGGACACCATTGTTTTCGACAAAACCGGCACGCTGACTTTGCCGGAAGCGGCTCTGACAGATGCCGGAGACCTCCCCGATGAGGCCTTGCAACTGGCAGGGCGTTTGGCGCAATCGAGCCATCATCCGCTAGCCCGCGCGGTGCGTGATTTTGCGGTGGCTAAATTTGGACCCCTCCATCCCATCCAAGGGGCGGAAGAGATAACCGGCGAAGGGGTTAGTGCTTTGCTTGATGGCATTTCGATCCGGCTAGGCAGTGCCAGTTTTTGCGATTTACCGCCTTTGATCTGGCAAGATGCGGCCTCTGTTATCGGCTTTCGCTATGGCGAGGTTACCGGCATGATCTCGGTCGGTCAAAAGCTCAGGCCCGATGCGAAAGCCACCATTTTGGCGCTTAAGCGCGATGGCTACCGCGTGCTGATGTTATCAGGCGATCAAAAAGGCGCGGTTGACGCCATTGGCGAGGCGCTTGGCATTGTGGAGCGCCGCGCGGGTCTGAAGCCTGCCGACAAGCTCGCGGCCCTTGAAGCCCTTAAAGCAGAAGGCCTAACCGTCTTGATGGTGGGTGACGGATTAAACGATGCACCGGCGCTGGCTGCGGCCTCTGTCTCTCTCTCGCCTGCAACGGGTGCAGATGTGACGCAGGCGGCGGCAGACGCCGTTTTCACCGGTATCAAGCTGGGTGCCGTGCGCGATGCGTTGCAGCTTTGCCGCAAGGGACAGCGCGTGATGCGCGATAATTTCGGGCTGGCGTTGATCTATAATCTGATCGCGGTTCCGCTGGCAGTGGGCGGCTTTGTGACGCCTTTGATTGCAGCGGCGGCGATGTCGGGATCGTCCATTGTGGTGACCGCCAACGCGTTGCGTGCCCGATGGGCGGAAGGGCTGAGCGCATGACCATTTTGCTTTATCTCGTACCTGCGGCTTTAGGTTTGGGGCTTATGGCGCTTGGTGCGTTTATGTGGTCGCTTAAATCCGGCCAATATGAGGATTTGGATGGCGCTGCCCATCGCATCCTCAATGATGACGATCTTAAGGACCGCTAGTATGGCGCGTGTTGACAGTTTCCGGATGCGGGCGGGCCAGATTTTTTGCGCCTGCGATAGCGATGGCTTGCCGATCGATATTGGCCGATTGCCGCAAAGCGCATCGCTCGAGCGCATGGCGCTGGCGTTCGGGGCTTCGGTTTTGGCGCAAGTGTTGACGCTTGCCGTGCTGCCGCTGGCGAGTGCTTCAATCGCACCGACGTCAAGCGCGCTGCCGTTGCCTTATCTTGCTTTGCTCGCGGGAGCGGCGATGGCGAGTTATCCGGCCTCGATTTTGATGGATATGTTTGGCCGTAAATCCGCCTTTGCATTGGGGGCGAGCCTTGGCTTGGCGGGTGGTATTTTGACGGCTTGGGCGCTCCTTGATCGCCAGTTTTCCGGTTTTGTGATCGGCGCGCTCTGGCTCGGCATGGCGCAGGGCTTTGCGCTGTTTTACCGCCACGCGGGCGCTATCGCAGCTCGCGCCGGTGGCTATGTGTTTGGAGCAGGCGCGTTAGGGGCTTTGCTCGGCCCCTTCATTATTGAGGCCGTTAATGCGACCACAGGACCGATGGCGGCGGCTTATGTTTTGGGTCTGGTCGGCCTCATCAACTGTCTCACTTTGGGGCTGGCGATTGGACTACCCTCACGACAGATCGAAATCGAGAGCGATGAAACATCGGTTCAGCGTCCGGCTTTGCCGGTTTTTCTCACCTCCACCGGTATAGCCGCACTCGCTTGGTTTGCGATGACGGGGATTATGGCGCGCGCTCCCTTGATGATGGCGGGGTGTGGCATCGGCGCTTCAATGACAGCTTCCGCCATGGCAGTTCATTTGGCTACGATGTATGTGCCCGGCTTTGTGATTGGCCGTTGGGTGGCCAAAAGCGGCGGCGTGAAGGTTGGCCTTGCCGGACTGGGTCTGGTGGCGCTGGGCGGTGGTGTTCTTTTGTTCCAGACAAGCCCAATCGGTTTCAGCCTCGCGATGATGGTGGCGGGCTTTGGGTGGGGAACGGCGACCATTGGTGCCATGGCGATGCTGCATCGCGATGCCCGTCCGTCACCCCTTTGGCTTGCTTTGCATGATGGGAGCCTGTTTGTGGCAGCCTTGCTTGGTGCCTTGACGCTGGGCAGGCTTGGGTGACCCGCATTGATAGGGGATGCACAAGCCGTAAACCCGTGACAGATTGAGCGCGTCATTCCAAAGGAGCCTGCCCAATGCCGTTGCGTTTTTCGCTTTTTCTGTTGCTTGCCGCTTTGGGCGGTGCCGCCATTACGGTTCAGGCCGGGTTGAACGCGCAAGTGGCCCGCACGCTGGGCCATCCGCTTTGGGCGACGATGGTGTCGCTGGTCGTCAGCATTATCAGCATTTTGCCTCTGTTGGTCGCCTTTCGCGTCGGCCCGCCGCATTTGGGTAGCCTCGCTGATACGCCTTGGTGGATTTGGGTAGGTGGCGCGTTGGGGGCGTTTTTTATCACCGTTGCCTTGATGACCGCGCCCGAGCTTGGGGCCGTCGTTTTTATCTCCGCCGTCGTGATGGGCCAGAGCATTGCTTCGCTCACGCTCGATCAATTCGCCATTGCAGGATTTCCTTCCCGCCCCGTCACTTTGTTGCGCATTGCAGGCGCTTTGCTGGTGGTGGCAGGTGTTTTACTCAGTGCTTGGGCAGCGCAAGCGGCCACCAAACAACGCGCTTCTATTGCCGTTTCCGAGAGCAAAACATGAGTGCTTGACAATCTCCCGATCCCGTGTGGAAATCTTGACCAATTGGTCAGGTTCTGCGGGGGCAGAATTTCCGAAGGGGGATCGGATATGGGATCGACACGGGCAGAAGGCATTCAGGCCGGGCGATTAACGCCCGCAGACTATGACGCCAATTTTTCCGATATTCACGCGCCGCTTTCACGCCACGAGGCGTTTGTGGAATCCGAGCGCTGCTATTTCTGCCATGACGCGCCCTGCCAGACGGCGTGCCCGACCTCCATCGATATTCCGCTCTTCATCCGCGAAATCGCCAGCGGCAATGATCTGGGTGCGGCAGAGACCATTTTGAGTGCCAATATTTTAGGCGGCATGTGCGCCCGCGTTTGCCCTACCGAAACGCTGTGCGAGGAAGCATGCGTCCGTGAACATGCGGAAGGCAAGCCGGTTAAAATCGGCCTCTTGCAACGCCACGCCACTGATCGGTTGATGGAAAGCGGCAAGCAACCCTTCAAGCGCGTCACTTCCACGGGGAAAAAAGTGGCAGTGGTTGGTGGCGGACCCGCAGGCCTATCCTGCGCGCACAAGCTGGCCGAGCTTGGCCATGAAGTGACGATTTATGAGGCCAAAGAAAAGCTCGGCGGGCTGAATGAATTTGGCATCGCGGCTTACAAGGCCACGGAGAATTTCGCGCAACGCGAGGTCGATTTTATCCTTTCGATCGGCGGCATTACGGTGAAAGCCGGTCATGCGCTGGGCCATAATCTCGATATCGCCAAGCTGCGCCAATCCTATGATGCGGTCTTTGTCGGCACGGGGCTCGCGGGCGTCAACAAGCTCGGGCTCTCGGGTGAAGACACGCTTTCGGGGGTTGTCGATGCGGTCAAATACATCGCCGAGCTACGGCAAGCCAAAGACCTCTCCAAGCTTCCCGTTGGCCGAAATGTCGTGGTGATTGGCGGCGGTATGACGGCGGTGGATGTCGCCGTGCAATCGAAAAAGCTGGGGGCGGAAAGCGTCACCATCGTCTATCGCCGCGGGCAGGACGAGATGAAAGCCAGCGCCTATGAGCAGCATCTCGCACAGACGAGCGGCGTGACCATCCGCACCTTCGCGCAACCCGTGAGCCTGGTTGGCGCAAATGGCAAAGTCACGGGCGTTACCTTTGACGAGACGGAGGTTAAAGGCGGCAAGCTCACTGCCTCGGGCGGCCAATACACCCTGCCCGCCGATATGGTGTTTACCGCCATCGGCCAAATCTTTGTGCCCGACGGGTTGAACGGCGCAGACGCTCTGGCGTTGGAGAACGGACGGATCATGGTTGATGCGGAGCGCCGCACCAGCGTGAAACATATTTGGGCGGGGGGCGATTGCATCGCAGGCGGGCAAGACCTCACCGTTGCCGCTGTCGAGGATGGCAAACAAGCCGCCCTTTCCATTCACCACACGCTGATGGGAGCTTGAGCCATGGCTGACCTTCGCAATAATTTTCTCGGCATCAAATCCCCAAACCCCTTCTGGCTGGCCTCCGCGCCGCCGACCGACCGTCTCGTCAATGTGACCCGCGCTTTTAAAGCCGGATGGGGTGGGGTGGTGTGGAAAACGCTCGGCGATGGTGACCCCATCGTCAATGTCAGCGGCCCGCGTTATGGCGCGATCCATGGCTCGGACCGTCGCCTGATCGGGCTCAACAATATCGAGCTGATCACGGATCGGCCTTTGGAGATCAACCTTCAGGAAATCAAACAGGTGAAACGCGATTGGCCGGATCGGGCGATGGTTGTTTCCCTCATGGTGCCCTGCGAGGAGCCCAACTGGAAAGCCATTTTAAAGCGCGTGGAAGAAACCGAATGCGACGGCGTAGAGCTCAATTTCGGCTGCCCGCATGGCATGTCTGAACGCGGCATGGGCGCCGCCGTTGGCCAAGTACCCGAATATATCGAAATGGTGGCGCGCTGGTGTAAAACCCACACCAATATGCCGGTGATTGTGAAGCTTACACCGAACATCACCGATATTCGCTTTCCCGCCCGCGCTGCAAAAAAGGGCGGCGCGGATGCCGTGTCGCTGATCAACACCATCTCGTCGATCATGTCGGTCGATCTTGACCAGATGTCCCCTTGGCCGGTGGTGGATGGCCAAGGCACGCATGGCGGCTATTGCGGCCCGGCGGTGAAACCGATTGCGCTCAATATGGTGGCCGAAATCGGTCGCGATGCCGAGACGCGTGGCCTGCCGATTTCCGCCATTGGCGGCGTAACCACATGGAAAGACGCCGCCGATTTTATCGCAATGGGCGCGGGCAATGTGCAGGTCTGCACCGCAGCGATGACTTATGGCTTCAAAATCGTCGAGGAAATGATCTCGGGACTTTCTAAATTTATGGACGAGAAGGGCTACCAGACGACGGAAGATTTCCGCGGTTTGGCCCTGCCAAAGGTCACAGATTGGCAATATCTCAATTTAAATTACGTGGTGAAGGCCTCAATTGATCAGGATCTCTGCATCTCATGCGGCCGCTGCCATCAGGTGTGCGAGGATACCTCGCATCAGGCGATTACGAATATGGTCGATGGCAAGCGCAAATTCGTGGTCAAAGACGAAGAATGCGTCGGCTGCAACCTATGTGCGATCACCTGCCCGGTGCAGGATTGCATCACCATGGTGCCGCAAACGAAAGGCACCGATCCGCGCACTGGGTTTGAGTATGGCAGGTCGTATGCGAACTGGACGACGCATCCGAATAATCCGGGGGCTAAGGCGGCTGAGTAATTCAAAACCCGACATTGCGAGCGATGACGGTTAAGAGGGTGTTTTGCGTTCTCCATTTCGCATTAGAGGAATAGGCGATTAATCCCCTAATCGGGCTACCCCTTCTTCACCATCGTCGCGGCGCCAGACGAGTTGGTTTTCGGCTAGCTTTTCGAGCTTGAAGCAAAAAACGCGTCCATTGTACCATTTTGACCATTGCTGGCAGAGTTGGTCACTCTCGACCCACCATTTGCCACTATCCGTTGGGGCTAGAAAGCGGCCAAGGCCGATGGCTTCACCGGACCCGTCGACATAGCCATCGGCACGATAAAAAAGCGGCAATTCCCCTCCAAGCGGAAGGACAAGATAAATCCGCTTTCCGGCGATCAAGGGCGCAATCTTGCTGCCCGCGAGCTTTTCGCCTTTCTCCGATACACCATTGGCATGGGCTGATCCTATAAAGGCGGTGCACACTATGGCCGCGATCACCGCGCCAAAACCAAGGCGGCCGAACCAAAGCCGATCCATATGCGTAAGACGGGCAAGCAGGGACATCGACGAAAATTCCTGAAAACACCTTGTTATGGGCTACGCGCGATGGGTGCGGCCGGACCATAGTCCCGCATAAAACAGGAAGCGATGGATATGCTTGCGATCATAGCGAATTTTGCTCTGTTTCAATCCGCATGGTTTGCCGCGATCCTTGGCGGCGCGACCGGCCAAGAAGTTTTAGGGTGTCTCCCGGCTCTTGGGTCGGTGATCCTTTATCTTTTCCTCAACCAGCGCCGTTTGGGCAGAGAACTGGCGCTTTTGGCCGGGATCGGTCTTTTGGGTGCGGTTTTCGAGACGGCTTTGATCACAGCCGGATGGATCACCTATACAAGCAGTGCACACGATAGCATCCTGCCGCCCATCTGGATTTTTGCGCTTTGGCTGGCTTTCGCCACGTTGCCCCATGGAAGTCTGCAATGGCTCCGAGGGCGCCCTTGGCTGCAAGGTGTACTTGGCGCCGTATCGGGCCCGTTAAGCTATCTGGCCGGCGTCAAACTTGGTGCGGCCACCCTGCCAGACCCCCCGATGATCGCGCTTTTAGCCATCGGGGTGGGATGGGCGATCATGCTGCCGCTCATTTTCAAGCTCGCTGATGGGATTTCTGGCGAGCGGCAGGCTTAAAACTAAGGCATCACCCCTCGCAGCAGCGTCTCAATCACCTGAATCTTTGCCACCTCGAACTGCTCGTCCGACAGCGGTTTACCACCATTTAACGCCATCATCTGGCCTTCGAAATCGGCGTAATGCTGGGTCGACGCCCAGATCATATAGAAAAAATAACGCGGTTCCATCGCCACGAGTTTGCCTTGGTCGATCCAGCGGCGGACAATCGCTTCGCGCGAGGAGAGCCAATTCGCCAATGTCGTTTCCAAAAAATCGCCGATGACCGGCGCGCCGCGCAAAATCTCGTTCGCCCAGATGCGCGAGCCCAGCGGATCGGCGCGGGCCAAATCCATTTTAGCGCCGATATAGGCGGCAATCGCCTCGGCGGAATCATCCTTCTCGTCGAAGGAGGAGGCGGCGGAGAGCCAGTCGGTCAACACTTCCGCCGTAACATGACGATACAGCGCTTCTTTGGTGGCAAAATAATAATGCAGATTGGCTTTCGGAATGCCCGCACGCCGCGCGATTTCCGCTGTCGTTGCGCCCTTGAACCCGAACTCGGCGAAAACCGAGCGGGCGGCATCGAAAATGCTCTTTTCCCGGCCCTCACGAACCGAGGCGCGCGGCGTTTTTACAACGGCTACCGACATTGAATTGCTTGGCCTATTTCCTCAAACACACTTTGATGTCTTATTTTATTCACAATGAATTGACCGATTGGTCAAACTTATCATAGCCTCCGTAAAGTCTCTCTCACAAGCCGGAGTTTGCTATGGCCGATCTCTCCAATCTTCGCATCAACAGCGCACGGCTTTGGGACACGTTGATGGAGATGGCTCAGATCGGTGGCACGCCAAAGGGCGGCTGCAAACGGTTGACGCTGACCGACCTCGACAAACAGGGCCGCGAATTGTTCACCCAATGGTGCGAGGCGGCCGGATGCACGGTTTCGGTCGATCGCATGGGCAATATGTTTGCCCTCCGCCCCGGTACCGATAATTCGCTCCCGCCCGTAATGATGGGCAGCCACCTCGATACGCAGCCGACCGGCGGTAAATTCGATGGCGTGCTCGGCGTGTTGGGTGCGCTTGAAGTTATCCGGTCGATGAATGATTTGAAGCTTAAAACCAAGCATCCCGTCGAAGTGGCCAATTGGACCAATGAGGAAGGCTCGCGCTTTGCGCCGGCCATGGTGTCCTCCGGCGTGTTTGCGGGGGCCTATACGGAAGAATTTGCTTATGCGCGGGTGGATTCAGAGGGCAAAACACTCGGCGATGAATTAAAGCGCATCGGCTATCAGGGCGATCTGCCCACCGGCGGGCGTCCGATCCACGCGTTTTTCGAGCTGCATATCGAGCAAGGGCCCATTCTGGAAGCCGAGGAGATGGATGTCGGCGTTGTTACGCATGGCCAAGGCCAGCGCTGGTATGAAATCAAGCTGACGGGTTTTGAGAGCCATGCCGGTTCAACGCCGATGCCGCGCCGGAAAGATGCGCTGTTGGGAGCCGCCCGTATTGTTGAACTCGTCAACCGGATCGGTTTGGCCCATTCGCCGCTGGCGGTTGCCACCGTTGGTATGTTGAACCCCTACCCCAATTCGCGTAATGTGATCCCGGGTGAAGTGTTCATGACGGTCGATTTCCGCCACCCCGAAGAGCCTACTCTGGTGGCCATGGATCAGGCCTTGGCGGATGGTGTGAAGGCGATTGCCGACACGATCGGGCTTAGCTTCGAGATCAAGGAAGTGTTCAATTATAAGCCGGTGGCTTTCGATCAAGGCTGCGTGGAAGCGGTGCGGCGTGCGGCCAAGCATTTTGGCTATAAGCACCGTGACATCGTCTCGGGCGCGGGCCATGATGCCTGCTATCTTGCCCGTGTGGCCCCAACCTCGATGATCTTTACGCCCTGCGTGGATGGTATCAGCCACAATGAGGCGGAGGATATTTCGGAGGCATGGGCCAGCATGGGCACCAATGTCTTGATGCATGCCGTGTTGGAAAAGGCCGAATTGGTCGCCTGATTTCTTATTGAGGAGAAGCTTCATGTCCACCGTGATCAAGGGCGGAACGATTGTTACCGCAGACCGCAGCTTCAAGGCTGATATCCTCATTGAGGGCGAAAGCATCACCGCCATTGGCACGGGGCTGTCGGGCGACAAAGTGATCGACGCCACGGGCACTTACATCATGCCGGGTGGTATTGATCCGCATACCCATCTCGATATGCCGTTTATGGGCACCAATTCCGCCGATGATTACGAGAGCGGCACCAAGGCGGCGCTTTCCGGCGGCACGACAATGGTGGTGGATTTCTGCATTCCCGGCAACGGCCAGCGCCTCATGGATGCGTGGAAAGATTGGGATGTGCGCGCTTCAAAAGCGGCGACCGATTATTCCTACCATATGTGCATCACCTATTGGAATGATCAGGTCCGCGACGATATGGCGGAAGTGGTGAAGAAGGGCGTCACCACCTTCAAGCACTTCATGGCCTATAAGGGCGCGTTGATGGTGAATGATGATGAGATGTTCGCCTCGTTCCAGCGCTGCGCAGAGCTTGGCGCGATGCCGCTGGTGCATGCCGAGAATGGCGATGTGGTGGCTGCCTTGCAGAAAAAGTTGCTCGCCCAAGGCATTACTGGGCCCGAAGGCCACGCCTATTCAAGGCCGCCCGAAGTGGAAGGTGAAGCTGCCAACCGCGCGATTATGCTGGCCGATGCCGCAGGTGTGCCGCTCTATATTGTGCATGTCTCCTCAATCCCGGCGCATGAAGCGGTGGCGCGGGCCCGCGCGCTCGGCAAGCGTGTTTATGGCGAGCCTTTGATCCAGCATCTCGTGTTAGACGAGAGCGAATATATGAACAAGGATTGGGTGCATGCGGCACGGCGCGTGATGTCGCCGCCCTTCCGCGACAAGATCAATCAAGATGATCTTTGGAACGGTTTGCGCGCCGGATCGCTGCAAGTGGTGGCAACCGACCATTGCGCCTTCACGACCAAGCAGAAGGAAATCGGGCTGAACGATTTTACCAAAATCCCGAACGGCACCGGCGGGTTGGAAGACCGTATGCCCGTGCTCTGGACGCATGGTGTTGCGACCGGCCGCATGACGATGAACGAATTTGTGGCGGTGACTTCGACCAATATCGCCAAAATCCTGAACCTATACCCCAAAAAGGGTGCGATTGCGGTGGGGGCCGATGCTGATCTCGTGATCTGGGATCCAGAGGCCACCAAAACCATCAGCGCCGCAACCCAAGTTTCCGCCATTGATTACAATGTGTTTGAAGGCCTGAAGTTGAAGGGTCTGCCACGCCTGACGCTTTCGCGCGGTGAAGTGGTGTATGAAGGCGGCAAAGTAACGGGCAAGACGGGCCGCGGTAAATTTATAGCCCGCCAGCCTTTCCCTGCCGAATCCAAAGCGCTTTCGACGTGGAAAGAGCTGACCCAGCCGAAGAAAGTCGCCCGCTGAATGAGCCATTCTGTTATCGAAGCGTCCCAACTCTCGCTCACCTTCGAGACGAATGACGGGCCGGTACACGCGCTTTCCGATGTGTCGCTCAACATTCAGAAGGGTGAGTTCGTGTCGCTGATCGGTCCTTCGGGATGCGGTAAAACGACCTTGCTGCGCGTGATTGCCGATCTCGAACAGCCGTCTGAGGGCGAGATCAGCATTAATGGCATGAGCCCGCATGAAGCGCGGCTGAAGCGGGCCTATGGCTATGTGTTTCAAGCGCCGGCGCTTTATCCTTGGCGCACGATTGGTAAAAACATCGCGCTGCCGCTGGAAATTATGGGCTACTCAAAGAGCGAGCAGGCCGAGCGCGTGCGCAAGGGGCTTGATCTTGTCAATCTAACGGGGTTCGAGAAAAAATTTCCATGGCAGCTTTCGGGCGGCATGCAGCAACGCGCCTCGATAGCGCGCGCGCTGTCATTTGATCCTGATCTTTTGCTGATGGATGAGCCGTTTGGCGCGCTCGACGAGATTGTGCGCGACAAGCTGAACGAGCAATTGCTGCGGCTTTGGGAAATGACGCAAAAAACCGTGGTGTTTGTCACCCATTCGATCCCCGAAGCCGTGTTTTTATCGACGAAGATTGTGGTGATGTCGCCGCGTCCGGGCAAGATCCACGATATTATCACCTGCGATTTTCCGCGGGATCGCACGCTCGACATCCGCGAGACGCCAGAATTTATCGATGTTGCCAATCGGGTGCGGCAAGGCCTGCGGGAAGGTCATTCCTATGTCGATTGAGCGGGAGGCGCACCCATGCTGACCTCGCTCTGGCAAGGCAAGACGCTGCCGGTTCTGGTCGTTTGTGCGATCATCGCGGTGTTTTGGTATTTGGGCTCAATCTGGCTCAATGCCGATATGCAGCGCATGTTGTTCGAGAATAATGGGCAGGCGAGCTACACCACCGCCGAGCTGATCGAGGGCACGCTTACGCAGGAAAAGCCAAAACTCCCGACGCCGGGGCAAATTCTGGCCGAGTTGAACAAGACAGTGCTGGAAACCGCGCCGACCTCGAAGCGCAGCCTTGTCTATCATGGCTCGGTAACGATTTCTGCGACGTTGCTGGGCTTTCTCATCGGCTCTATGCTTGGCATGGGCTTGGCCATATTGGTCGTGCATATCAAAAGCCTCGACCGCAGCCTGATGCCGTGGGTGGTCGCTTCGCAAACCATCCCGATCATTGCGCTGGCACCCATGATCGTGGTGATCATGAACCAGTTCGACGTCACGGGCCTGATCCCGAAAGCGGTGATTGCGGCCTATCTCTCGTTTTTTCCGGTGACGGTGGGCATGGTGAAGGGGTTACGTTCGCCTGATCCGCTGCAGCTCGATCTGATGCAGACCTATTCGGCGAGCCAATGGCAGACCTTCTTGAAACTGCGGGTGCCTGCCTCGGTGCCGTTTTTGTTTGCGAGCCTTAAAGTCGGCGTAGCGGCTAGCCTTGTTGGAACCGTCGTGGCGGAACTTACCAAGAGCGAGGATGGCGGGTTTGGCGCGCGTCTGTTGGGTGGCTCCTATTACGGCCAGACGATCCAGATTTGGGCGGCTTTGTTTGCGGCGGCGGCGTGCGCGTGGGTGCTCGTATCGCTCGTTGGCGTGGTTGATCGCGTCGTTACCAAAGCCATGGGGGCGCGGCCATGAAGTTTCATCGCCCTCTCGTTTTGCTCGCCGGAGCACTCGCTATTTTTGCCGCCGTCAGCCCGCTTGATTTCGGCATTGATGGGTTAGCCATTGGCGACCATTTGTGGAGCCGGATGTTATTCAGCCTTCTGGGCATTGCCACTCTGCGCGATAGTCAGGATACGCCGCAGCCTGCGAATGCGGCGTGGAATGTGCCGTTTGCAACCTTGCTCGCGGCGGTGGAAATCGTCGAATTGGCGCATAGCGATGGCCCGCGCGGCTGGGGCTTTTTCTGCGCTGTCGGTGCGGTTTGGCTGTGCGCTTGGCGGTCCGTCGACATCATCGTGGCCCGCACCCCAGCGCTTGGCCATCGCGCGCGCTTCCTGCGGATTTTGGCGCCGCTCGTTTTTGGCGCAACCTTGCTGGTGTTGTGGGAAACGCTGACGCTTTCTTTAGGCGTGCCAAAAGTCATTTTGCCCGCACCGTCTGCGATTTTGTTGCGGCTGGTAACCTCCATCCCGACGCTTGCGGCGGATTTTGTGCAGACCGTGCAGGGGATTGCAGCGGGCTATGTGATCGGGTGCGGCGCGGGTGTGCTGATCGCCATATTGATTGACCGTGTGCCGTTTTTACAGCGTGGGCTGTTGCCGCTTGGCAATCTGGTATCCGCGCTTCCCATTGTCGGTATCGCGCCGATCATGGTGATGTGGTTTGGTTTTGACTGGCAATCGAAAGCGGCGGTCGTCGTCATCATGACCTTCTTCCCGATGCTGGTGAACACGGTGGCCGGGCTTTCGGCAGCGGGTCATATGGAGCTCGATTTGATGAAAACCTATGGCGCGAGCTACCGGCAGACGCTGTTGCACCTGCGTTTGCCAGCAGCATTGCCTTTCATCTTCAACGGCCTGAAAATCAACTCGACGCTCGCGCTAATCGGCGCGATTGTGGCGGAGTTTTTCGGTACGCCGATTGTGGGCATGGGTTTTCGGATCAATACCGAAGTGGGCCGCATGAACATCGATATGGTGTGGGCGACCATCGTGGTCGCGGGCGTCGCGGGCTCGCTGTTTTATGCGCTGCTGGCAGCGATGGAGAAGCGGGCCACCTTCTGGCACGCGTCCTATCGCGAGCGGGCGTAATTTTTAGAATTGAACTTCTTCACAGAGGTTCAGGTGGATGGGGCGCAAGCCCTTAACAAGGGGAGACTGAAGATGCGGAAAATAGTTCTCGGAATGATGGCCTTGGCCGGATTGGGCGTTGCTTCGGCACACGCCGCCGACAAGGTGACTCTGCAGTTGAAGTGGGTTACGCAGGCGCAGTTTGCCGGCTATTACGTTGCCAAGGACAAGGGCTTCTATAAGGACGCCGGTATCGACATCGTGATCAAGCCGGGCGGGCCTGATATTGCCCCTGAGCAGGTGATTGCCGGCGGTGGCGCCGATGTCATCACTACCTGGATGCCGCCAGCTTTGGCAGCGCGTGAAAAGGGCGTTCCGCTCGTCAACATCGCCCAGCCGTTCAAGCGTTCGGGTATGATGCTGACTTGCCGCGCTGAAACCGGCATCAAGTCACCGGCTGATTTCAAGGGCCGTACCTTGGGCGTCTGGTTCTACGGCAATGAATATCCGTTCCTCAGCTGGATGTCGAAGCTCGGCCTCAAGACCGATGGTTCGGCCAATGGCGTAAAAGTGTTGAAGCAGGGCTTTGACGTTAATCCTTTGCTCCAGAAGCAGGCCGATTGCGTCTCGACCATGACCTATAATGAATATTGGCAGGTGATTGACGGTGGTATTCCTGCCGACAAGCTCGTCGTGTTCAAATATGCCGATCAGGGCGTGGCCACCATGGAAGACGGCCTCTATGTCATGGAAGACAAGCTGAAAGATGCTGCTTTCGTCGATAAAATGGCACGTTTCACGGCCGCTTCAATGAAGGGCTGGGCTTGGGCGCGCGAGCACGCGAAGGAAGCTGCCAAGATCGTTCTCGACAATGATGCCTCAGGCGCCCAGACCGAAAAGCACCAGATGCGCATGATGGACGAGATCAATAAGCTGACCGAAGGCTCGAACGGCAAGCTTGATCCGGCTGATTATCAGCAGACGGTCAAGACGCTGCTCAGCG
Source organism: uncultured Hyphomicrobiales bacterium (assembly GCA_903900975.1). GTDB lineage: Bacteria > Pseudomonadota > Alphaproteobacteria > Rhizobiales > Beijerinckiaceae > CAIUPE01. The sequence goes on along the minus strand of CAIUPE010000088.1, from coordinate 3,017 downwards.
CCGGTTCCGACCCCGTCATCACCAAAGAGCCCGTCGGCGCCACCACCGATGTGGTGATCGATAAAGCGCTTGCGATGAAATGATTTAACGGACCGCGGGCCTCCCGGACCGCATCCAAAACATAACCGCAGCGGAGAAATCCGCTGCGGTTTTTTATTCAAGCGACAAGCAACGCACCAAGCCACATACCAAGCCCGAACCAACTATGCGCCACAAGGTTCAACGCGCGAACTTTCCAAGGGTTAGGCCGCTTGGATGCAGCCCAGCCTGCGCCCATGCCGGGCTGCAATAAAAACCAGCCTGCACCGACAGTGAGCCAAGCCAACACCAGCGAAGGCAATAAAGTGGGATGCGCGCTCCACTCCGCACCGGCGATCAACACCAGCGCGCCGCCATAAACAATGCCGGTGCCGTAATGCGCGATCCAACCTGCGGCATTCTCATAGGAAAACGCTTCCGCCTCATTGATGTCGCGATGGAACACTGTTCCGCGCGGCACATGCAAGAACCAACGACCGACTGGTGCCCAGTTCGGCTTCGGCTGATAAAAAAAATGATGCAGCACAAGGGCCCAGATATCCATAGCGACCGTGCCGCCAAGACCGATAATAAGAGAACGGAGCAAATAATCGACCATGGTTAGCCCTTAATCATCTTGAGAAATGTCGTTTCGTCGAAAGGTGCGGTCACTGTCGAGGCGTTGGCCCAGATCAGGAAGCGACGGCGTCAGGAAGATTCAAAAGAAAAATCGATAGGTTTAGGATTGAGGCGAAGGCCACCCAAAAAGCGTAAGGCAATTGCGATCCTGCCGCCCATCGATCAATCCGTGCGAAGCGGAGGATCATAACGATCACGGATACTTCGAGTGCCGCAACCACCAGAAGTGCTAATCCTGGACGATGCATGCCAAAAAAGACCACCGACCATAAAGCATTCAAAACAAGCTGAACCCCGAACGCAAAAGTGGCTAAACCCAGCGACGGCTGTCCCCGCGCTGCGTTTAATACGCGCCAATAGCTCCACACCATCACACCATAAAGTACCGTCCATACCGGACCAAAAAGCCAGTTTGGCGGATTAAACGAGGGCTTGTTCAAAGCCGCATACCAGGTCGAAATATTGGGAATGGTCGCTGCCGTGCCAATATAAGCGGCGGCAAAGACAAGAGCTGCAATCACCAGTAATTCAATGGCACGCCGGCGGCGCGACGCCGAACTTACTTCGTGGGTCAAGGCACCAATATTATCGTTATGCATTCCGTAATTCCCTTTTAGGTCGTGGCGAGCATCGTGACATGGAACAGGCGGGCATTTCCGATAATTTTTAGCCGACCTTGCCTTTTTTTGACCGAATCGGATCAAACCAGTGCTAGATTCGAGCTTATGCGATGATTCGATAATCGGATGTCCGTTAAAAGACCCTGAGAAGAGAGGTCGCGTCAATATTGACTATGAAAGGCCTAGAAATGCGTATTCTCCCCGCTATCGCTCTATTCGCTGTCGTAGCCCTTGGCGCAGCGTCGCCAAGCTTAGCAGCAACCGTTGCAACCTCAAGCTCAACAACGGTTTCGTCATCTTCGTCCGTCGACACGGTTAGCGCCAACAAGGATTACGTTGTTGCGCAGAATTCGACGAAAAAGAAAAAATTAAAGAAGAAGCATAAAAAGCATAAAGCAGCTTGATTATACGTGACGTCTCAAACAGGGCCCGATTTCGGGCCTTGTTTTTTATGTCTAAGGCGTCATGTCCTATGTAAAACGAGCGTCAGTTTCCGTTAAATCATTAAAAGATGTTAAGCTCGAAACCATTGAGAATCTTACAGCCAATTTTGTGGTTGAGGCTCGAGCGGCCATGGTCACGGTGCGCGATTTACCCAAGCTGAATATCGGCTCTGTGATCGAACTGAACCGGCTGGCAAGTGAACATCTCGATATTCGCATCAATGACGCGATATCACCGACGTCATCTCCGATAATCAGCACGGACAAGCGGCAAAAAAAGGGCCGCCGGTTTGCCCTTTTGGGAACCAGCGGCCATTTACAATACATATGCAGCGACGCGTTAGCGTCGCCTGAAAAGCCTTAGGCCTTTTTACGGGCAGGCTTTTTGCGGGCGTTTCCGAGACCCATTGACTTCGCTAAGGTAGAACGGGAAGCCGAATAGCTTGGTGCCACCATCGGATAATCATGCGGAAGGCCCCAACGAGCGCGATATTCATCCGGCGTCATGTCATAAGACGTCCGAAGATGACGCTTGAGCGACTTGAAGTGTTTCCCGTCTTCCAGACAAACGATATAATCGGGCTGGACCGATTTCTTGATGGAAATGGCAGGGACCAACGGCGCTTCAGGCTCCGCAGCTACGGTGCCGCTCTGCACGCTGGCAAGCGCTTGATAGGTCGAATGGATCAGACTTCCCAAATCGGCAGGCGATACAGAATTATGCGACACATAATTTGCAACAATGTCGGTGGTGAGTTCAATCAGCGAGACGTGGCTCTGTTCAGCATCCATTTAGCAACAATCCTTTTTAGCAATAATGCAGGCATTCAGCCTACGTTGGTGTCTGAATACTGTCCTTTGTTCTAAATGACAATAAAAATAAGTAATCTTCCTTGATAAAATAAATTACCATAAACAAATTATAAATCGATCGTGTTTGATTTGTACGTTCATCTATAAGCCATTTCAGCTAGATGCGGAGAATACGACACCTAACTATCCCATTAGCGACTCAATCCAACTGTCCTATTATTTCTTTGACAGTGCCTTGAATATTTATTTTAAGAGTTCAAATCGACACTTTGACGAATAGCGATTTCGGGTTTTAGCAATGGTTACAGAGAGCAGAACAGAGCCTTTAATCTCGTTAACGGATGATTCGAAGCTTAAAAATCTTGAAAAAATTGAAGTCAAACTGACCGTTGAAGCAGGCTCATCAAATATTACCATACGTGATCTGTTAAAGCTCAATGTTGGTTCCGTGGTGGAATTAGATACACTCGCGGGCGAACATCTC
>CAIUPE010000087.1 GCA_903900975.1 uncultured Hyphomicrobiales bacterium | reverse complement strand
TTCAGAGAAAAGCATACGGCATCCGAGACGAGGAATATCTCAAGCTCAAAATTGTAACCGCAGGCTTGTCAAAATTATGAAAAAAACCAAAAATTACCCACTAAAATCCGCGAAGAGCCAAAAATAATGGTTAGAAATGTAACCTCTTGATCTGAGCAAGCGCATCATCGTTTTGATTTGGCATCTTGAAGCGTAACCTGGCTGTTAGAAATCAGCCCGGGTGTGTACTGTAAATATTCGACGAATGTGGCGCATCAAGTACGGCGAAAGTTCGATGCCAATTATTGATCGGAAGCATAATCCAACATTTGGTGAAGCGACGCGTTTATGGATAAAAATTGGTCTGCTTTCGTTTGGTGGCGCGGCAGCCCAAATTGCCATGCTGCATAAAAGCGTTGTCGATGAGCGAAAATGGCTCGACGAGACGAGTTTTCTCCATGCGTTGAATTTCTGCATGTTGCTGCCCGGTCCCGAGGCGCAACAATTGGCAACCTATATTGGTTGGCGGTTGCATGGGGTGAAAGGCGGGCTGACGGCCGGGGCGCTGTTCGTGTTGCCCGGTGCCTTCGTTATGCTCGCGCTTTCTTTGATTTATGCCCTACTGGGCCATGTTCCATTGGTCGTTGCAGTATTTTTTGGCCTAAAGGCCGCCGTATTGGCGGTTGTTGTTGAGGCCGTCCTTCGCATCGCTAAGCGGGCCTTCAAGACCAAGGCGATGGTGGTGCTGGCAGTGGTTTCCTTCGTTGCGATTGGCCTGGTGGCTTTGCCCTTCCCTGCGCTGGTGCTTGGCGTTGCAGCATTGGCTTATTTCATCGGCCCCTATTGGCCGCAAGCCTCTGCGCTTGCCGCTGCGCCCGAGCAACGCGCCGTGATTGCGCCGGGGCAAATGCAGCGGACGCTTGGAACCATTGTGATATGGCTCGCCATCTGGTTCGCGCCTTTGGCATTGGCGGCCTTGGTGCTGGGAGCCGACCATCGGCTGGTGGATGTCGGGCTATTCTTTGCCAAGCTTGCATCTGTCACCTTTGGCGGGGCCTATGCCCTTCTTGCGTGGCTGGCTCAGGCGGCGGTTGAGAGCAAAGGATGGCTTTTCCCCAATGAAATGGTCGACGGTTTGGGGCTAGCCGAGACGACACCCGGTCCCACGATTTTGGTGACGCAATTTGTCGGCTTTCTTGCTGCGATGCGTTCGCCGGGTTCGCTCAACCCCATCGTCGCGGGCGTAATGGGCGCGATGATGACGACATGGATGACCTTTGTGCCGTCTTTCCTCTGGATCTTCTCGTTAGCACCCTATCTCGAAAGTTTACGCTCCAACCGGCGCTTGTCGGCCTCGCTCGCGGCGATTACGGCGGTGGTCGTGGGTGTTGTGGCTTGGGTTGCCTTCTGGTTCGGTCTGCATGTGCTATTCGCCGATGTCGGTGAAATGGCATGGGGCATGGCGCATCTGCCAAGCGTGACGCTTTCAAGCATACGGCTTGACGCCTGTGCGCTCACCCTCATGGCCTTTGTGTTGCTGCTGGTAATGCATCGCGGCCTTGGCGTTACGCTTTTGGTGACAACGAGTACTGGTGTTGTGATCCGGCTTGTCTTACCCGCTCTAATGGGGCTTTCTTGAAAGCTTGATGATCTGAGGAGGATTTGATGACGAAGGAATATCCCCGCGACATGCTTGGCTATGGCCAGCACACGCCCGATCCGCAATGGCCCGGTTCGGCAAATGTTTGCGTGCAATTTGTTGTCAATTACGAGGAAGGCGGCGAGAATAATATTTTGCATGGTGACGCCGCTTCAGAAGCCTTTTTATCCGAGATCGTCGGGGCCGCGCCTTGGCCGGGCCAGCGCCATTGGAATATGGAATCAATCTACGAGTACGGCGCACGCGCGGGGTTTTGGCGCCTCCACCGAATGTTCACCAAGCGCAACATGCCGGTGACTGTTTATGGCGTGACATCGGCCTTGGCGCGTAGTCCCGATCAATTAAAGGCGATGGGGGACGCCGATTGGGAAATCGCCTCGCATGGCCTCAAATGGGTCGAGCATAAGGATATGCCAATCGAGGAAGAGCGGCAGCAGATTGCCGAATCGATAAGGCTGCATACCGAGCTGCTCGGCGAGCGGCCTTTGGGGTGGTATACGGGCCGCTGCTCGATGAACACGCAAGCCTTGGTGATGGAGGAGGGCGGGTTTTTATACTCCTCCGACACCTATGCCGATGATTTGCCCTATTGGGTCGAAGGGCCGAAGGGGCCGCATCTCATCATCCCCTATACGCTCGACGCCAACGACATGCGGTTTGCGACCCCGCAGGGCTTTAATACCGGTGAGCATTTCTTCCAATACCTCAAAGATAGCTTTGACATGCTCTGGCGCGAAGGGGCTGAAGGCGCGCCGAAAATGATGAATATCGGGCTCCACTGCCGCCTTGCAGGCAGGCCGGGCCGGGCTTTGGCTTTAGAGAAGTTCCTCGATTACGTGCAGAGCCACGACAAGGTTTGGTTCGCTAAACGGGTGGATATCGCCAAGCACTGGCGGAAGGTGCATCCGGCGGGGTGACATTACGAAGTCTAACGATATTGAACCTCATAACGTTATGTGGTATAAATGATCCAGACTTTTGGGAATGGCGAGACGGCTACGATATGGGAGGGCCGGGTTAGCCGACGGCTCCCGCGTGACATTCAAGATTCGGCGCTACGCAAATTGCGCCTTATTTATAACGCCAAGACCATCGATGACTTGCGTATTCCGCCGGGCAATCGCCTTTAAGCGTTGCGGGGCGATCTGACAGGACAATGGAGTATTCGCATCAATGACCAATGGCGTATCTGTTTCGTCTGGCAAACTGGGGACGCCTTCCGCGTTAGCATCGTCGACTTTCACCGATGAGCTGCTGAAGAACCCGCATGCCGGAGATGTTTTGGCCGAAGACTTTCTAAAGCCCTTAGGCATGAGCCAAACGGCGCTGGCAAAAGCCATCGGCGTGGCACCCCGCCGAATTAATGAAATTGTACTCGGAAAGAGAGCCGTTACGGCGAATACAGATTTACGGCTGGCGCGCTATTTTGGCGTCTCCGAGGGCTTCTTTCTGGGCCTGCAAATGGATTTTGAGCTAATGGAAGAGCGGCGGGCCTTATCGGAAGTGCTTGAGCGGATCATTCCGCGAAAGGGTTAAAGGGGGCGGCTATGGTAGCCAGACCCTCATGGTTTTATGTCGACGATGATCTGATAAGCCTAGCCTGCCAGAATCAAATGATCAATTCCTTGGGTTAAAGCGCCATGACGCAAGGCATTGCAGTGTAGCTTTGAACCGCTCCTCTGACAGACGACAATTTCATGTTGAAATTGGCTTGGTCTTTCAGAATCTTAACCCCGATTTCCGGTTCCTTTTTTGTCACATAAATTATGACGAAAAAAACACTTGCAATGGGGGGGTAATGCCCCTATTTCCGGCCTTGCCCAATTTCGCACGTGCCTGTGGTCGTGTGTCGGTTGGTGGGCATCCGGACAAGAGGCCGGACAGCCGCCCGGGTTCGTCAGTCTTCTCGACGAATTCGATAATCAACCGGCAGCCGGAGGCGAAACCGGCGTACCTCGTTCTCCCCGAGGGACGCGACTTAAAGCAACGACGGATCGGGCTTTTTCGTCTCTCTCTGCCCTCCAAAGGCAGAGAACCCGAAGAGGCTTGTCCATCTTGCCAACAGTGCGGCGGGGTTTTCCCTTCCAATCTAAGGCAGTTCACGCGGTTGACCTAACCCCTCTGGCGTTTCCAACGCGCCGGTGCGGGAAACTGTACGCCGATGTTCTGTAATAGGAAGCCTAGCGGCTTCGATTGAGGGAGTTCGTGCCATGACCGCACGCATCCGTGAATTTCTGCGCACCCGCCGTGAGGATGGTCCTTGCGTTGTTGTTGATCTCGACGTCGTTCGCGATAATTACCGCACCTTTGCCCACGCTTTGCCCGATACCAGCGTTTATTACGCGGTGAAGGCTAATCCTGATCCGGCTGTGCTGCGCTTGCTCGCCTCGCTCGGTTCGAGCTTCGATACGGCCTCGGTTGTTGAAATCGAAATGGCGCTTGCAGCCGGTGCAACGGCTGACCGCATCTCGTTTGGCAACACGATCAAGAAAGAGCGTGACATCGCCACGGCCTACACGCTTGGCGTGCGTCTCTTTGCCGTCGATTGTGTGGCTGAGGTGGATAAGGTGGCCCGTGCTGCTCCTGAAGCGCGCGTGTTCTGCCGCATTTTGTGCGATGGCGCGGGTGCTGAATGGCCTTTATCGAGAAAGTTCGGCTGTGTACCTGAAATGGCTGCGGATGTACTCGAACATGCTCACCGACTAGGTCTAGAGGCCTATGGCGTATCGTTTCATGTCGGCTCGCAGCAGGGCAACGTCGAGGCTTGGGATCAAGCGCTTGGCTCGGCCTCGGCCATTTTCCGCGAATGCGCAGAGCGCGGGATGCAGCTCTCCATGGTCAATCTCGGCGGTGGTTTTCCGGCGAAATATTTGAAGCCAGTTCCCGGTGTTGAGAGCTACGGCGAAGCGATTTTCCGTGGCCTTGTGAAGCATTTCGGCAATCAGATGCCCGAAACCATCATCGAGCCGGGTCGTGGCATGGTTGGTGATGCAGGCATCATCGAGTCGGAAGTTGTACTGATTTCAAAGAAATCAGACGATGATGAAGTGCGTTGGGTCTATCTCGATATCGGTAAATTCGGAGGCTTGGCCGAGACGATGGATGAGTCGATCCGCTATCCGATCCGCACCCGTCATGATGGCTCCGAGATGGCACCATGTGTGCTGGCCGGTCCAACATGTGATTCGGCTGACGTGCTGTATGAAAAGGTTCCCTATATGCTCCCCGTTTCCCTCCAGATCGGCGATAAGGTGCTGATTGAGGGTACGGGCGCTTATACGACCACCTATTCGGCCGTTGCCTTCAACGGTTTCCCCCCACTCCGATCGTACACGATCTGAAACGGCGCTCAGGCGCCAATCCTCAAGCTCTGGCGGGTTTCGCCAGAGCTGTCCTTCTGTCACCCACTTTCGACAATCGGAACGGCCCGGGCATCAAGCGCCGGGTAAGGAGTTCGGACATGATCACGATCCGTGAAGAAAATGCAGCCGATGTCTCGGCTCGGGAAGCACTGCTGGACGACGTATTTGGCGTCGAGCGGTTTGAGAAAACCTGCGAGCGTTTGCGGGCCGGCCGTTTGCCTGCCCAAGGGCTTGCGCTTGTTGCTGAAATTGACGGTGAAATCGTTGGCACAGTGCGGCTTTGGCACATCAATGCGGGCGGCGTTCGTGACGCGCTAGTGCTGGGTCCATTGGCCATTGCCAAGGCCTATCATTCGATGGGCATTGGCGGGCGCTTGATGCGAGCAGCCCTCAATCGGGCCTCGCTTGCAGGCTATTCAGCTGTTTTGCTGGTAGGCGATGCGCTTTATTATAACCGTTTTGGCTTTTCAGCTGCGTTGACCGATGGCCTCTGGATGCCGGGACCTGTTGAGCGGGAACGGTTTCTGGCGCTTGAATTGAAAGCTTCGTCGCTTTCTCGTGCCTTTGGTCCCGTCAAAGCAACCGGTGCATGGGCTCGTCAGGATGCGGCTTTGGCCGACATTCAGGTCGAGATCGCAGGATTGCGCGACGCAGCGTAGAATTAAAGGGCCATTCTGGCTGGATTCATGAAGAAATAATGGTGACGGGCCGGATCGATTTATCGGGCCGTTATCCGCCGGAGAGGTGTCTATTTTGGTCAAGAATATGAAGTTAGCTCGTGTTGACGGCCCGATTGTGCTGATTGGCTTCGGCTCAATCGGACGCGGCATCTTGCCTTTGCTCGAACGCCATATTGATTTTGATGCCAAGCGTCTTGTTGTAATTGATCCTTCCGATGCTGATCGGAACCTGCTGGACGAACGCGGGATCCGGTTTGTTCAGTCAGCGGTGACGCGTGAGAATTATCGCGACCTTCTCTCGCCGCTGTTAACGGTGGGAGGCGGGCAGGGCTTCTGCATCAACCTTTCCGTCGATACGTCATCGCATGACATTATGGATTTGGCGCGGTTTTTGGGTGCGCTATATATCGACACCGTAGCAGAGCCGTGGCTCGGCTTTTATTTTGACTCCTCGAAGGGCCCCGCAGATCGCTCGAACTACGCCCTTCGCGAGGTCATTCTCGACCTTCGTCGCCGTTCGCCTGGCGGTCCGACGGCTGTTTCGTGCTGCGGCGCTAATCCCGGTATGGTGTCCTGGTTCGTCAAACAGGCTTTGCTCAATCTGCAAAATGATATGGGCCTTTCGGGAGCCGAGCCGCAAACAAAGGCGGAATGGGCTGCTTTGGCACAACATTTGGGTGTTAAAGGCATTCATATTGCCGAACGCGACACACAACGTGCGAACACGCCTAAAAAACGCGGTATGTTTGTCAATACGTGGTCGGTTGAAGGCTTTATTTCCGAAGGCTTGCAGCCTGCTGAGCTTGGTTGGGGAAGCCATGAAAACTGGATGCCCGAGAATGGCCGCACCCACGCCACGGGATGCCAGTCGGCAATCTATCTGCTGCAGCCCGGCGCCAATACCCGCGTCCGCTCCTGGACGCCTACGCCCGGAGCTCAATTCGGCTTTCTCGTTACCCACAATGAAGCCATTTCGATTGCGGACTATCTGACCGTGCATGATGCGAGCGGCAAGGCGGTTTACCGCCCTACCTGCCATTATGCCTATCATCCGTGTGATGATGCGGTGCTGTCATTGCATGAGATGTTCGGGCAGGAGGGCCAACGCCAGCCTGAATGGAAAATTTTGGACGAAAACGAGATCGTAGATGGCGTCGATGAATTGGGCGTGTTGCTCTATGGCCACGCCAAAAATGCCTATTGGTTCGGGTCGCGCCTGTCGATTGAAGAAACGCGCGCGCTTGCGCCCTATCAAAATGCAACCGGCATGCAGGTAACCTCCGCTGTGCTTGCGGGCATGGTTTGGGCGCTGGAGAATCCGGAAGCTGGTATTGTCGAGGCGGACGATATCGATTTCCGCCGTTGCCTTGAGGTGCAGATGCCGTATCTCGGATCTGTTGAAGGGCATTATACCGATTGGACGCCGCTAAAGGGGCGGCCGGGCCTGTTCCCAGAAGATATTGATGCGTCTGACCCTTGGCAGTTTAAGAATATTTTGGTCCGCTAAGGCTCGGGTTTACGGACGCTGCCATCACGGCAGCGTCAGCACGCCTGCTACGCCTTCTTCGGTTCCAAAAATCATCCGATTGCCGGTTTTGCACCAGCCCATCGATGTAACCCGACCATCTTCTTGCTTGGCTGGGCGCACCAACAATTCGGCACCGTCAGTTAAGCGACAGAGCAAAATACAACTGTCCTCATACCCAATGGCCACCACCAACGCGCGCGGATGAAACGCTACGGTGCTGACTTTCGAGTGCCGAACGCCGCATTCGCGCGGCGCTTTGCCCATTGGGCCGTCTTTTTCCTTAAATGGCCAAATAATGGCCGCATCGGCACCTGAAGTTGCAAGCCAATTGCCGTCATGCGACCAGGAAAAGCTGCGGGTCTTGGATGGATAGCCGGACATGCGCATGTCTTTTCCATCAGCCAAGCGCCAGCCATGCAGGGTGTTTTCCTGCATCGAAGTGACAAGAAAACGGCCGTCGGGCGAGAAGGTCACATCAAGATGCGAGCCCTTCCATTCGCGTATTTCGGGCTTGCCTTCGGTATTTGGGAACCAGAGGCTCGCACCGTTATAATGGCTGATAGCCAGCCGGTAGCCCTTCGGGGCGAAGGCAAGGCCTTGTGCGGTCGTAGGCGCTAACCATTCTTTCAACCCGCCTTTCCCATCGCGTGCAACGACTTTTTTGCCGGTAGACCATGCAACAGCACCCGAAGGGCCGATGGCTACGGCGTCGATCCAACGGCCATTTTCATCGCCCAAAAGGGTGGTGCTGCCATCCGCTTGGGTAGCCATGATTTTACCGTCGTCGCCGCCGGTCAACTGAATGGTGTCATCTAAAGCCGATACGAGAATGGCCGCATCGCCATGTGGGTGAAATCGGGTGTCCCGAGAGCCGATGACGACCGCGCCATCGGCTAAAACGAGGGCTGGCTCGTCGCCGATAAAGCGCGCCGCAATGACGTGGAAGCCTGCTTTTAGCGGCTCCACGCGTTGGGTGAGCGATTCCTGCGTATCGCTCATACGCGGCACGCCTCGACGGCTTTCTCGATGGCCGCGCGGTTTAGGTTATGGCCGATAAACACCATTTTGGATTGTCGCACTTCGTCAGGCTTCCATTCACGCTGCAGATCGCCGTCCAAAATCATGTGAACGCCTTGGAATACGAAGCGCTTGGGTTCGTCTTTAAAAGCGAGAATTCCCTTGCAGCGGAGGATGTTCGGCCCCTCAGCCTGCGTGAACTCGTTGATCCACGGCATGAATTTTTCAGGATCGATTTCGCCAGACAGGGTAAGGGCGACCGATTGCATCGTATCATCGTGATGAACATGCACGTCTTCGAGGAATTCGGGTGCGATATCGAGAATACGATCAAGATCAAACGCATTTTTGCCGAGCACCGCATCAAGTGATACCGCCGAACGCGTCGTCTTGTGGATGGTGGCATAAGCATTGATGGCGCGAATGCTTTTCTCGACTTCTGCGAGTTCTTCCTCACTGACAAGATCAATCTTGTTGAGCACGATAACGTCAGCAAAGGCGATCTGATTTTTAACTTCCGGAGCGTCTTTAAGCTGATCCTTCAGCCACCTTGCATCGACAACCGTGATCACGGCATCAAGCCGCGCGCGGGCGGATACGTCTTCGTCGACGAAAAAGGTCTGGGCGACGGGGGCGGGGTCGGCTAAGCCGGTGGTTTCCACGATGATGGCGTCGAACTTGCCCTTCCGCTTCATCAAGCCTTCGATGATGCGGATCAAATCACCACGCACCGTGCAGCAAATGCAGCCATTGTTCATTTCGAACACTTCTTCATCGGCGCCGACCACGAGGTCATTGTCGATGCCGATTTCCCCGAACTCATTGACAATAACGGCAAATTTCTTGCCATGCGGCTCAGTGAGGATGCGATTTAAGAGGGTTGTCTTGCCCGCGCCGAGATAGCCGGTGAGCACGGTGACGGGAATTTTTTCGGACATGTGGTTCTCCGGGCGGAAAGGTTTGGCGGGCCGGGTTACGGCATCAACGCCTTGGTCATTTCCCTTATATTGGTTTTCATCATCGCGATGTAAGTCCCTGCCGGCTCCTTTTCGCGAGAAAGTGCATCGGAATAGAGTTTTCCGCCCATTTTGGCTCCAGCTTCGGAAGCAATTCTTTGCGCTAATCGCGGGTCCGAGATGTTTTCGAGGAAAACGGCGGGGATGTGGTCCGCTTTTACCTGCCGGATGATGCGGGCGACATCTTTGGCGGAGGGCTCGGATTCTGTTGAAACACCTTGTGGTGCCATCATTTCGACCCCATAAGCGCGGGAAAAATAGCCAAAAGCATCATGGGTGGTAACAATTTTGCGGCGATCTGGCGGAATGGCAGCAAGGGCTGCCTTTATATCGCGATCAAGGGTTCCGAGATCGGCATCGTAACGCGATAATTGGCTTTTATAGGTGTTTTCGCCTTCAGGATCGATCGAAATCAGTGCTTTCTCGATGTTTTGGGCATAAAGCCGGACATTGCTGACGTCCTGCCAGGCGTGTGGATCCACGATGTTGCTACCGTCGATGATAGCGCGCCGGGACATTACGCCCTCGGAAGCAACAACGAGATGAGGCGATCCACCCGAAGCTTTGATCAAGCGATCAATCCAGCCTTCAAAGCCTAAACCATTGATAATTAATAGATTTGCAGCTGAGATCCGGGCTGCATCTTTGGGCGCGGGATCAAAAATATGGGCGTCTTCTTCGGGGCCGACGAGGGTGTCTACCACCACCCGTTCCCCGCCGATTTGTTTCACGATGTCGCCCAAAATCGAGAAGCTTGCCACGACGCGGAGGGGCTCGGCGGCTTGTAGCGGTTCAAGCCATCCTGCTGAAATCAGCCCTATGACGAGGAGAAAACGTATCATCATGCGGCAAAATGTTTGCGTGGGATCAGGCGGAGCAAAAGGCCATTTTTGAGCCCGATAAGAAGGGAGATGAGATACATAACACCAGCGGTTAAGATAATCGTGGGGCCAGTTGGAGTACTTAAATGATAGGATACGATAATACCGATCGCACTTGAGCTAATTCCGATGCCGGTTGCGCATCCGATCATGCCCTCAATCGTCGTGCTCCAGAAGCGGGCGGCAAAGGCGGGCAGCATCATCAGGCCGACCGAGAGCAGTGTCCCGAGCGCGTGAAAACCTGCGACGAGGTTGAGCACAACCAATGCGAGAAAGCCGAGATGGGTCGCACTTCCGCTTTGGCTGACGGTGCGCAAAAAGAGCGGGTCGACGCATTCCAGCACCAGCGGACGATAGAGCACCGCCAAGGCAGCCAGACTGATGGTGGCGGTGGCGGCTAAAAGCAGCAGGGTCGGATCATCCAACGCTAAAACCGAGCCGAAGAGCACGTGGAGCAAATCGACATTCGATCCGCGCAGCGACACTAATACAACGCCGCCTGCGAGCGAGATAAGGTAGAAGGAAGCGAGTGCCGCGTCTTCTTTCAAAACGGTGATGCGGGTTACCAAACCTGCGAGGAGCGCCACGACGAAGCCAGCGATCAATCCGCCTGCCGTCATAAAGCCCAGTGATAATCCGGCGATGAGATAGCCGAGCGCTGCACCCGGTAAAATGGCATGCGCCATGGCATCGCCCACGAGACTCATGCGACGCAGCATCAAGAACACGCCGATCGGACCGGCGCCGAGGGATAGCGCGATAGCGCCCACCAATGCCCGGCGCATAAAGGCGAATTCGACAAAAGGGCTGATCGTGAGATCATATAGGGTAGTGATAACCATCATGCCGCCCGCTCGCAATAATCGGCGTGGGGGTCGTGGGCTTCAATCATCGCGCGGGCTTTGGCCAGATGGGCCTCGGTCAACACTTCGGAGGTCTTGCCCCATGCCACCGGCTCACGCGCAATCATCAGGCAATCGGGGAAGAATTTGGCCACCAAGCCCATATCGTGCAGCACGGCCAGAATGGTGCGCCCTTCGCTGTGCCATTGCTGCACAAGCTGCATCAAATCTTGCACCGTTTTGGTATCGATGGCGGCAAAAGGTTCGTCGATCAGGATGATGGCGGCATCTTGCAGCATCAACCGCGCGAACAAGACGCGCTGCATTTGTCCACCCGACAGCGTGCCCACCATGCGGTGCTCGAAACCTGCAAGGCCTACGCTGTCAAGGGCTTGGGCGATGGCTAAGCGGTCCTGCTTGGAAATTGTCCCAAAGGGCCCCGTTTTGCGCCACAAACCCATGCCGACCAGATCTTCGACCGAGATCGGGAAATCGCGATCGATATCAGCCGATTGCGGCAGATAGGCAACGCGCATGTCTTGCTCCGGCATCGCAACCGAACCGCTCAAGGGCTGCAACGTGCCGGCAAGGGCTTTGAGCAGCGTTGATTTACCTGCGCCATTAGGCCCTATAATGGCGGTCAAGCTGCCGACCTCGAAATACCCGTCGAGATGATGCACGGCAGGGTGCCGGTCATAGCCGAGGGTCAGATCATGCAGTTGGATGGCGGTGGCTTGGGTCATTATTGCATCACCGCGATGACCGCGACCCATAGGAAGGCGGCCAAAAGGCTGGCCCCCAAAAGCCGCTCAAAAACCGACAACCGCATCAAGGATAGAGCGCTTCCTGGCCGATGTTTCGGCATAGCCGCATGGTGATGATGGGAGTGGTGGTGGTGGGAGTGTGCGTGGGACATGGAAGAGATCAACCGGCCTTTGAGACCCAATGATCTAACACTTTGGCGGCGAGGCCGAAAGGGAAATGTAATATTATAACATTACAAAATTGAAAGAAACTTGCTTTAGCCGCGCACTGGCTCCAACGAAATCGCGCGTTTCATGAATTCGAACAGCGCGTAGATACCTACCATGCCGAACGCCACCATCAAAACGAGGGCAATGGTATTGCCGAGCTGAAGCAAGCCGGCAATCGCCCAACCGGCGGCAATGGCTACGCCCAAAAACTCGGTGCCAACCAGAATGCCGACGCTGATCAGCGTGAGCAGGTTTTTGACATTGATCTGGCGGGATTTGGCCATTGGGTATCCTTATTTTTTGTACATTCCGACCTACCGTGAACTTGCGCTAAACGCAAGGGTTTAGGCCCCGCCGACCTGTGATAGGCCGGTCAGAAGCGCAAGGCCGAGCGCTAGAACAAAGGCTGCTGCGAGAACTTCCAACCCTCGAGCCAGCAAAACGGCCCGTGGCGCATCCACTCCACCGGCCAGCCGTGTGGCGGTTGAGGCGGCAAAGATCGCAAGCACCGCCAGCGCACTGGTGGTGAATGCAGTACCGAGTGCAATAGCCAAAGCGGCCGCTATACCGGTGGCAAACATGCCCTGCGCCAGGGCAAAAACAAGCACCAGAATGGAGCCGGAGCAGGGCCGGATTCCTGCCGCAAAGACGGCTGCCACCGCCCCCCGCATTCCGGAACCCGGAGCGGCTATTGGGGCATGGTTATGTCCGCAATGCTCGTCATGGACATGATGTTCATCGGGGTGATGATCGTGATGATGATCGTGGCCATGTTCATGGTGATCATGTTCATGATGGTCGTGGTGATGGTGACCATGATGATGACCGTTTGATGGGGCCGGAATGGCGATCAATCGGGCAAGACCGTTGGATTTTTGCCAAAGCAACCCCGCGCCGAGCAAGGCCACCGCGGCAAAACTTACAAGTTCTACCATACCCGCTGTCTCGCGCATCGTGGCCGCTGTGGCATGAAGCGCGAGCGAGAGAATGGCAACAAGCCCAATCGCGACCAGACTTTGCAGAAGCGCAGCAGCGGTTGCCATGGTGATGATTTGGCTAATCGCTTTGTCCTGCGCCATACCATAGGCCGCGATGATGGCCTTGCCGTGACCCGGCCCCGCCGCATGAAATACGCCATAGGCCAGGGCGACGACGAGCAGCGTCCAGAGGGCGCTGGTATCGGTTTTTAAAAGGCTAAGTGCTGCCGTCATCATGTGGGAAAATTGCGATTGGACGGACAAGATCCAGCCTGCAAGGCCGGTAGCAGGGCCACCACCTTCGCTAATGCCAACCCCAAATGGGCTTTTGCCAACCGATGGTGCTGATCCATCGAGACCTAAAACATGACCGAGTGCCGCTCCTGCAAGGATGACCACCGCAAGAGCTAAAACGGCAATGAGAAGGGTTAGCCAGAAGGCGCGGCTAGATGAGGGGACAATCGGCATGTTGTACCTTGGTCAAGGGGGTTAGGGACAGGCCAGAACGATGCGGGAGGAAAATTGCGCACCGACATCGCTTCCCGCTGCAACGGAGTTGAAAAACGCTTCATTCAGCGGTTGCGTAGGCTGTGCGTCTTGCTTCGGGCGTGCAATTGTGAGTGCACATCCTTTCGGAGCCGTGGGCATGGTGACGGGATTGGCGCTGTCGGTGAAGGCGAAAGAGACGAAATAGGTCGGATCGTAAATTTCAAACATTGTGACTTTACCGGGCTTCGTTGGCTCTTTCAGCGGTAAGGTCATGTGATAGGTCATCAGGTGGCCGTTATAATCGAGCCAATAATCCTTCGGTGGGCCAAGCGGTAATTTTTTGCCATCCGCCCGGATAATGGTGAAATAGCCGAACTCATCCAGCGCCTCGGTGTTTGATTTGGCCAGCACATCCAGGGTTTCGCGCGCAATGGTGCCATCGGGCTTGGTCGGAATACCCTGCACCGCATAGGCCGAATAGCCTTCGTCAAACGACCAAGCATTTGAAATGCCCGTTATTTTTCCGTCTGCTCCAAAGAGCAATTCCGCCGTCATCGAAATCCAGACATGGGGATGGGCGATGGCGTAGGCTGGCATTAACAGCAGAGCCATGAGGAACGCTTTAACCGCGTATCCGCGCAAAGGGGACGGTCGCAAGGTGAAACCCATCAAATATACCCGAATCGTCATTGTAAACGGCCTAGAGCAGGACCATGGCTAAATCCGGGCGAAAGACAAATTTATTTCGTCTGGTCGTGAGCAGGACAAAGGCAAAGAACCCGATCGATTGCGTCAGAAACGCTTGCCATCGGCGCCTAAATCCCGCTTGTGACGATCCAGTGGGTGCTCAAACCGTATCCTGACCATAGCTCTGCTTGAATGAGGTTTTTGATGACTGAGATGTTACGACCTGTTGCCCACCGCGCCGAGGTTAAGCTTCCGAGCGATCACCCGCCGGTGAAACTGGGCAAGATTGGCGTTTTGCTGCTCAATCTCGGCACGCCGGATGCGACTGATTATTGGTCGATGCGTCGTTATCTCAAGGAATTCCTATCGGATCGCCGCGTCATTGAAGTGCCGCGCTGGTTGTGGTGGCCGATCCTTAATCTCATCATTCTAACAATCCGTCCGAGCCGCAAGGGCAAGGATTACGATACAATCTGGAACAAAGAGCGCAATGAAAGCCCGCTTAAAACCATCACCCGCGCGCAAGCTGAAAAGCTCGCCGAGCGGCTGAAGGGGGTGGATGACCGGATCGTGGTCGATTGGGGGATGCGCTATGGCAATCCTTCAACGCCGGAGCGGATCAAGGCTTTGCAGGCTGAAGGCTGTGACCGGATTTTGCTGGTGCCGCTTTATCCGCAATCCTGTGCCGCGACATCGGCAACGGCGTGTGACAAGGCGTTTGAAACCCTGATGAAAATGCGCTGGCAGCCTGCCGTGCGCGTGGCGGCCCCTTGGCATGATGATCCGGCCTATATCGCCTCGCTGGTGACGTCGATTCGTGCCAAGCAGGCGACGCTCGATTTCGAGCCCGATCTGATCGTGGCCTCGTTTCACGGTGTGCCGAAATCCTATCTGATGAAGGGCGATCCCTATCATTGCCAATGCATGAAAACGGGGCGGTTGCTGCGTGAGGCGCTTGGCCTTTCCAATGAAAAATTCATGGTGTGCTTCCAATCCCGCTTCGGGACGGAGGAGTGGTTAAAGCCCTATCTGATCGATACGATGGGCGAATTGCCCGCCAAGGGCATCAAGAAGGTGCTGGTGATTGCGCCCGGCTTTGCGGCTGATTGCCTAGAAACGCTTGAGGAAATCGAAGGCGAAAACTGCGAGCATTTCATGCATCATGGCGGCGAGAAATTCGCCTATGTGCCGTGCTTGAACGATTCCGAGCCCGGCATTGATGTGATCGAGCAGGTTGTTATGCGTGAATTGCAGGGCTGGATCTGATCAGGCAGCGCCTATTCGCAGCAGATCGAGAATATGGATAAGGCCCACGGGCCGCGCTCCTTCCACCACCAGAAGCGAACTGATCTTCCGGCTTTCCATAATCTCGAGCGCCTCGGCGATGAGCGTGTCGGGCGATATGGTCTTAGGCGATTTCGTCATAATATCGTCGACCGGCCTACCCAACAGATCAGGCGCCATGTGGCGGCGCAAATCGCCATCGGTAACGAGGCCTGCCAGCGTTCCATCGGCCTTGGTGACGATCACACAGCCCAGCCCCTTGGCGCTGATGGTGAGAACGGCTTCCGACATGGGCATACCGGCACGGATCAGCGGCAGGCGATCACCCGTATGCATGACGGCGCGGACTTGGCGCAATTGCGCGCCCAGCTTGCCGCCCGGATGGTAGCGGCGGAAATCCTGGCTAGTGAAACCGCGGCTTTCGAGCAGAGCGACCGCGAGCGCATCACCCAATGCGAGCTGCATCGTTGTTGATGTCGTGGGTGCCAGCCCGTTGGGGCAGGCTTCTTTCGCGCGCGGCAGTGCCAAGCAAATATCGGCGCCCTTGCCGAGCGAGCTTTCGGCCTGCGAGGTGATTGCGATAAGCGTCACCTGATCGCGCTCCGCATAGGCGATGATATCGGCGAGTTCGGAGGATTCACCCGACCAGGACATGGCCAGAATGACATCATCGGGCTGGATCATGCCCAAATCACCATGGCTTGCCTCGCCGGGATGGACAAAATGAGCCGGTGTGCCGGTGGATGCCAATGTTGCGGCAATTTTGCGCCCAACATGGCCCGATTTGCCCATGCCGGAAATGATCACGCGGCCCGATGCGGCTAAAATCGCGTCAATGGCTTGGTTAAAGGCCGAACCGAGCTCGCCTTTGAGGGCTTCCGATAAAAGGGTGAGGCCTTCGGTTTCGGTCGAAAGGGTGCGGAGCGCTGAAGCGATAGCAGAAGGCTGGGTCAAAGAATCGGTTCCGTTACAATAAGCCACGAAGAACGGAGCGAAGCTCGCCGCCGAATTCTTCATGGTCGAGTGCATAGGCGAGATTGGCGGTCAAAAAGCCCATTTTGGTGCCGGTATCATGGACTTGGCCGTCAAACACATGCGCGAAAAAGGGTTCGGATTTTTGCAGCGTCACCATGGCATCGGTGAGCTGAATTTCGCCGCCTGCGCCGCGCGGCTGATTTTCAAGGATAGGGAAAATCGAAGGCGAGAGAATATAGCGGCCTGAAATGGCGAGATTAGACGGTGCGGTGCCCTGTTTCGGCTTCTCCACCATGCCACGGATGGGGAGGCTGGCTTTATTGCCCCCTTCGACATCCACAATGCCGTAGCGGTGGGTTTCCTCATCGGGCACCTCATACACCGCAATCATATTGCCCTGATGTTCCTCATAGGCGTCGATCATGGATTTAAGGCAGGGTACTTTGCCGTGATGCAGCATATCGGGCAGGACGACGGCGAAGGGCTCATCGCTGATGATGTAGCGTGCGCACCAGATGGCGTGGCCAAGGCCGAGCGGCTCTTGCTGGCGGGTGAAACTGGTGGTGCCGGCGGCGGGTAAATCACGCGCAAGGGCTGCAAGCTCTGATGCACGATCACGATCTTTCAAGGTGCGGTCGAGCTCGTAGGAAAGATCAAAATGATCCTCAATCGCGCCCTTGTTGCGGCCGGTGACGAAGACGAAATGCTCGATACCGGCAGCGCGCGCCTCGTCAACCACGTGCTGGATCACGGGCCGATCAACGACGGGCAGCATCTCTTTGGGTATGGCTTTGGTCGCGGGCAAAAAGCGGGTGCCAAGACCTGCGACGGGAAAGACAGCTTTACGAATGCGAGACATGAGGAGCTTTTGCTTGAAACTCAGAGGACAGATACGCCTAAGCGCTTGGTTTCGTGTAGCGCAATTTGAGGCGTTGGGGAATGGCATGGGGCCAATCACCCGGCGGGAAGCGGTGGTCAAGACAAAATAAACCATTTTGGGGCTCAATGGTTTGGTCGATTTTTTAAAGCGAAGCCGAGCGCCATGTCCCGTTTATCTCCCTTTGTTGTGGTTTTTGCGGCCTTTATGTTGGCGATTGGCTCGACGGCTTCCGCCTCACCGGTGGCAAAGCCTGTTCAAAGTAGTGGATTTAAGGGATTTTTGGACCGTTTATGGCCTTTGGCCCATGCGCGCGGGGTGACGCATGAGACTTTTGTTGCCGCGTTTTCTGGTTTGATACCGGATCAGGATGTTGTAGAGCTCACTAAAAAACAGTCCGAATTCGTCAAGCCGATTTGGGAGTATCTGGCGTCCGCGACCTCGAACAATCGGCTTGAACGGGGAGCAAAGTTGGCGGGAGTTAATGACCCAACCCTTGGCATGATTGAAGGGCGCTATGGTGTTGACCGCTCCGTCATCCTTGGCGTGTGGGGGATGGAGACCAATTTTGGCGGGTTTACGGGCGGCAAGGATATTGTCCGGTCGCTCGCCACGCTGGCGTCGGCTGGGTATCGGGGCACCTATTTTCGCGATGAGCTGATCGGCGCGTTGCTGATCTTGCAGCAGGGCCATGTGACGCGCGCGGATTTCAAGGGCTCATGGGCGGGGGCGATGGGGCAGACGCAGTTTATGCCGTCCTCGTTCCAGAAATTCGCGGTTGATTTCGATGGCGATGGCAAGAAAGACATCTGGACCAATGTGCCCGATGCTTTGGCGTCAACCGCCAATTATCTCAAGCTGAATGGTTGGCAGGCGGGGCTACCATGGGGCTTTGAGGTCACGATCCCACACGGGTTCGACTATCATCTGCACCGGCTGACCTTCGACGATTGGGCCCGACAAGGCGTGCGCCGGGCTGATGGCGAAGGCATGCCGCGGGGCGGTGAGGCGAACCTGTTCTTTCCGGCAGGTGCGGATGGTCCTGCTTTTCTCGTGACCGATAATTTTGATGTGATCAAGCGCTATAACAATTCGGATGCTTATGCGCTGGGCGTCGCGATGCTGGGCGACCGGATTTATGGCGCAGGGCCCATTCGTGCCGTGTGGCCGGTGGATGATCCGATATTAGGGCTCCAGCAACGCGTGCAATTGCAGGAACAGCTTTCAGCGCTGGGTTATGATGTCGGCGAGCCCAATGGCCGGATTGGGTCACTAACGCGCGCCGCGATTCGCGATTTTCAAGATAAGAATGGTTTGCGGCCGGATGGGTATGCGGGACGTCGGGTGCTGGAGGCGTTGCGGGTTAGGTGAGGGTTTAGGGTTTAGGGAGTAGTGGGGTTAAAATAGCATATTAAAGTACACTTGCCTTATGGACCGCGCGGCTCCTGCCGCGCATAGAATGTGAGCCGGGAGGCTCGCGGTCCATGATTAGCTATTCGCTATTCGCCACTCCCTACTCGCTTAACGCGGAAGCGTCGTCTTCCCCATCAACTGCTTATCCACACTATGCGCCGCTTGCCGGCCTTCGCGGATGGCCCATACCACCAGCGATTGGCCACGCCGCATGTCGCCGCAGGCGTAGATGTTATCGACACTGGACTTATACGCCACCATATCGGCTGCCACATTGCCGCGCGGATCGAGCTTTACGTCCGCCTCTGCCAACATGCCCTCGGCAATCGGAGCGACAAAGCCCATGGCGAGCAATACGAGATCGGCCTTCAGCTCAAATTCCGAGCCGGGGATAGGCTGGAACTTCTCATCCACCCGCACGCAATGCAACGCTTTTACCGCTCCGTCTTCGCCTGAAAACGACACGGTGTTGACGGCGAAATCACGCTCCGCGCCTTCTTCCTGCGACGACGAGGTGCGCATTTTCATCGGCCAGTTTGGCCAGGTCAGGAGCTTATTTTCCTTCTCCGGCGGCTTGGCCATGATTTCGATTTGGGTAACAGATAAAGCACCCTGACGGATCGACGTGCCGATACAATCCGACCCCGTATCGCCGCCGCCGATGACCACGACATGCTTGCCATTGGCCAAGATCGGCTCGTTGGATTTGAGCGCTTCATGCGAGACGCGGCGGTTCTGCTGCGGCAGAAAATCCATTGCGAAATGAACGCCGTGAAGATCGCGGCCCGGCACCGGCAAATCGCGCGGCTTTTCCGAGCCACCGGCCAGAATGACGGCATCATAGGCCGCTTTGAGTTCTTTGATCGTTTTATCGACACCGATATGGGTGTTGCAGTGGAACACCACGCCTTCGGCTTCCATCTGCGCGACGCGACGGTCGATCAGATGCTTCTCCATTTTGAAGTCGGGAATGCCATAGCGCATCAGGCCGCCGGGCTTGCCGTTCTTCTCAAACACATGGACTTCATGGCCCGCGCGCGCGAGCTGCTGGGCGCTCGCAAGGCCTGCAGGGCCGGAGCCGACAATCGCCACCCGCTTGCCGGTCAGCTTCGCCGCAGGCTCAGGCACGATCCAGCCTTCTTCCCACGCGCGATCAACGATGGCGCATTCGATCGATTTGATCGTGACGGGGCTGTCATTGAGGTTCAAGGTGCAGCTTGCCTCGCACGGGGCGGGGCAGATGCGGCCGGTGAATTCGGGGAAATTATTGGTGGAATGCAGGTTGCGCGAGGCTTCTTGCCAATCACCGTGATAAACGAGATCGTTCCAATCGGGGATCTGGTTGTTCACCGGGCAGCCATTATGGCAATACGGAATGCCGCAATTCATGCAGCGCGCCGCCTGATCCTTCGTCGCCTCTTCCGAGAGCGGGATCACGAACTCTTTATAATGACGGATACGGTCAGCCGCTGGCGCATAACGCCGGTCGCGACGGTCGATTTCCATGAATCCTGTAACCTTGCCCATATCCGTAATCCTAATTTTCTATTCGTTATTACGCCGCTTCACCAAGCTCGCGGATTGTATCAGTGGCGAAGCGTTCCTTTGCATTCAAGAACTCAATCGCTACCATTTTACCATCGGCATCAAAGTCCACGATCATTCCCGGCTGAAGCTCTTCCGATTCCACGATGTCATGATCGGTCAGCCGCATATAGACGACATCGACTTCGGCATCATAATTGACTTTCATCGCCATCGTTCTGCTCCTCGATCCAGAAAAACCGTTATCATGCGACGATCTTCGTCTCGTTCAGAATATACAACCCTCAACCAACGCCCAACAGCCTCCGGAATTTGGCGAAAAGCTCACCAAATACCGTCTTTGCGTGGATCTTCCCGCACAAATTCTGGCTCTAGAAGCGTGCGTTCAGCCCATTCCCGCTCAATCCTACGCTCAACCATTTGATCAAGCGCATGTTGACTGACGAGGATAGGCTTTGTTTTTGACACTATTTCACCCGTGCTCGACCAACCATTGTTTTAATGCCGTATCAATTCGCGTCTGCCACCCTTGCCCCGTTGCCCGGAAGCGCTCTAAGACATCCGCCGAGAGACGGATATTGATCGCTTCTTTAGGGGCGAGTGACCGAGGCCTACCGCGACGAATGAGTTTGCCACCTATATATTCATCCCCTTCGGCAAACATCTCGTCGGTCCACTCTGGCAAATCCTCATACTCTTCCGGCGCAATCACGTGGGCGTCGAGTTTGGCGAGGTCCGTATAGGTAGGCCGACTATCCAAACTTTTTTTGTTCTCGCTCATTGGCTTTCCTCATCGAAAAAATGTGCCGCGTGTCCCCTCGCAGCACATAACCAATCACAACCGCCCGACCGCGAAGATAGCCGAAACATAGGATCCGCTTTTCTCCATAATCGAACCGCTGATCTTCCCACTCGATCACCCGGCCTTCGAAAACCTCCCGCGCTTCCTCAAAATCGACATCTCTTTCGGCAAGTGTTCGAAGCCTTTTGGCTGGCTCGTAGGACAGTTTGAACATATATTGTATACACAAAAATTCAAGACGAAATTTTGGATACGCAATACGGACTAACCTCCAGCCTTCAGATTTACTCCCCCGCTACAGCCAAAGGCTGGTTCTCGTTTTCCGCCATTAATTCCTTGAGTGCCCGGCGATATTCGACCGGCATCACTTTGCGGAATTTGCCCTTGTAGTCATCCCAATGATCGAGGATTTCGCGGGCGCGGGTCGAGCCCGTATAACGCGCGTGGTTTTCGATCAGCATATGCAGACGCTCGGCATCATGGCGGGTCATGTCGCCCATGACATCGACGCGGCCATGGCCTTCGAGATCGCCTGAGGAATGGTTGAGGCGCTGGTTGAGCTCCTCTTCCTCGGCTACGGGCTCAAGCTCCACCATCGCCATGTTGCAGCGCTCGGGGAAATTTCCTTCCTCGTCGAGCACATAGGCGATGCCGCCTGACATGCCGGCGGCGAAGTTGCGCCCCGTCTGCCCGAGCACCACGACAATGCCGCCTGTCATATATTCGCAGCCATGGTCGCCGGTGCCTTCGACAACCGCAATCGCGCCGGAGTTTCTCACCGCAAATCGCTCGCCCGCGACACCGCGGAAATAGCATTCGCCCGAGATCGCGCCATAAAGCACGGTGTTGCCGACAATGATCGATTCATGCGGAACAATCTGGGTGGCTTCCTTTGGCGGATAGATGATGAGTTTGCCGCCTGAAAGGCCCTTGCCGACATAGTCATTGGCTTCGCCTTCGAGTTCCATCGTCACGCCATGCGCAACCCATGCACCGAAGCTCTGGCCAGCCGTGCCTTTGAGCGACACATGGATCGTGTCATCGGGTAAGCCCTTATTGCCATAACGCTTGGCGACTTCGCCTGAGAGCATCGCGCCCGCCGTGCGGTTCAAGCTCTTGATCCGTGTTTCGATCTTCACCGGTGTGCCGTTTTCCAACGCGGCCGAGGCCTTCTCGATCAACGTGCGATCAAGCACGGCGTCGAGATGGTGGTCTTGCAGCATTGAGTGATGGAGGTCGGTTGGCTTTGACGCCTCGGGCTTTAAGAACAGCTTCGAGAAATCTAACCCCTGCGCCTTCCAATGGTTGATCGCGGGATCGCGATCCAGCATCTGCATCTGGCCGACCATTTCGTTGAAAGTGCGATAGCCCAAGCGTGCCATTTCTTCGCGGACTTCTTCGGCCACAAAGAAGAAGAAATTGATGACATGCTCTGGCAGACCCACAAAGCGCTTGCGCAATACGGGGTCTTGCGTGGCAACGCCCACAGGGCAGGTGTTGAGATGGCACTTGCGCATCATAATGCAGCCTGCCGCAATCAAAGGCGCGGTGGCAAAGCCGAACTCATCGGCACCCAACAAGGCACCTATGATAACGTCACGACCGGTCCGGATGCCGCCATCGACCTGCACCGCGATGCGGGAACGCAAGCCGTTGAGCACCAAGGTCTGGTGCGTCTCAGCCAAGCCGATTTCCCAAGGGCTGCCCGTGTGCTTGATCGAGGTGAGGGGCGATGCGCCCGTGCCGCCTTCAAAACCCGAGATGGTGACGTGATCGGCGCGTGCTTTTGATACGCCCGCAGCGACTGTGCCAACGCCGATTTCGGAGACGAGCTTGACCGAAACCTGCGCCGCCGGGTTGACGTTTTTAAGGTCGTAAATCAGCTGCGCCAGATCCTCGATCGAATAGATGTCGTGGTGGGGCGGTGGCGAGATCAGGCCCACGCCTTGCGTTGAGTGACGCACTTTAGCGATGACGGCATCGACCTTGTGGCCGGGCAATTGGCCGCCTTCGCCGGGCTTTGCACCCTGCGCCATCTTGATCTGCATCATGTCGGAATTGACGAGATATTCCGTGGTGACGCCAAAGCGGCCAGAGGCCACCTGCTTGATGGCCGAGCGCATCGAATCGCCATTTGCCATTGGCTTGTAGCGATCCGACTCTTCGCCGCCTTCGCCCGTGTTCGACTTGCCGCCGATGCGGTTCATCGCAATCGCCAGTGTCGTGTGTGCTTCGCGCGAAATCGAGCCATAGGACATCGCACCCGTCGCGAAACGCTTGACGATGGAGGTGGCGCTTTCGACTTCATCGAGCGGCACGGCTTTGCGGCCATCCTGTTCGGCACCCTTGATGCTGAATAAGCCACGAATGGTGAGCAAACGCTCGGATTGCTCGTTCAAAAGCTTGGCATATTCGCGGTATTTATCCTGCGCATTGCCGCGCACCGCGTGTTGCAACAGCGACACCGATTGCGGCGACCAGGCATGCGCTTCGCCGCGCATCCTGAAGGCGTATTCACCGCCAATTTCCAATGCGTTGCGCAAGACGGGCGAGGTGCCGAACGCATCGGAGTGACGGCTGACCGTCTCGCGTGCAACTTCTGCCAGTCCCACGCCACCAATGCGGGAATAGGTGCCAGCAAAATACTTTGCCACAAACGCATCGCCCAAGCCGATGGCGTCGAAAATCTGCGCGCCGCAATAGGATTGATAGGTCGAGATGCCCATCTTCGACATGACCTTCAACAGGCCTTTGCCAACCGATTTGATGTAACGCTTTTCGACCTCATAGGCCGAAACCTCATCCTGCAAATCCTTCGCCATCACGCCCAGCGTTTCAAACGCCAGCCATGGGTTAATCGCTTCCGCGCCATACCCTGCAAGGCAGGCAAAATGATGCACTTCGCGCGCTTCACCTGTTTCAACCACGAGGCCCACGGACGTGCGCAAGCCCTTGCGGATCAGATGGTGGTGCACGGCAGCGGTCGCGAGCAGGGCCGGAATTGGAATCCGGTCTGGCCCGACCATGCGATCAGACAATACGATGATGTTATAGCGACCCTTAACGGCTGCTTCCGCGCGTTCGCAGAGACGCTCTAGCGCCTGATCCATACCATCCGCACCCTGCTCGGATGGGTAGGTGACATCTAGCGTCTTGGTGTCGAAACTGTCTTCGAAATGGCCGATGGAGCGGATCTTTTCGAGATCGCCATTGGTCAAAATAGGCTGGCGGACTTCCAACCGCTTGCGGCGTGAATTGCCTTCGAGATCGAATATGTTCGGGCGCGGGCCGATGAAAGAAACGAGGCTCATCACCAGCTCTTCGCGGATCGGATCGATGGGCGGGTTCGTGACTTGCGCGAAGTTCTGCTTGAAATAGGTGTATAGCAGCTTCGACTTGTCGGACATCGCCGAAATCGGCGTATCCGTGCCCATGGAGCCTACGGCCTCTTGGCCGGTGGTGGCCATCGGCTCCATCAGAATGTCGATGTCTTCGCGGGTATACCCAAAGGCCTGCTGACGATCGAGCAGCGACACATCGGTGCGCGGCGCGCGCGGCTCGACGGGGCGCAGATCTTCGAGCACGATCTGCGTGTTTTTCAACCAATCCGCATAGGGGCTGGCCGTCGAAAGACTTTCCTTGATCTCCTCATCGGAGACGATGCGGCCTTCTTCCAGATCAACCAGCAACATTTTGCCGGGCTGGAGGCGCCACTTCTTGGTGATCGTCTCTTCCGGAACAGGCAGAACGCCCATCTCGGAGGCCATAATCACAAGGCCTTCATCGGTGACGTAATAGCGCGCGGGGCGCAGGCCGTTACGGTCGAGAGTTGCGCCGATCTGGCGGCCATCGGTGAAAGCGACGGCGGCTGGTCCGTCCCATGGTTCCATCAAGGCGGCGTGGTATTCATAGAACGCTCGGCGTTGCTCGTTCATCAGCGGGTTGCCGGCCCAGGCTTCTGGGATCAGCATCATCATCGCGTGGGCAAGGGAATAGCCGCCTTGGACGAGAAATTCGAGCGCGTTGTCGAAGCACGCGGTATCGGACTGGCCTTCATAGGAAATTGGCCAGAGTTTTGAGATTTCGGTGCCGAAGAGTTCTGAATCAACAGACGCCTGACGCGCCGCCATCCAGTTCACATTGCCGCGCAGCGTGTTGATCTCGCCATTATGCGCGACCATGCGATAGGGATGCGCCAGCGACCAAGTAGGGAAAGTGTTGGTCGAGAAGCGCTGATGCACGAGCGCCACAGCCGATTCCAGACGGGCATCGCGCAGATCGGGGAAATAATCGCCGAGCTGGGTGGCGAGCAACATGCCCTTGTAAACAAGCGTGCGGGCCGACAGCGAGACGGGATAAAAGCCTTGCGTCGCCGGATTGCCGAGATTGTAAACCGTGTTCGAAATCACCTTGCGCAGGATGAATAGACGGCGCTCAAACGCTTCCGTATCGGTGATCGTGGCGCTGCGGCCAATGAAGATTTGGCGATGGGTCGGCTCGGTTGGCTTGACGCTTTCGCCGAGGCAGGTGCTATCGACCGGCACATCACGCCAGCCGAGAAAGCTTTGGCCTTCCTCCGCGACGACCTTCTCGATAATGGCTTCGCAGAGCTTACGGCCTTCCGGATCGCGCGGCAGGAACACATGGCCTACCGCGTAGTGCTCGGGTGCGGGCAGGGTGAAGCCGAGCTTGGCGCATTCCTCGGCGAGGAAAGTATGCGGGATCTGGATCAGCATGCCGCAGCCATCGCCCGCCTTAGGATCGGCACCGACTGCGCCGCGATGATCGAGGTTCAAGAGAATTTGCAGGCCCATCTCGACCACCGAGTGGGATTTGCCGCGCTTCATATCGGCGACAAAGCCGACACCGCAGGCATCTTTTTCAAACGAGGGGTCATAAGAGCCGGTAGCGCCTGGAAGGCCCGCATTGCGCAGCACATCCGCTTTCGAGGGTGCCACCATCTGTATAGACGTCGAAATGCCGCTCGTTTCCGTGCTCATAGCTCTCTCCCCGTGTAGAGGCGGCCCTGCCGGATATCGGTAAAGCCGCTCGGTCTGGGGCCGTTTGTATGAGGAGGTGGGTCGCGCCCCGTCTTGCGCCCGCTCCTTGCGGGCGCAAATGGCTAAAAGCCGCTCGGCGCCCTATACGTGTTTCGTGGCCCGCGTTTTGCGGGCGGTAGGTTTAACGCCGCCAAGGGTGGTGCGCTTTTGCGTCGTCAGCGAAAGTGAGTTGCCGTTGAACCGCATGATACTTCCAAACCCCACTGGCGATGCCAGACATTTTTCGTTAAAATGGGACAGTAAGACTGTCCTATTTCGTGCTGACAATTACATGTTTTTTTTGGCTGCACAAGGGGTGCGAAACTGGAATCTTTGTCGTTTTACCATGCTCTTTTCAAGCGCGCTGCCACGGTGCACTGTGGCCACGAGAATCAGAGGGTAAAAAGATGATCAATTTAGCCAGTGACAATGTAATGGGTGCCTCGCAACAAGTGCTTGAGGCCTTGGTTGCCGCCAATAATGGGCCCGAGGCGGCCTATGGCTCCGATCATCACACGGCTGAAGCCGAGGCGATGCTGGCTGAAATTTTTGAACA
This sequence comes from uncultured Hyphomicrobiales bacterium, assembly GCA_903900975.1. GTDB lineage: Bacteria > Pseudomonadota > Alphaproteobacteria > Rhizobiales > Beijerinckiaceae > CAIUPE01. Next base: position 5,506 of record CAIUPE010000087.1, on the reverse strand, counting down.
TGAGGTCAAAGTATTTCTGGTGGCCACCGGCACGGGCGCAAATGCCCTGGCGCTGGCCGCTCTATCGCCGCCATGGGGCGCGATTTTCTGCCATGAGGAAAGCCATATCGCCGATGATGAATGCGGCGCGCCGGAAATGTTCACCGATGGGGCCAAGCTGATCGGTTTGCCGGGTTTAAATGGCAAATTCACCGCAGAGTGGCTTGAAACGGCGATTGCGCGTTATCCCAAAGGGGTGGTGAAGGCGGTACAACCGGCGGCTGTTTCCATCTCGCAAGTAACAGAATCGGGCACGCTCTATTCTTTGGCCGAGATTGCACAGATTGGCGAGATTGCCCGCAAGCATGACCTTGGCTTCCATCTCGACGGCGCACGCTTTGCCAATGCGCTGGTATCGCTCGGCTGCACGCCAGCCGAGATGACGTGGAAAGCAGGCGTCGATGTCGTCTCTTTCGGTGCGACAAAAAACGGCTGTTTTGCGTGCGAGGCCGTGATTTTCTTCAACCCCGCGCGGGCCGAGCATTTTGGCTTTCGCCGCAAGCGGTCCGGCCACACGGTTTCGAAGGGGCGCTTGTTAGGCGCGCAAATGACGGCCTATCTGCGCCATGACCATTGGCTGGATAATGCCAAGCACGCCAATGCGATGGCCAAGCGCTTGAATGAAGGCTTGGCTGCACTGCCGGGTGTTCGAATGCCTTGGCCTACCGAGGCCAATGAGGTTTTTGCGGTTTTGCCGAAGGCAAGGGCTAAAATTTTATCCGATGCCGGCGTGCGGGCGGCCCCTTGGTATGAGCTTAGCGTGAGCTTGCCGTCAGGCGCGGCGATTGGGTCCGATGAGGTTTTCTGGCGTTTTGTGACGAGTTTCGCGACGAAGCCTGAGGAGATTGATCGCGTGATTGCGCTGGCAAGATCATAAAGCAGGCGTTCTTCTCCCTTAGAGAGAAGGTATCGCCAGAGGCGACGAATGAGGTTCTGATGGTCGGTAATCTCTCGATATAACCATCAGCTGCTAAGGCAGCGGGTTTTACGATCTACCCTTAGAACCTCATCCGATCGCTCCGCGATCACCTTCTCCTTCAAGGAGAAGGAAGCCGTTGATTGAATTTACTTATGCCGCGCTAGCCTCGATCACTTTGGCTTGTGAATTGGCGGCAATCGGGATGACGCGTGGCTTTTTGGCTTCTGGTACTTCGCGGACCAGATCGACATGCAGCAAGCCATTTTCCAAGCTTGCTCCGGTTACCTGCACATGATCGGCGAGCTGGAAGCGGCGCACAAAGGCGCGTGCGGCGATGCCTTGGTGCAGAACTTCATGCTTTGGCGCTTCGTTCGACACTGTCTTGTCGCCTGAAATCGTCAGCGTGGTTTCCTTCACCTCAATCGAGAGATCGGGCTCGGCAAAGCCTGCCACCGCTACCGTAATACGATAGGTGTTCTCATCGGTGCGCTCGATATTATAGGGTGGGTAGGTGGTGCCTTCTGGCCCTGTTGCCTGATCGAGCAGCGAAAAAACGCGATCAAAGCCGATGGTTGACCGGTAAAGCGGGGTAAGATCAAAGTGACGCATATGCATATCCTCCAAAAGAAGCGACATGGTGAGATAACGACGTTGTCCCCGGGTTCGTCCCATTGGGCCCAAACCGTCGATAGGCAACCGGAATGGTCTGCCTGAGGTGAAGGTAGGGAGCGGCAAGTGGGGCTTCAAGGGGTGGGTTTTAAAATGATGCGGGACGGGCCGAGAATTGATCTTGTATCGATCCCTGAAAATCCCCTGCCGGAAGGCGGGCGCGTCCACCACGTCCAAACACCTGACGGCGTGCGCCTGCGCGTCGCCCATTGGCAACCCTTAAGGCTAGAAAACGGCAAGGTTGCGATTGTTTTGCAAGGCCGGACGGAATTTATCGAGCGCTATGCCGAAACGGTGGATGCGCTGTTGCAGCGTGGTTTTCATGTCGTAGCCTTTGATTGGCGCGGCCAAGGCGGGTCGGATCGTCTGTTGGCGGATAAAAGCCGGGGGCATGTCGATCAGTTTGATGATTATCTGCTCGATCTCGATGCCGTGATCTCCTCGGTTGTCGAGCCTCTGGGTTCGATGCCGCGGATTGCTTTGGCGCATTCGATGGGTGGGGCGGTGCTGTTGCGCGCGCTCCATCGCGAGCCCGCGCGGTTTGAGCGCTGTGTGTTATCGGCCCCGATGATCGGGCTATCGATGGTGAAACGCCCGAAAGCGGCTCATTTTGCCGCGCGGATGCTGGCAGCGTTAGGGTTTTCATCCCATTATGTGCCGGGCGGAACGGATGAGGCCACTATCCCTTTTGCCGATAACCCACTCACCCGCGACGAAGCGCGGCACGCCATTGCGGGTAAAATATTCAAGGTTGCGCCGGATTTGGCCATTGCGAGTCCGACCATTGGCTGGGCGGCCACGAGTTTTGCAGCGATGGCGGCGTTGCAGCATCCAGCCATTGCGGCAGCGATCACCACGCCGATTTTAATAGCGGCGGGGCCGGATGACCGGATTACCTCGACGCCAATGGCCGAAGCCTTCGCCGCGCGCTTGCCGTATGGCCGGTTTTTAGCGCTTCCCGGCTCAGAGCATGAGGTGCTTTTGGAGATCGAGCCGGTCAGGGCCGCATTCTGGCAGGCTTTTGATGGCTTTATCGACGAGTTTTAAGCGTTAAGCAGCTTCATCGCCTCGGCATGGACGCGTTTGTCACCCGCCGCGATGATCGATCCGCCATTTGATGCCGTGCCGCCTTGCCAATCGGTGACGATGCCGCCAGCGCCCTCAATGATCGGGATCAAGGCCACAATATCATAGGGTTTGAGGTTGGATTCGATCACAAGATCGATAAACCCTGCCGCAACCATGCAGAACGCGTAGCAATCATAACCAAAGCGGGTCAGGCGGGCCGCTTTTTCAACGCGCTGAAAGGCTTCAAGGTCGTCGCCATCAAACATGGTGGTGGAGGTGCACGACAAAGTGGCCTCGGCCAAAGTGGCGCAGCTGCGTGTTTTCAAAATCCGCTCGCCATTGGGCGTGCGCAATTTGGCGGCTCCCCCATCGCCGAAAAACCGCTCTTTGGTGTAGGGCTGGTTCATCATGCCATAGGCCGGCTTGCCGTTGCGGGTGAGGCCAATCAGCGTGCCCCACAAAGGCAGGCCGGAAATAAAGGCCTTTGTGCCGTCAATCGGGTCGAGTACCCAGACGAATTCGGCATCGGCGCGTTCTGAGCCAAATTCCTCGCCGACAATGCCGTGCTCGGGGAAGGTCGCTTTGATTTTTGCGCGCATCACCGATTCACTGGCGCGATCCGCTTCGGTTACGGGATCAAACGCGCCGCCGTTCGATTTATCGATGGCGCTAAGCGAGGAACGGAAAAAAGGCAGGATGGCCGAGCCTGACAAGGTCGCAAGCTCGTCGACAAAGGCTTCGAAGTCGACAGCGGACATGGCAAAGCTCCCGTGATGTGATCGTGCGTGATGATAGACCGAGAAGGTCGGATTCGCAATTCCTCGCCCCTTTTTACCCATGGCGAAGATGAAAATTTCCAAAAAACAGATTTTTGCATAGCTTGCATTGCAGCTATGCATTTTTTATAAACTATATATTAAATTATTGAAAATAATGGGTAAATTGATATTCTATTTACGTAGTTCGAACAGGAACTCAAAAAAAGATCGCATTAACCGCTTGCTTTTTGTGCGGCGCACATGCATTTTGTTGCAGTGCGATATCGCTGCATCAGTGATATCCGCAGCCCTTTTTGGGCGTTTCCTCCCTAGACTTGGGCCGCCTTCCGGGCGGCCTTTTTTTTACCCTTTTTTGGCCTCGTCGGATTATTCGGCGGCAAGGGCGAAAGGTTTGAGCTCGGAATCGACAAAAGCAATGACGTCATGCGCCATGCGGGTCATATCGTCTTTAAGCCCGTCAAAGCCGTGCAGGCGTTCGATCCGGCGCTCGTCAAGGTAGAGGCCGCGGTTGATTTCAATCTGGACGGCATGGACGTCTGCCGCTGGGTGTCCATAATGCTCGGTAATAAAGCCGCCTGCATAGGGGCGGTTGCGGGCGACGTTGTACCCCATATTCCGCAAACTTGTTTCGATACAGTCGGATATTGCCGGATCGGTGCTGGTACCAAACCGGTCACCGATGACGACATCGCAAGGTAGGCGATCCGAGCGTGAAACGGCGGCCGACGGCATTGAATGGCAATCGATCAGAACAGCAATGCCGTGGCGCCGCTGGGCAGTCAGCAACGCACGGGACAGGGCGCGATGGTAGGGTTTGTAGAGGGTCTCGATCCGCTCGAGTGCTTCTTCGATGGTGGGTGGGGTATGATAGATATCGTATCCCTCGCCGACCGTGCGTGGAACGGTGCCCAAGCCGCTGGCAACCCTGAGCGACTGTGTATTGGCAAACAGAGGCAGGCGGCCGTTGAACATCCGCGGATCGAGTTCGTAAGGCTCGCGATTGACATCGACATAGGCGCGGGGAAATTTAACCCGCATCAGCGAACCGCCGATCTTCATCACGCCATCGAAGAGGACATCGACGTCAACATCCTCGGACCGCCGTAGGCCCAAACGGTCAAGCCGCGACGCGTCGAGCAGGGCTTGCGGATAGACCGAGCCGGAATGGGGGGAATTGAACACCACAGCGGCTGGACCTGAATCGGGTAAATCCAATACAAAAGGAGGATCAAACCGTTCAGCAGGCGAGATGTTCATTGTTACGTGACTACCCTGTCTTCATTCCGAGATGCCGCATTTTGCGCATTTAGGCTACGATCGTCCACAGCAATGATAAACCAAAAAGCCTTAGAAGAAGAGGCGTATTTTCACGGGTTGTTTACCAGATCATGCCCATAAGATGGAGATGAGGAGTGAGGCAATATGATCGATAATGAGCTTTCAAGGCGTATTCTATTGGCGGAGGACGACAACGACATGCGTCGTTTCCTTGTTCGCGCGCTCGAGCAGGCAGGTTATCAGGTCGCCTCCTTCGACAACGGACTTTCGGCCTATAATCGGCTGCGCGAAGAGCCTTTCGAGCTGTTGCTGACCGATATTGTGATGCCAGAGATGGATGGTATCGAGCTGGCGCGCCGGGCAACCGAGCTTGATCCCGAAATCAAGGTGATGTTCATCACGGGTTTTGCTGCTGTGGCACTTAATCCCGATTCGGATGCGCCGCGCGATGCCAAGATCCTTTCCAAGCCGTTTCACCTGAAGGATTTGGTGAACGAGGTACAAAAGCTACTGGTCGCCGCCTGAGCTGACAGAAATTTGTTGTCTATGGGTTGCAAGCGAGGCCAACTGCCGGTATACGCGCTCCACACCTAGGAACGGGCTTGCCTGTTATGGGCGCGTAGCTCAGCGGTAGAGCACTACGTTGACATCGTAGTGGTCACAGGTTCGATCCCTGTCGCGCCCACCATTTGGTGACTGAATTTATGGGATTTGGCGCTGGTAACGGCACAAATTCTGGGTTATGGAAGTATCG
>CAIUPE010000086.1 GCA_903900975.1 uncultured Hyphomicrobiales bacterium | reverse complement strand
GGGCGACCCGCTGTTTTACGGCTCCTTCATGCATCCCTATATTCGGCTAAAAGACCATTTCGAGGTGACGATTTGCCCGGGCGTGACCGGCATGTCGGGGTGCTGGACGGCAACCGGCATTCCCGTGACGTGGGGCGATGATGTGCTCTCGGTCGTACCTGGAACGTTGCCGCGTGATGAGCTTAAGAAGCGGCTCGCTTTGGCCGATGCCGTTGTTGTTATGAAGCTCGGAAAAAACTTTCAAAAAGTTCGCGATATCCTTGAAGAAGAAGGATTATTAAGCCGATCCTTCTATGTCGAACGCGGCACAATGGCGGGTGAAATCATTACCCCCCTGAGCGATAAAACGGATGGCCAAGCGCCCTATTTCTCGATGATTATCGTACCGGGCGAAGGACGGCGGCCTTTATGACGAGCGGTAAAATCATAATTGTCGGACTGGGTCCGGGGCCTGATCGTTGGCTGACGCCGGAAGCCTCTCACGCGCTGGAAGAAGCGACCGATATCATCGGCTATATCCCCTATGTCGAGCGCCTGCCCGACCGCCAAGGGCAGGTGAAACACGCGACCGACAACCGTGTCGAAATCGACCGCGCGCGCCACGCGCTAGACCTTGCCCAACAGGGGCATGTGGTTGCCATTGTCTCAGGCGGCGACCCCGGCGTGTTTGCAATGGCGGCTGCGGTTTTCGAGGCGATTGATACTGGCACCGATGCGGATCGGGCGACGAAGGTTCAGGTTTTACCCGGTATCAGCGCCATGCAGGCCGCCGCCGCCCGGCTTGGTGCGCCGCTTGGCCATGATTTTTGTGCGATTTCGCTCTCGGACAACCTTAAGCCGTGGGATGTGATCATTCGCCGCCTTACAGCGGCGGCTGAGGGTGATTTCGTGATTGCGCTTTATAACCCTGCCTCAAAAACGAGGCCCCAACCGATCCATGATGCTTTTGCCTTGCTCCGTTCGCTCAAAAGCCCTGCCACACCAGTGGCGTTTGCCCGCGCGGTCGGCCGCCCCGATGAGCGGATCGTGTTGACGACCTTGGGCGAAGCGGACCCTTCAACTGCCGATATGTCGACTTTGGTGATAATCGGCTCAAGCGAAACGCGCTTTATCGAGCGTGAAGGTCAAGAACCTTGGCTCTACACGCCGCGCCATTACGGGTTGAAGCGATGAGCCTCGATAAACGCCATCACGCTTTCAAGATCATGCATGACAAGGCTTTCCGGCACGGTCGGACGGTCGATCATGATCACGGGCAGGCGAAGCGCTCGTGCTGCTGCGAGCTTGGCATCGGTGGCATGGCCGCCGCTGTTTTTGGTGACGACGATCTCAATACCATGGGCCACCATCAAGGCCTGCTCGGCTTTGACGTCAAACGGCCCGCGGGCGAGAATCAGCTCAATCTGCGGCGGACAATCCGTGGCGTCTGGCGCGTCGATGCTGCGCATGAGGTAATGATGCTTCGGCGCGCGGCGAAAAGCGGGCAAAGACAGACGCCCGACGGTGAGAAAGACCTTTTTGGGCGTCTCCCCCAAAGCATCAACCGCCGCTTCCGTATCGCGCACGCTGATCCAGCGGTCATCGTCGCTCGGGAACCAAGCAGGGCGGGTGAAAATCAGACGCGGCAAGCCAAGCCTTTCGCACGCCAAAGCGGCGTTGCGCGTCATTTGCGCCGCAAAAGGATGGGTGGCGTCAATCACCGCGCTAATGTTTTCGCGCACCAGATAGGCAACCAACCCTTCAACACCGCCAAAGCCGCCGATCCGGTGTTTAATGGGCGGCAAGACGGGATGACCGGTTCGACCCGCCAGCGACATTACGGCGTTGATCTCGGGGCGATCCGCCAAAGCACGCGCCAGCGCCATCGCCTCGCTTGTGCCACCCAAGATCAGAATATGTCCAGCCATCATCGCCATCCGGTTCTAGAGGCCTCGTTATGACAGCGCCCTGGCTCACCCTTATCGGCATTGGCGAGGACGGTCGAGGCGGATTATCGCCCGCAGCTTTGCGTCTGATCAATCACGCAACCTTTATCATGGGGGGCGAGCGGCATCTTGAGTTGATTGGAAAATCCGACTCCGAGACAAGGGCTTGGCCGAAACCTTTCGAGCAAGGCATTGAGATCATTTTAGCCCGTCGCGGCCAAAGCACGGTTATTCTGGCCTCGGGCGACCCGTTCTTTTATGGCGTCGGCGCAACGTTTGCGCGTCATATTCCACCAGAAGAAATTCTGACTTTGCCCGCCCCGTCTGCGTTCAGCCTGATGGCATCACGACTTGGCTGGGCGATACAGGATTGCGCCCTTCTCTCCCTCCATGGCCGCCCTTTCGAGCGGATTGCGCCGCATTGCCAGCCCCATGCTAAAATCCTGTCGCTGACATGGGATGAAACGACGATCCACCGCGTAGCCGATTATCTCGTCACGCATGGTATGGGCGAAAGCATGATTGCCATCGGCCAAGCGCTTGGCGGTCCGCGCGAGCAATTTATCAAGAAAACGGCGCAAGCGATTCATATGACTCGTGAAAAAGTCGACCCGCTCAACACGCTGGGGATCGAGATCAAGGCCTCCCGTGGCGCGCGTATCCTCCCGCTCACCTCTGGGCTGGAAGATGATCTGTTCGAGCATGACGGGCAGATTACCAAGCGCGAAATCCGCGCCATCACGCTCTCTTCGCTGCAGCCGCGACAGGGACAGGTGCTGTGGGATATTGGCGCAGGTTCCGGTTCGGTGTCGATTGAATGGATGCTGCGCCACCCCGCAAACCGCGCCATTGCGATTGAACCGCGCAAAGATCGGGCGGAACGAATATTACACAATGCGCTTTCGCTCGGAGTGCCCGAGCTTCACATCGTCGAAGGCAAGGCCCCTGAAGCGCTTTCCGGCCTGCCATCGCCGGATGCGATCTTTATCGGCGGTGGCGGCACCGATCCGGACGTCATCGATGCCGCTTGGGCGGCGCTACCCGACGGTTGCCGCCTTGTCGCCAATGCGGTGACGATTGAAACCCAAGCCGATCTGATGCGCCGCCATGTGGTGATGGGCGGCACTTTATCCAAGATCGAAGTGTCACGTGCCGATCCGGTAGGTCCGTTTCACGGCTGGCGGGCGTCGATGCCGGTGATCCAATGGGTGATCGTCAAGGGCGAGGAGAAGCGCTCATGATCGCCATCGGCATTGGCTGCAAATCGGGCGTTCAAGCGGGCGATGTCGTGGCTTTGATCGAGGACGCGCTGGCTCGGGTCGAGCGCGATACGATTGCGGGATTGTTCACGGTGGCGGCCAAATCGCTTGAATCAGGACTTGCGGAAGCTGCTATAACCCTCTCGCTTCCTTTGCTTTTTCTGCCGGAAATTGCGTTGAAAAGCGTGGCCTGCCGCACAGAGTCCCGCTCAGAACGGGTGGTGGCCTTGTTCGGCGTTCCCTCCATTGCCGAAACCGCAGCACTGGTTGGCGCAGGCGAAGGGGCGACGCTTATTCTACCCCGCATCAGTCAGGGTGGCGTCACCTGCGCCATTGCCAAAAGCGCTGGAGGCCAAGCATGACCATTCATTTTATCGGCGCAGGCCCCGGCGCCCCCGACCTCATCACGTTGCGCGGACGCGATCTTATCGCCGCATCTCCCGTGTGCCTCTATGCGGGCTCCTTGGTGCCGAAGGAAATTCTGGCGCATTGCCCAAAGGACGCACGGATCATCAACACGGCGGCGATGTCGCTCGACGAATTGGGCGCAGAATTTAGCCGCGCGCATACAGCGGGCGAGGATATCGCCCGTCTTCATTCCGGCGATCTCTCGATCTGGAGCGCGATGGGCGAGCAGATACGGCTTTTAAAGGCGCTCGACATTCCGTTCACGGTAACCCCAGGCGTGCCGAGCTTTGCCGCAGCCGCTGCGGCTTTGGGCGCGGAACTCACTTTGCCGGAAATCACCCAGTCTGTGGTGCTAACGCGAACTTCGGGCCGCGCTTCTTCGATGCCGGAAAGCGAGAACCTCGAGGCTTTTGCCAAAACCGGCGCAGTTTTGGCCATTCACCTCTCTATCCACACGCTCGATGAGGTGGTGGCGACACTAACGCCGCATTATGGCGCGGAGTGTCCCTCAGCCATTGTCTATCGCGCGAGTTGGCCGGATCAGCAGATCATCCGCGGCACGCTCGCTACCCTTGCCGAGCAATTCTCGGAAAGCCCTGTCGAGCGTACGGCGCTTATTTTGGTGGGTAAAACGCTGGCCGCGGAAGGTTTTCGCAACAGCGCGCTTTATGATGCGGATTATCAGCGGCGGTTCCGTACGCCCGGCTGGCGGGGCACGGAATGAGCGGTTCAGCCAACCTTGCGCGGGGCGGTTCGGGCGATCACTTGGCCCTGCCGATCCACGATCACGACATCGAGCCAAGAGCCGGAACCAGCAAGCGCTTTCGCAGCCGTAGCCCAAGCCTCGTCCGCAACGCGTTGGCCAATATCGAGCCCGCGCAATCGGCAATTTTCCATGACCTCATTGGCCGTGTTGGCGGTCAGCACGGACTGAACAAAATCAGGATCAGCCCCCGTTTCGCGCACCCGCTCCGCGAGCCACGCCAAATCCACCTCGCCGCTGCGCGAGTGCAGGTCCAGCAAGCCTTGGCCGAGCTTGGTCATTTTGGCGAAGCCGCCGCCCACTGTCACGGTCGGGACGGGATGCTTTTTGAGATATTTCAACATGCCACCGGCAAAATCGCCCATATCGATCAAGGCGACATCGGGCAAAGCGTGAAAACCCTGAATGGCTTTCTCGGACGTATGCCCCGTCGCACCCGCGACATGGGTGATGCCGGTTGCGCGCGCCACATCGATGCCGCGATGGATGGACGATATCCACGCCGCGCAGGAAAACGGGATCACAACGCCGGTTGTGCCCAAAATGGACAGGCCGCCGACAATGCCAAGCCGACCATTCAGCGTGCCAAGCGCAAGCTCCTCGCCACCGGGGATCGCGATTTCAATGATTACATCGCGCGGGCCGCTGGTCTCGAAGGCTGCCTCTTCAATCGCAATCCTCATCATATCGCGCGGGACGGGATTGATTGCGGGCTCGCCCGGCGGCACGACGAGACCGGGGCGGGTAACTGTGCCAACCCCCTCGCCCGCTTTGAATTGAATACCGGAACCGACCGGCCCGAGCCGAACAGTCGAGACAATCCGCGCACCATGCGTCACATCGGGATCATCGCCCGCATCTTTGATGACGGACGCGCGGGCGAACCCTTCGCCCAACTCGCTCGTTGCCAAGGTAAAAGCGGGCCTCGAACCATTGGGCAGCAAAACATCAACGGGATCGGGGAATTCCCCCGTTACCAGCGCCGTATAGGCGGCACGCGTGGCGGCGGTCGCACACGTGCCTGTCGTCCATCCGCGTCGCAAACTGGGTTGTTCTGGCTCGCTCATGGCAACAGTCCATATCGGTTAAGCGATGCGCTGCAAAGCCGGAGAATAAAGATATGACACTTCCTATAGCTCCGGGCCTTGTGATTGCCGCCCCGCGCTCCTCCTCCGGCAAGACAACGCTGACGCTCGGCCTGTTACGCGCATTCAAGCGGCGTGGCATCGCCGTTCGAGGGTTGAAATGCGGGCCGGATTATATCGACCCCGCCTTTCATCAGGTAGCCTCCGGCCTTCCAAGCCTTAATCTCGACGCTTGGGCGATGGAGCCTGCCCTTGTGGCGCAGCTTGCGGCCAATACGGCAATCGGCGCCGATCTCACGCTATGCGAAGGATTGATGGGGCTTTTTGACGGCGTACCCGCACCTGAAGGCCGCTCCGGCTCGTCGGCCGACATTGCAGCGGCCGTCGGTTGGCCCGTTCTGCTGGTGATCGATGTCAGCGGGCAATCGCAATCTGCAGGTGCGATTGTCAAAGGCTGCGCGAGTTTTGACCCGCGCATTACGATTGTGGGCGTCATTCTCAACAAAGTCGGCAGTGAACGGCATCGCCGTCTGGTGACGGAAGCCATCGGACGCACCGGCATTCCCGTTCTGGGCAGCGTGCCACGTGACGCGGAAGCGCATCTGCCCGAGCGCCATTTGGGCCTTGTGCAAGCGGAAGAAACGGTGGGGTTAGAGGCGATTTTGGAGCGTATGGCCGATCTGGTCGAAGCCCATGTCGATCTCGACGCGATAAGGCAAGTTGCCCATGTGCCGGTCCTGAAGGGGAGCCATTCCGGCTTAGCCCTTAAGCCACCGGGCCAACGGATCGCGATGGCGCGTGATGCTGCCTTCTCTTTCATTTACCCGCATCATCTGGCGGGCTGGCAAAAGGCAGGCGCGGAAATCGTGCCTTTTTCACCGCTTGCCGATGAGGCTCCCTCGCCTGATTGCGATGTCTGCTGGCTTCCGGGCGGATATCCTGAACTTCATGCCGAAAGGCTCTCGAAGGCCACGCATTTCATGGCGGGGTTGCGAGATTTTGCGGAAACCAAGCCCGTGCATGGCGAATGCGGCGGCTACATGGTGCTGGGCGAAAGCCTCGTCGATGCCTCAGGCACCGAATGGCCGATGGCGGGCCTGTTGGGGGTTAAAACCAGCTTCGCCAAACGCAAAATGATGCTGGGCTATCGCGATGTGACGCTCGAAGCCGATGGTATATTAGGGAGCAAGGGCACCAGGTTGCGCGGCCATGAATTCCATTACGCCACCATTCTTGATTTGGGATCGGATGCCCCGCTCGTGATGGCTCGCGATGCCTATGGCACCCCGCCTGCCGCATCAGGCAGCCGACGCGGCCATGTGACAGGTTCTTTTTTCCACGTGATTGCCGAGCTTCAAGAAATTGAAAGATCAAGCGATGCCTGACCTCCTGCCTCCCGTATACGATAACGGTTTTCGCGAAAAATTTGCTGAACTTCTGGCTTGGCGGCGAGATGTTCGGCGCTTCAAAACCGATGCGGTGGATAAAGAACTCATCCATAAACTTCTTAAACTAGCTGCAATTTCGCCCTCCGTAGGCAATAGCCAGCCTTGGCGCTTTGTATCGGTTGAGGAGCCTAAGCGTCGGGCAGCGGTTCGCTCCAGTTTTGAACAGTGTAATGCGGAAGCGCTGGCCTCCTATTCGGGTGAGCAGGCTGAAACCTATGCGCGGTTGAAACTGGCGGGCCTTGATGCCGCGCCCGTTCATCTCGCCGTCTTTTGTGACGAGCACCCCAAAGAGGGCCATGGCCTTGGCCGCGCGACCATGCCTGAAATGCTGCATTATTCCGTGGTCACGGCCATTTCGACCTTCTGGCTGGCCGCACGCTGTCATGGCCTGGGCGTTGGCTGGGTCTCCATTCTCGATCCTGCTGATGTGACCGCTGCGCTCGATGTGCCTGTCGATTGGAAGCTGATCGCCTATCTCTGTGTGGGTTATCCGGTGGAAGAGCATTCTGATCCGGAACTCGTCCGCCATGGCTGGCAAGACCGTATTGATCTCTCCACTTGCTATTTCCAGCGCTGATTGAAGGTTCGAACGCCATGGTCATCAAACAGCTTGCCTATCTTGTGGCGTTGGCCCGAGAAAAGCATTTCGGGCGCGCAGCCAATGCCTGCCATGTCTCGCAGCCGACCCTTTCGGGGGCCATTCGAGCGTTGGAGGATGAATTGGGCGTTCCCTTGGTCGAGCGCGGCCATCGCTTTACGGGCCTGACCGCTGAGGGCGAGATGATCTTGGCCCATGCCAAGCGTATTCTTGGCGAGTTGGATACAATGGGCCAATCGATTAGCGATGTAAGGCAAGGGCTTTCGGGTCGCCTAAGAATTGGTGCAATTCCGACGGCCCTTCCCTTGGTCGCCCAAATCACAGGACCGTTCTCCGAGCGCTTTCCAGCCGTGACCTTGACGATCATGTCGCTGACTTCAAAAGCCATTCAAGATGCGGTAGATGATTTCGATATTGATATCGGCGTGACCTATCTCGATAATGAGCCACTTGAGCGGGTTCTCGCCAAACCGCTTTATGCCGAAACCTATGTTCTGCTCACGCGCGCTGATAGCGACCTCGCCAAACGCGATAGCATCGCTTGGCAGGAAGCAGCAGGGTTAAATCTATGTCTGCTGACGCCAGATATGCAGAATAGGCGCATTATGGACGGCATTTTCCGTTCGGTTGGCCAAGCGCCCACGCCGGTAATGGAAACCAACTCGATCTTTAATCTCTGCTCGCACGCCGCTGTTCCCGGATGGGTCAGCATTGTGCCTTCGCAATTGCCGCGCTTTTTTGGTATTCCGGTAGGCTTGAAAGCGCTCAAATTAATCGAGCCCGCCGCCTCCCGCTCGGTTGGCCTTATCATGGCCGACCGTCAACCGCAGTCACCGTTGGCCCGCAGCTTGTTTGCACTCTCGACGCCTCTAACGGCTGAGGAGGCCTGACCCACATCGCTTCATCGAAATTTCCGATCAATTCTTTTATAAATTCGATTTGATTGCCGATGAATATAGGCGCATGAAACACTCAAAGGTCGTAATGCGTTGATTTAGCGCGGACAAAAGGGATGGATTCGATGAGCTGGGACGATGCGGTAGCCTCATCTATTGTCAATGAATACAAGCACTTGGCGGGCGCAACGCTGCCAATTCTGCATGCGTTGCAGGAAAATTTCGGCTATGTCGACAAGCGCGCCGTGCCGCTCATTGCTGATGCGCTCAACATGTCGAAGGCGGAAATTTTTGGTGCTATCACCTTTTATCACGATTTTAGACACGAACCTGCGGGCCAAACGGTCGTCAAACTCTGCCGGGCGGAAGCCTGCCAGTCGATGGGCTGCGAAAGCCTCGTCGCGCATTTGAAGGATGCCCATGGCGTCGAGATTAATGCGACGACGCCAGACGGCCGCCTGACCGTTGAAACCGTCTATTGCCTCGGCAATTGCGCGCTTGGCCCTGCCGCCCTCATCAATGGCGAGCTCGTCGGCCGCGTCGATGAAGAGGTGTTGGATGCGGTCTGCAAAGGCCAATCGCATGACCGTATGGCTGGTTGAGGAGAAAAAATCATGAGCACCTCAATCAAAATTTACGTTCCACGCGATGCTGCAGCCCTCTCGGTAGGCGCCAACCGCGTCGCCACTGCAATTGCCAATGAAGCCAAAAAGCGTGGCCAAGCGGTCGAGATTATCCGCAATGGCTCGCGTGGCATGCTCTGGCTTGAGCCGCTGGTGGAAATTGAAACCGCCAAAGGCCGTGTGGCTTTTGGGCCTGTCAGACCAAAAGATGTCGCCTCCCTGTTTGAGGCGGGTTTCCTCACCGGCGGCGCACATGCGCTGAATCTCGGGCTTACCGAAGAAATTCCGTTCTTTAAAAATCAAGAGCGGCTTACCTTTGCCCGCGTTGGCGTGATCGATCCGCTTTCGGTTGATGATTACATCGCGCATGGCGGTTTTGTGGGCCTCAAAAAGGCCGTGACCATGACCGGTGCGGCCATCGTGCAGGAAGTCGCTGATTCAGGCCTTCGCGGCCGTGGCGGTGCGGGCTTCCCGACAGGCATCAAATGGAAAACCGTTTTAGGTGCTGAAGCCGATCAGAAATACATCGTCTGCAATGCGGACGAAGGCGATAGCGGCACATTCGCCGACCGGATGCTGATGGAAGGCGACCCCTACACTCTCATTGAAGGCATGGCGATTGCCAGTGTGGCCGTTGGTGCGACCAAGGGCTTTATCTATCTGCGTTCCGAATATCCGCATGCCTATCAGACGCTGCTCGAAGCCATTCGCACCGCACGCGCGGCCCGTTGGTTGGGGTCTGCGATTGGCGGTTCATCCTATGCCTTCGATCTTGAAGTGCGTTTAGGTGCGGGTGCCTATATCTGCGGCGAAGAAACCTCACTTTTGGAGAGCTTGGAAGGCAAGCGCGCGATCGTTCGCGCCAAGCCGCCTTTGCCTGCTCTCAAAGGTCTGTTCGGCAAGCCAACCATCGTTAACAATGTGATGTCCCTGGCTACCATTCCTTGGATCATGGCCAATGGCGCGAAAGCCTATGCCGATTTCGGTATGGGTCGCTCGCGCGGCACGCTGCCGATCCAATTGGCAGGCAATATCAAGCAAGGTGGTTTGATCGAAAAGGCGTTTGGTGTCAGCCTGCGTGAGATCATTCAGACTTATGGCGGTGGCACCCATTCGGGCCGCTCCTTCCGGGCAGTGCAGGTGGGTGGTCCTTTGGGCGCCTACTTCCCTGAGAGCCTGCTCGATACGCCAATGGATTACGAAGCAATGGCCGCTAAAAAGGGCCTGCTCGGCCATGGCGGTATGGTGGTGTTTGATGACACCGTGGATCTTGCCCAGCAAGCCCGCTTTGCCTTTGAATTCTGCGCGAAAGAATCATGCGGCAAATGCACCCCTTGCCGCATCGGCGCGACACGCGGTGTTGAAACCATGGACAAGGTGATTGCAGGCGATACCTCGAAGCTCGCTTTGATCGACGACCTTTGCCATTTGATGACCGATGCCTCGCTCTGCGCGATGGGCGGATTGACGCCTGTGCCCGTGATGAGCGCGATGACCCATTTCCCTGATGATTTCAACCGTGCGTCGAAGCGCATGGCCGCTGAATAACGGAGAGCACAAATGACCTTGATCAAAGAGCTCGATTACGGCACCCCGATCCGCGTCTCCGAACAGATGGTGACGCTCACCATTGACGGTGCGTCGATCACCGTTCCGGCTGGCACCTCTGTTATGGCTGCTGCCATGAAGGCTGGAACGGCTATTCCGAAGCTTTGCGCCACCGACAGTCTTGAGCCTTTCGGCTCCTGCCGCATGTGCCTCGTCGAGATCGAGGGACGGCGCGGAACGCCTGCTTCCTGCACGACCTTGGTCGAGCCGGGCATGGTGGTCAAAACCCAGTCGGATAATCTCCACAAGCTCCGTAAGGGCGTGATGGAACTCTATATCTCCGACCATCCACTCGATTGCCTGACCTGCTCGGCCAATGGCGATTGCGAATTGCAGGATATGGCTGGTGTCGTTGGCCTTCGCGATGTGCGCTACGGCAAGGATGTTGCCAATCATTTCGAGACCACCTCACCGCTCTCGCTCTTGAAAGACGAGACCAACCCCTATTTCACTTATGATCCCGCCAAATGCATCGTCTGCAACCGCTGCGTCCGTGCGTGTGAAGAAGTGCAAGGCACGTTCGCGCTGACCATTGAAGGCCGTGGCTTTGATAGCCGCGTGTCGGCCGGTGGCGTGAGCTTCCTTGAATCGGATTGCGTTTCCTGCGGCGCATGCGTGCAGGCCTGCCCGACCGCAACGCTGATGGAAAACACCGTTATTGCGAAGGGCCAGCCCGAGCATTCGTCGGTTACAACTTGCGCTTATTGCGGCGTTGGCTGCTCTTTCAAGGCTGAAATGCAGGGCGATGAAGTTGTCCGCATGGTGCCCTACAAAGACGGCAAGGCCAATGAAGGCCATTCTTGTGTCAAGGGCCGTTTCGCGTGGGGCTATGCAACGCATACGGATCGCATCACCAAGCCGATGATCCGTGCCAAGATTACGGATGAATGGCGCGAAGTCTCATGGGAAGAAGCGATTGGGCACGCAGCCAGCGAGTTCAAGCGGATCCAGAAAACCTATGGCAAGGATGCGGTAGGCGCGATCACCTCATCGCGTTGCACGAATGAGGAAGTGTTCCTCGTTCAAAAACTCGTCCGCGCGGCTTTCGGCAACAACAATGTCGATACCTGCGCCCGCGTCTGCCATTCACCGACGGGATATGGTCTGTCCAAAACCTTCGGTACGTCAGCCGGTACGCAAGACTTCAAATCGGTTGCGAAGGCCGATGTTGTTCTCGTGATCGGTGCGAACCCGACCGATGGCCACCCCGTGTTTGCCTCGCGCTTGAAGAAGCGTCTGCGTGCAGGAGCCAAGCTGATTGTGGCTGATCCACGCCGGATTGATCTGGTAAAATCACCGCACATCAAGGCTGAGCATCATTTGGCCCTTCTGCCCGGCACCAATGTGGCGTTGCTTGATAGTCTCGCCCATGTCGTTGTCACCGAAGGCCTCGTGAACGAAGCCTTTGTGCGCGAGCGTTGCGATTTGCAGGACTTTGAAGTCTGGGCGCGGTTTGTTGCTGAAGAGCGTAACTCGCCGGAAGCCATGGAAGCCTTCACGGGCGTGCCTGCGGACGAAGTGCGTAAAGCCGCGCGCCTATTCGCCAAGGGCGGCAATGGTGCGATCTATTACGGCTTGGGCGTGACCGAGCACAGCCAAGGCTCCACCACCGTGATGGCGATGGCCAACCTTGCAATGGCCACGGGTAATATCGGCCGTGACGGCGTAGGCGTTAACCCGCTCCGTGGTCAGAACAATGTGCAGGGCTCGTGCGATATGGGCTCCTTCCCGCATGAGTTTTCGGGCTATCGCCATGTGAGCGATGATTCGACGCGCGAAATGTTCCAGTCAATGTGGGGCGTCGAGCTTTCCAATGAGCAAGGCTTCCGCATCCCGAACATGCTCGATGAGGCCGTCGAGGGTGGTTTCAAGGGAATCTATATTCAAGGCGAAGACATCGCGCAGTCGGACCCGAACACGGTCCACGTCACCTCGGGTCTTGAGGCGATGGAATGCGTTGTCATTCAGGATATCTTCCTGTGCGAGACGGCGAAATACGCCCATGTCTTCTTGCCGGGTTCGTCCTTCTTGGAAAAAGACGGCACCTTCACCAATGCCGAGCGCCGCATTAACCGCGTTCGCAAGATGATGGAGCCAAAATCCGGCAAGGCCGAATGGCAGATCACGATCGATCTCGCTAAGGCTCTCGGCTACGAGATGAACTACACCCATCCATCCGAAATTATGGATGAAATTGCGGCCCTCACACCGGGCTTCAAAAATGTCAGCTATTCCAAGCTTGATGAAAAAGGCTCCATCCAGTGGCCGTGCAATGATGCCGCACCTGAAGGCACGCCGATCATGCATGTCGACCGTTTTGTACGCGGCAAAGGCAAGTTCATGATTACCGATTATGTGCCGACGGAGGAACGCACGGGACCACGCTTCCCGTTGCTTCTCACGACGGGACGTATTCTCTCGCAATACAATGTCGGCGCGCAAACGCGGCGGACGGAAAACAATGTCTGGCATAATGAAGACGTGCTGGAGATCCATCCGTTCGATGCCGAACAACGTGGCATCAAATCGGGCGATCTCGTCTCGCTGGCAAGCCGTGCGGGTGATATTGCGCTTCGGGCCGAAGTGTCCGAGCGGATGCAGCCGGGCGTCGTTTATACGACCTTCCACCACGCCAAAACGGGTGCGAATGTGATCACCACGGATAATTCTGACTGGGCGACAAACTGCCCCGAATATAAGGTGACGGCGGTCGAAGTGCGCCGCACCAACCACTATTCGGATTGGCAGGAAAAGAACAACCGCGAAGAGATTGATCTCAAAAAGATCGCTCCGCATGTTCTAGCCGCGGAATAAGCGAGGCACTGTGACAACCGGATCGCGCGAGGTACGAGCCGGCAGCATCTCCTTTGCGACAGCGAAGGCAATGCAAGGCTCGCGCGCGGTTCCGATCGAGACTCCGGTCGAGATCGTTTATGGCACGATACCCTATGCCGTGATGATGGTTACGCCGGACGATATCGAAGATTTCGTTTACGGCTTCAGCTTCACCGAAGGCGTTATTGCATCGAGCGGTGATATTCGGCGCGTGACAGTTGAAGCGCACCCGAAAGGTTTGCGCGCACGCGTTGATCTCGTCCCCGAGCGGCTATCCTCGCACCTCTCGCGCCAACGCGCGATGACGGGGCGAACCGGATGCGGCGTTTGCGGCATTGACGATATCAATGCCCTCCCCTCAGCATCGGAGCGCGTGGCACAGGGCCCCTATATCGAGATAAATGCCATTCACCGCGCTGTGAGTGAATTAGGTGTGCACCAGCCGCTAAATGACCTTACGCGTGCCGTCCACGCCGCCGCGTGGTGCGACCCATCGGGTAGCGTTATCATGGCGCGCGAGGATGTTGGCCGCCACAATGCGCTGGACAAGCTGATCGGTAGCGCTCTGCGCCAGAGCATCGATCCGCAATCGGGGTTTATTCTGATTACCAGCCGATGCTCGTATGAAATGGTTGAGAAGACGGCTTCGTTTGGCGTCGCAACGCTCATTGCCGTTTCAGCGCCCACAAGCCTTGCCATTGAGCGCGCAGAAGCGCTCGGCATTACGCTTTACGCTATCGCCCGCGCCGATGGCGCAACCCATTTTACGGGCCATATGCCCGACCTCATTCTGGAGAAATGCGCATGAACACTGCAACCCATGAAACCGTGATCGGTCCCGTTAAGCTTGTCAAAATGGCGAACCAGATGGGCGATTTTTTTAAGAGCTATCCGGAAGCGGAAGGCGTTGAGGGCATTCGCGACCACATCGCAAAGTTCTGGAACAGGAAAATGCGAGAGGAGCTGTTCGCCTATATTGATTCTACGCCAGAGTCTGGCATGACACCTTTGGTTGCAAAAGCGGTCGCTAAGCTGCGTTAAAACTAACCTTAAGCGGCTTTCGCCAAGCGCGTTTTGATCGAATGAAAACCGATTGCCGCTAAAACCAGCGTAAGCGACGACAAAAACACCGGATTAACAGCGAAAGCAAAGCCAAGATCTTTAATCGGTGCGCCCGATAGCACCGCGGTCAAAGCCACTGCTCCGCCCGGCGGATGCAACGAGCGCGATAGCGCCATACCGGTAATGGCGGCACAGACCGCAACTGCTGCAGCAATTTCGACCTGCGGTATAAACCGCGCACAGACGACACCAACAAGAGCACTGGCGACGTTACCGATCACAACGTTCCAAGGGCGCGCCAATGGACTATTGGGCAGACAAAACACGATCACTGCAGACGCCCCCATTGGCGCAACAAGCGGCAGCGACGTGAGTAAACTGCCGGTCATGATCACATTTAAAAGAGCAATCAAACCAATCGCGCCCAAGGCACCGAAGGCAGCCAAAACATGTTCGCGATGATTATAGGGCGCAGGATGCGGCCCAATATGATTCCAAATCTTCCGCATAAATCTTAAAACTCCATCCCGCTTTGCCCAATACCCTACACCAAACAACTGATGCTTGGAATGAATTTATCGGAATTTCCGCATCGGCCTAAGGCCATGCCTTGCCCTTTAACAACGCTCTTTACCCTTCCGCTACCATGATCTCTGGTTGAAAATTGACTTAACGTTATAATCTAAAATTGCAACTATTTTTGCAATTATATTTTTAAAATTGCACGTTAAAAGCGAAATTGACCTACTCAGAAGAGTAGTTCTTATATTATTCAACCAGAAGGTGATAAATTATGACTATTTCTCTTTCCGCCGGCATGCGCGGCGCGCTTCAGACCCTTCAATCTAACCAGCAGCAGGTTCAACAGGCTCAACTGCGCCTTGCATCCGGCAAACGTGTTAACTCGGCGCTCGATAATCCAAGCAGCTATTTCCGCGCGCAAAACCTCACCAGCCGCGCGACCGATTTGTCCAATTTGATGGACGATATGACACAGGCGTCCTCGGTGATGCAGGCTACCAGCAAAGGCCTAGACTCCGTCAATTCGCTGATTGACGCAGCAAAGGGTCTCACGGGTAAAGCCAGTCAGTCGGGTCAGAACAATACGTTAACGGGCACGCGTGCAACTTCGCTTAAAACGACTGACGCACTGGCAGCGGACGGCCTAACTGGTGGAACGACCTTTTCACTGAAGGTAGGAACAGGTACGGCAGTCGATTTTAATGTTCAGCTAGCCACCGGAACCGCTGATGCTTCGAAAAAAAATGTTGTAACTGTTCAGGATCTCATCGACCAAATCAACGGTGACACCACTTTAAATCCCAATGGCTCCGGAACCGCTATTAAGGCGGCACTGGTCGGCGGCAACTTGCAACTCACCTCAACGTCCGGCCAAACGGTCTCCCTAACATCAAGCGATACCACGACAAATTTGCAAAGCTTCCTCGGCACCAAAACCAATGAGGGCAGCGCTGTCGATAAATCAGGGACTAGCTTTGTCGACACGACCCGAGCCTCGATTGCATCGCAGTTTGACGACATCTTAAAGCAGATCGATCAAACCATTCAGGATTCAAGTTATGGCGGCATTAATTTGCTCCAGGGCCAAGATCTTAAAGTGACGTTTAATGAAACGGGCACCAGCTCGATTAACGTTGCCAGCGTCAATTACACGGCCAATGGTGAACTCGGGATTGCCAACTCGACCAACAATTTTATCAGCAACGACGACGTGGATGTAGCCTCGGCCAATCTTAAGCGTGCCTCCGATAAGATTGCGGCGCAGTCTGCCGTTTTTGCGGCGAACCAAACGGTTATTCAAAACCGATCAACCTTCACCAAAAATATGGTGGATACCTTGAACGCCGGCGCGGATGGCTTGACGGCAGCCGACCAGAACCAAGAATCGGCCAACTTGCTGGCTCTGAATACCCAGCAGCAATTGGCACAATCGACCCTTTCGCTGGCCTCGCAAGCGAACGCCGCCATTACCCGTCTCTTCCCATAAGGTAAGCGATGAAAATTCTATTAAATGACGTAACGTTCATTCTTCCTTAAAAGATGTACGTCACGTTGGGTGGACCCGGATTTTTCCGGGTCCATTTTTAGCGGTCGCATGCAAAGCACATTAGAGCCATGGCCCTCAAAGTCGAATTAAAGCCCAATGAGCGGATTGTGATTGGCACTGCCGTAATTCGAAACGGTGACGCCCGAAGCAAACTTTTCATCGAGGGCGACACGGCCATCATGCGCGAGCGCGATATCCTCACCGCGAGTGCAGCCGACACTCCGGCCAAACGGATCTATTTCATTTTGCAATTAATGTATCTCGACAACGATACGGCCTCCCACCGCAACAGTTTCATCACTCTGATCGACGCCTTTATGGCGGCAGCCCCCAGTGCATGGCCGCTCATTAGCACCATCACGGACCATGTGATCGCAGGCGATATTTACAAAGCCATCAAGGCAACACGCAGCCTTATCGACTACGAAAAGGAGCTTATTCATCATGAATTACGCCATGAACGCCTATCAGAAAACGGCGAAAGCAGGAGACACCCCGAGGCAAATTGAAGCGGCATTATTGATGAAAGCCGCGTACCGCCTGAAAGCCGTGCAGGACCATTGGGAGACTGACCGATCTGATCTTGATCCAGCCGTTATCTATAACCGCAAATTATGGACAATCCTGGCGACAGCAGCAACCGAGGCCGATTCACCGCTTCCTACCGACCTGAAGCGCAATATCGCAGCGATCGCGATCTTTATTTTCAATCGGTCGCTTGATTTGATCGTCGATCCAAAGGCCTCCGATCTGGATGCCCTGATTGATATCAATCGAAACGTGGCCTCTGGATTATCGGTGGAGCCTGCCGTCGCCGCGTGACCCCTCGCCTCTTATGACGCAAGGCCGGACGATTGAATCGTTCGGCCTTTTTACGTTATTGCCGACTGAACAGCTCAAAGGTAGGTGGCCAAGGTCATTTTTAAAAGACTGGCCGTTACTTGATACGCGACTTGCAACTGGGTTTGCAGTTGCGAGAGCTGCGCGGCCGTTTGCTCGGGCGATGCGTCCGCGATCGCACTCATCATGGATGTCAAAACGTTGCCCGACGCGGTATTTTGATCGCTCGCGTCTTTCGTCTGTGTTTGGGCGTTGGCCAGTGCCAAAATCGTTGGCTGTAGGTCGGTCTGCGCTTGAACCACGCCGGCTTTTGCCCGTTGCGCGAGATCACTGATCTGATTTTCGGCCAGGGTTTCGTCGGTCGTCGACAGTTTGACGACAGCACCCGCGCCCATCGCAGCTAGCAAATCCGCAAATCCGGCCTGATTTCCCCTTACTCCGAAACCGACTGAAATGCCGGAAGGCAATTGCATCACCCGGTCGTTTAGCGGATCGCCACTCTCATTGGCATCCGTACCCTGATACCAGATGACGGTATTGGCCGCATTGGCCACAGGATCTGTGACAAAACCCGTCGCGGTTGCGGCAGACCCGCCCGATGGAATCGCAACGCGTTGAGGGGGAGATGTAAGAGATCCGGAGAAAAAATCCTTCGATGCCTTCATCGCCGATGCATTAGCCAGCGCGCTAGACGCGGTCGTTTGCAGTGAAGATGACAATGCCGCTTTGAAATTGGCTGCCGTTGTGGCGGCATCGGACCCAACAACAAACTGATTGGTACCAGCCGAGGCACTCGCCGTGAGGGTCACATTCGTTGTGCTCCCATCCGGCAAATTGAGCGTCACATTAAGTGTGCTTCCGACCGTAGGGACGCCCGTAAAGGCAATATCGAGCGTTTTAGGTGCCGTCGATGACAGCGCGGTAGTGGCGTTGTCCATCGTCGACGAAACCGAATTCAGGGTCATCCCGAACGGAAGCCCTGCGGCTTCCTCACCCAGCGATACGGTTGTTCCGCCCGATGGTAAGCTAAGGTTGAGCCGTCCGAGTCCGTTCGCCCCGAGGTCGGCAGCCTGCCGTTCGGCGATATAGCCGGATAAGCCTATTTTTCCGGTCGTGGGGTCGCCATCGAGAACGGTTGAAAGGTCAAGAGCGGGCTTCTTGTCCTGAACGCGCCCGCCAAAGACATAACTATCTCCGTCCTGCGTGTTCATATAGTCCAACAGGGCGCCAACATCTTGCCGAAGGCTGGACTGGACCCCGGCTCTGGCCGTCGGCGTATTGGACTGCAGCGGGCTCAACGGCCCAGCGCTGGCACTGGAGGCCAAATCTGTAATCGCGGTAAGGGCATCGCTGGCCATTGATAGGCTGGTATTGACGGCGGTGATACCGAGGCCGCTTGCCGTAATTTCAGACAATTTTGACTGCAAATCGATACTTTTCGCCGCATTATCGCCAAAAGACGCGTAGGTTTGACCGACTTTTCCCGTCGCCATTTGCTGGGCGGTCGTGTTTAACGTGGTATGAATTTGCGTTAAGGTGTCAGGCACCCAGCTATTCCAAAGGCTATTCGCACCTAGACCTGAAATTGTCATGATGGTTTACCCTTCCCTACATCCGCATCAAGACATCAAACATGTCTTTAACGGCGGTCAGCACGCGCGCATTCGCGGTATAAACATTTTGCAGTTGCGTCATATTGGTCAGTTCCTGATCCATATTGACGCCGGACGTTTGGTTAAATCGGCTCTGAATTGATGCAAGAATGGTCGATTGGCTCGTGTTGAGGCTCGTCAATCTATTTGTGTCATTGGCTTGCGTCTGAGCAATCTGCCGGATCAGCGAACCGACCGTCGCATTGCCGGAAGTGATACCCAATCCAGATTGAGGCGTTACGTCTACCCCGCCATTGTTCAGACGATCGACCAGATCATTAATCCGCGTTGGGTCACCTGCGCTACCTGAGGCCAAATAGGTTGAGAGCGCAGAAGGATTCGATAAAAGTTGCGGATTAACGACGATACGACTGGCAAAGCCTACTCTTTGATCAACTCCGTCCAATGATCCCGTATAGGGCAATCCGTTCGGTGAGTCGGTAAACACGGGCAACGCCGTCCCCTGCCCTTGCAACGCCGTATTGGTGATCGTTGCCGACAGCGCCGTCACCGAAGCTGGCGAAGTGGCGGTTATGCTAAGCATAGACCCATTCGAGCCAATTTGCGCCGTCAAGCCGCCGCCCAAGCCGTCAAGGCCCGATTGAAGGCTGGACAAGGCTCCGGCCACACCTCCAGCAAAGCTCACCCCGATCACCTCGTCATTCGGGTCATCGGTAGCCGAATTGGCCAAGGGCAATTGGCTGGCATCGTCGACCCGAACAATCGAGACATGATGGGATTTACCGCTCGAATCCGTATAGTCGAGATGGACTTTATTGCCGCTTTGCAGGCCGGTAAGATCGACCTGCATGCCGTTTGTCACGGCCGTACCGGCTACCGTCTTATCGGACAATGTCGAGGCCAGCCCGGCGGCTAAATCGTCGAGCTGCGATTGGGCCTTCGGCAACAAATTGTCGCGAAGGTCGATTAAGCCGCCCAACTTGCCGCCTTGTATTCCACCGCTTGCCATCAGGTCGACCGAGCCACCGGAGGGACCCGTCAATGTTAGCGAACCGACACCACTCTTGGTTGGATCGGTGCTATAAAGTGCAGTGGCTGATAGAGGACTTTTGCTATTAAAAGTTAATTTCCCGGCCGTCGCTCCATCGACCAACGAAATACCCGACCGCGTTGAGATCGAAACCGTTCCATCACTTTGGGTCTTGACCGTTACATCCACCAATGACGCGAGGTCGCTTATGGCCGCGTCTCGGCTATCCTGCAAACTAGGGTCTGGATTACCTTGAATCTGCCTGTTGATATCCGCAATTTTTGCGAGATCGGCATTCACATCGGTGGTTGATTGCGCGATCGCATCCTCGGCGCTTGAACGCAATGACTGAACCGCGTTGGACGTTGACGATATCATTTGGGCCAACGTTCCTGCTGCCGCCAAAGCGGAGGATTGGGCGGCAGAATCGCCCGGGCTGGACTGAAGCGATTTCAGAGCCGTGTTAAATGCGTCATATTTTGCAGCAATCGTATTGGTTGACGAAGGATCACCGAACATGGAATTGAGTTGATTGACATAATCGCTCTGCACGCCCGTAAAGCCCGCCGACGAGGTTTCCGTCCACAACTGCTTCTGAACATAGCCATCCAGTACCCGGCGCACATCTCCGCCGGGGCTAGCGCCAGAAGCGCTATCTCCCATATATTCTTCGACGACATAGCCTGGCTGATTTGCGCCAGCCACGTTTTTGGCAACGACGGCCAGCGCATTCTGGGTGCGGTTCATCCCGTTAAAAGCGTTATTTAGCGCACCAAACAGATCCATCACTCGTGCCCCTGCCGATCGAAACCGCTAACGGATGACGTCGATCGCTTCCGTCATCATTTGTTGTGCCGCCGTAATCACTTTCGCATTAGCGGAATAGGCCTGCTGGGTGGCTATCATGGCACTGAATTCTTGAGAAATATCGGCATTCGAGGCTTCAAGGCCGCCAACCAGAATGTTGGAATCGCCTGCCCCGTAAATCGGCTCACCCGATTGGTCAGACTGCTGGTAAACGCCACCGTCCAGACGCTTGAGCGCTTGATCACCGCTAAATTTGGCAATCGCAATATCAGCAACAGGCTCCTGCAAGCCGTTGGAATAGAGCGCGTAGATCCGCCCCTTGTCGCCGAACTGCACCCCGGTCAAACTCGCCGATGAATGTCCATCTTGGGCGATATTGGTGGTACGGAATTGACCTGACGTATCGCCATATTGCGACATTCCGCTGAAATTGAGCGATATCGCGCCTAAGGTTTTTCCATCTATCGAGAAACTGGTTGGCGCAGTCACAGTTGCCGGGTTAGGCGATGACAATTTCCCGCCGGCATCAAATTGAAAATTTTGCAGACATGTCCATTTGGTGTTTGTTCCCGTCGCTGTGCTGTTGCTCTCATAATAAAGATCCCACGTGCCGGACGAATTCTTAGCCCAGCGGGTTTGAAGGTTAACCGGCGTGCCGCTTTGATCATAGACCGTCACAGAACCACCCGCGATCGTCGCGTTTAAAAAGGAGCTCTCGCCATCGCCGGAGACGGTCGTTCCCGTAACTGGTGGCGGGCCATCACTGCTAGCGGTCGCTGGGGCGAGCGCGGTTACGGGTGCTACCGGATTAGCGGGAGTTGTTGGCAGATTGCCCTGATAGGTGACGGTCGTTGTTGCCTTTGGAGCCATATCCCCAGTGGGTAATTGAATGGTGGTAGGCTCGCCGGAACTGACGACACCGGTCGTAGGATCAACCGAATAGCCCATTAGATAATACCCGGCACCATTCACGAGATTATTGTTTTTATCGAGCGTGAAATCACCACGACGGGTGAAATATGGCGTCGATTCAAAAGTCGGATTGCCTGAAACGCTCGTTGTTTGCCGGCTGACGGCAAAATAGCCATCGCCAGAAATCGCCACGTTCGAATTGACGCCTGTGGATTGAAAGGCTCCCGCTACCGAGTTGGTCGACTGCGAGGCCGCGTTTACACCGCCGGTAATTTGCGAGGACACCCCCAAATCGGGGATAAGATCCTGAAAGCTCGTATCAATACGCTTATAGCCAATCGTCTGGGAATTCGCGATGTTTCCCGATATATTATCGAGCGCGTAGGCCTGCGCCTGCATGCCGGAAACTGCCGTCTCCATTGCTCCAAAAATTCCCATGGCCAAACTCCCTTCGGTATGCCGCGATATGCGTCGCAATACCGTTTCCGGTGCGA
Source organism: uncultured Hyphomicrobiales bacterium (assembly GCA_903900975.1). Taxonomy (GTDB): domain Bacteria; phylum Pseudomonadota; class Alphaproteobacteria; order Rhizobiales; family Beijerinckiaceae; genus CAIUPE01. The sequence goes on along the minus strand of CAIUPE010000086.1, from coordinate 24,084 downwards.
CAGCTTCACGTCATCCAACGCAAGCGGTATGCCACCATAAGGGCCTTGTTATTTCGTGATAATTTTTCGTCGCAATTGAACGAACCGGCAAATTTAACCGGCCTATCCGGCAATTATTGCCCGTTCAAGCATCGCCGGCGCGATCGGGGGTGCGGAAACGATCAAGCCTCGCCGACCGAGCTGCCAAATCTGACCAATGGTCGATATCGCAATCGAGGACGACGACCGAAGCCGTCGGCAAATGTTCCTTTAAGCGGGCCAGCGCATACCGGTCGCCAAAGCCTACGAGTTCCAGCGCCAAATCATGCAAAGAAGGGTTATGTCCGACCAGAATCAGTGTTCCTACTTGATCTTGAACACCATGGATCAACCGCAGCAATTGATCCGAGCTTGCCAGATAGAGCGTCGGATCGAACCGCTCCGCCATAGCACCACCGAAGGACGGTTTTACGGCTTCCCACGTCAATTTTGTGCGCAAAGCGGGCGAAACGAGCGCCAAATCCGGTTCGATCCGTTCTTGAGCCAGATAATTGCCCATCGCGGTGCTATCGGTTACGCCGCGCGACGCTAGGCCACGATCAAAATCGCGACCTTCATCATGCGGAACAGCCTTGCCATGGCGCATCAATACGAGACGTCTCATAGACCCAAACTATGCGACCACCTTGCTCCCGACAAGCCGTGACGCATCGTATTCACATCGTGTTGAAATTCACTGAAAGAATTGCCATGTGGTAGGCGTGTGCAATCCGCTCATGTTTGAAAATGGCGCTTCATAATGTCTGATCCCTTCCATTCCCGTAGGCCAGAAGGCTATCGCGCAAGTTTCGGTACCACGACTATTCCGGGATGGGCCGTTCTATTGGCCACGATGATAGCCGTCGCGTTCGGGATTGGCTTGTTTTTGCTGAGCGCCAGCATCGTCCTGGTGCTGACGCCGCTGGTTGTCGTTGGCGTCCTTATCGCCCGATGGCGCTTCCGACGCGCCATACGACGCGCGGCGGAAAGGGGGCAAGGCGGCTCCATTGAAGCCGAATATCATGTGATTGATATTCACCGGGAGCCGTAATTTATTTGGCTGGTGTACGAACCACCATTACTGAACAGGGCGCATGGCGAACAATTGTCGTTGCGTTCGAGCCCAATAAATAGGTCGACATCGCGGGGCGGTGCGAGCCGATCACGATCAGATCAGCCTTGACGCTCTCCGCTTCGGCCAAAACCTCGTTATAGACCGAGCCCATTCGAACAGCCGTCGTGACCTTTGATTTGTCCGCGAGCGGCAATTTGGCCAGCAATTCCTTCATCCGTTTTTCACAATCGCTTTGCTGCTCTTCATCAAAGGATGGCGGAACATATTCCATGAACGTTACCGGCAGAATGGAGCGGACATAGACAAGGTGAAGCGAGGCGTTGGTCATGGCAGCAAGTGCCACAGCACGATCCAAAGCTGGCTGAGAAACGTCGATTTCGGAGAGATCGACCGGGACGATAATGGACGTAAACATAGGGCCTCCTTCAAACAATCACGCTATGGCGTTTCAAACGCTAGCACAACAATGTAACAATCTATCGCATCTTACCTTGACATGGATCATAATTAGGATGGCGACGCCAATGGCGAACATGGGCCAGCACCCCTAAAAGCGTAGGATCGCCCTCACTTAATTATGCTTGGCGCTCGGGAGTACGCACAATCAGACCATCCAACGTGTCCGTTACTTTAACTTGGCACGATAGCCGCGAATTCGGCCTCACGTCATAGGCAAAGTCAAGCATGTCCTCTTCCATCGAAGAGGGCGGGCCGACCCGCTCTAGCCAAGCATCATCGACATAAACATGACAGGTAGCGCAGGCGCACGCTCCGCCGCATTCGGCTTCAATACCCGGTATAGCGTTTTTGATCGCCGCTTCCATGATTGTGGAACCCGCCGCCGCCTCGACCGTGCGAGACGTTCCAGCAAAATCGATAAAATTAAGTTTGGCCATAGCTTCCTCTTCCGTAAAAGCACGAAACGCGCACGCCCGCACGACACGCTCAGTAATGGAATGGCTTTGTTTTGACGAGGGGTAAACATTAATTTACAATGGGGGTCCCGACAAAATGAGGTGCAACCTCATAATTCCTATAGGATCTCGGGCCCGTTAACGTTGTTTTCAATCTCTGTCGCGTTCGGGTGTTCATTTGGGGACTTGGTTGTTAAAATGCCCTTTAATTGGGTTTTCTCCGAAATTTTTCGGAACCGCTGAGGAACACAATGGCAACGCAGCAAAAAGTATCGGATTCGGCCGAGGCCGCTCTTTCAGCAATTGAAGAGGCTTTGAACCTCTCGATTAATGGTGAATCCGCCGTTTCCTCTCCCGAACCGACGGGAAATGCAGCCCCCGCGGCAAAAGTCCGCTTGCCGCGCACCGATACGGCGGCAAAAGATACGCCTGCCCCGTCGCGGTCCTCCGAGAACACCAATCGGCGTGAGCGCGCCGCCCTTGAGCGGGCGAAAAAGGATGATGTGCCTCGCACTACCCCTGGCCAACCTGCCAATGATGACCGACGCGCTGTTGGTGAAATCTTGCAGGCCCTCCAATCGCGTTCATCGGGGAAGGCCTATTTGGCGGCGTCAATTGCGTCCATCCTTTGGCTTGGACTGGCGCTCTATGCCGGGCCATCGGCCTCCGATGCGGCTGCTCCCCTTGTTGCTCAGGGCATGCATTCGATTGCCCCCTTCGTCATTTTTGCCAGCGTACTACCGGTCATCATCTTCTTCGCTCTAGCGTTTGCTGCCGTTCGTGCCCGTGAAATGCAGGTTGTGGCCCAATCCATGGCCCAAGTAGCGATCCGACTGGCTGAACCCGAAGCTTCAAGTGCCGAGGCCGTTGTCAGCCTTTCCCAAGTCGTGCGCCGCGAAGTCGCTGCGATGGGGGACGGCATGGAGCGCGCCGTTGCCCGTGCCAGCGAACTTGAAACCATGGTCCATAACGAGATCGCGACACTTGAGCGCGCCTATGGCCAAAATGAAATCCGAATTCGCTCGTTGATTGATGAGCTCTCCTTACAGCGTGATGCGATCTCGTCGAATGCCGATCAGATCCGGTCATCAATTTTGACCACCCATGAACATCTGGGTCGAGAAATTGACTCAGCAATGAACCGCATCACCTCATTGGTGGAAGATGCCGGTCAAAAAGTTGCCTATGCTATTGATTCCAAGACGGGCAGCATCGCGACCACCCTTGGTCGCACGGGTGAATCCCTCATCGGAATTTTGTCCGACAAGGGCGATGACCTTCTTAAAAATCTTGGCAATGCCAATGATATGATTACCAGCCGAATTACCGGTGTTGGCGAAAACATTGTCGCGACGCTGACGTTGAAAGCTGAATCCGTCGTTGAAAAACTCGGTCAAACCGGATCGACGCTGACCAGCGAATTGGCTTCGCGTGCAGACGAAATCGTTCAATCCATTGAAAACTCTGCTGAAAAGGCCAGTATTCGTATTGCTGACGGATCGTCGACCTTTGCCGCCAATATCCTATCCTCCGGCGAGACGATCCGAGACTCCCTCGCCCGCCAATCGGAAGCCATTGAGCGTACCTTTGATGACAGCGCAACGCGGCTTGCCGTCATTATGGACGACAAGCTCTCCCAGTCTCGTGCTGTCTTCTCAGACGGTTTGAGCGATGTAACGGAAATTATTTCGACACAATCCGAGCGTCTCCGGAACGAATTCGGTCGCGAAGCTGAGACGGTCCGGTCACGTATGACCGAAGCAGCGGGCAGCTTGATCGATGAGTTGTCGGCCGAAACATCGCGCCTCGGCAATGTGTTGTCCGAACGTACGGCTTCGATCGAATCCACCGTCGAAAACGCGACATCGAAACTCGATACGAGCCTAACTTCGCATCTGGCTAAGATGGATCATAATCTGAACGACGCCGGAACTGTGATCGATAGCAAACTCAGCCACCATATCGCGCGCCTTGAAAACAATCTAACACAGGCAACGAGCGATATGGACAGCCGCCTCGGCGGTCATCTGAACCGGATCGAAGCAAGCTTAAGTGGCGCCACCGTGGACATCGACTCACGGCTCGGCGGTCATATTGCCCGCATCGAGACCAGCCTAGGCGGCGCGACCGACGACATCGACACCCGCTTGGGAACACATCTGACCCGTATTGAAACCAATCTCGGTCGGGCCGCAGGTGACATTGATGGCCGGTTGGATGGTCACCTCACCCGTATCGAAACGCGGTTGGCCGACGCCGGAAAATCTATCGATTCGACGCTTATTGGCCGGATTGAAACCTTAGGTAGCCTGCTTGAAGCGGGCGCTGCAAGCGTCGACAAGACGATCGGACGTGGCAGCGAGACCATTGCCCGTAGCCTCACGCATCATGTAACAACCCTAGAAACGAGCCTTGCTGGGGCAAGCGATTCCTTGAATTCGATCATTGGTGACCGGATTGCGGCCGTTTCGGCTTCGTTCGTCACCGGGGCCAACCTGCTGGATACCAGTCTGTCGCGCAATGCAGAGCAGATTGAGACGAACCTCGTTGGCTATGCGACGCGCATCGAGCAATCAATCGGCAGTCGTGTGGCATCGCTTGAATCCACCATCCGTGACGGCGCAATGGCGCTTGATCGCAACCTGTCGAACTATCTCGGTGAAATTACCGCTACGCTCGATCAGGGTGGCGCGCGCATCAACTCGACGCTTGCTGGACAAATCGAGTCCTTCGAGAAAACGGTCGTGGTGAAGGGCGGAGCGCTCAGCGAAACGCTTTATCGTCGTTTGTCGGACTTCGAGACCAATATTCTGGGACGTAGCAGCGAAATCAATCTGGCGATTACGGATAATCTTACCAAGCTCGAGACCGTTCTCGAGTCAAATGGCAGCCACCTCGCCGACCGCATCGAACGTAATTCGCTCAACTTTACCGCAACAATTGAAGCCCGCTTGGGCGAAGTGGCGCATCTCTTCTCTACAGAAGGTAAGGCGCTCTCGGATCGATTGTCCGAGCAGGCCCGCAATGCCGCAGGCATCATCGAACATCAGCTCACCGCCATTGAAGAGAACTCACGGGCCAAAAGCATCGCGGTGGCAGAAGGCATTGACGCCATGTTCGCCCGCGTCGATCAAGGCCTCGAGGCCCGCACCACGACGTTGGTCGATGCGATGGCCGAACGTGCCGGCGAGATCGAGCGGACACTCCAGCAGAGCAATTCAATGATCGGTTCGACCATTGAAGCGCGGACCGATGAATTGGGCCGCGTTATGACCGAACGGGCCGAGCGCGTCACGCAGACGCTCGCGGTGCGTGCGACCGAGATTAACGAAATTCTCGGCGAACGGGCACTTGAAATCGCCGGCACACTTGATCATCAGGTCCGTCACTTCGAAGACAATATTGTCACCCGACTGGAAACCATCGGCACCGTCATCGAGGGGCAGAGCAACCGCTTTGGCGAGACGTTGCAAGGGCAGACTGCCGCCATTTCCGGCGCGCTGGATAGTGTCATCGACAAACTTTCGACCGCGCTCGATACCCATGGCACGGGCCTTGTGGACACCTTGCGGACACATGCATCCGAAGTCACACAGTCCATCACAGTGGTTGGCGAAAATGCCGCCCGCTCGCTTAATGAAACAACCTCGAAAATTGAAAACGAGACGCTTGTCACGTTGCAAAAATTGGCTGACGCCAGCCAAGTTGTCCAATCCGTCGTTGAATCGGCGGGTGATGCTGTCAGCAAACTGGAAAGCACACTGGCAGACCGCATCGTCGGCCTGTCGCATGCCGGTTCCATCATCCGTGATGGAGCGATGGAATCGACTAAGGTCCTAATGGACCAGATCGAAGCGATGAAAACCGTGACCGAAGCCGGAATTGGCGAAACACGGGCCCTCATCCATCAGTTGGATGAACGGACACGGGCAGTTTCCACTGTTACCCGCGAGCATGTCGACATGCTTGAAAACGCAACCAGCCTTTTGAGCCAGGTTGAACAACGCATGGGTATCGACCTGTCGTCGCGTCGTGAAAGCATGGAGGCTCTGACGGCTGCTTTGAACGAACGTTTCAGCGACGTACAGACCGTCGCCGATGCCTTCGCTGCGCGTATGGCCGAGGCTCTCGAGGTCGTTGAAGGCCGGACGGGTGCCATCAGTGCCCTTATGAACGATACGACGGGCAAGGCCAGTCAAGCTCTTCGCGAACAATTCGCAGCGGTTCGTCTTGAAGCGGACAACGAGAAGGCCCGTACCCTAGATGTTGTGCGCGCCGTATCGGATGCAACCGTGTCCGAAATGACGGAGGTCCTGTCGAAGCTGATCGGCCGCTTCGATGAGACTGCCCTCGAAGTGAAGGCAAAAACGGCCCAAATCGCGAAAGAAATTGAAACGACGCGGGACGATATTGCCCGGAGCGTTGTCAATCTTCCGCGCGAAACCCAAGAACAAGCCGCCAATCTCCGTCGTGCGATCGGCGATCAGGCGAATGCGCTGGGCGAATTATCCTCGATCCTCGCCGCTTCGGGCCGGACGACCGATATCGCCAAGCCGGTTTCCCAGCCAGCAACGATTGCAGCCGTAACGCCAGCCGAAGTAGCCCCTCGGCCGCAGGCGATTGTGCCTCCGGTCGTCACCCCGCCAACCTTGCCCGCTGCTCCAGTCTTTACCGCTCCGGTTGTGGCTGCACCGGTAGCGCCGCCGGCGGCTGTCGAAGTGGCACCCGCTCCAGCTGCACCACAGCCGGTTGCACCGGCCGCGGCCGTGCAGCCTATGGCCCGTCCGGCAATCGAGGCAACCATCCGTCGGGATGCACCGATTGCGGCTCCCCAGCCTGCGCTGTCCGAGAAGGGACAACGCACAGGTTGGCTCTCTGATCTGCTGGATCGTGCCTCGCGTGACGATGGCAAAGCCGATGCGACGACCACTCCGTCGGATACCGCCCCCTCGATTGCCGCCCCTACGCCGCCTGCCGAGGTTGCTCCAAAGGTGGAAGCGCCGCGGGAGCCGATTGCAGCGCTGCTGAGCGATATCAATCGGATCGTGAAAGATTCCGAAGTAGCCCGCTTATGGAGCCTGTATCTCAAGGGTGAACCGGCGACGTTCTCGACGGCGATCTATACCGAGGAAGGCCAGCAGCGTTATGTTGAGCTAACCCAATTGCTGCCAGTCGATGAACGCTTCCGCATAAGCCTCGATGCCTATACGTCGAAGTTCGAGGCCGTGCTTCGGGACCTGACCGCGACCGATCAGGATGGATCGATCACACGCTCGATTCTCGCTTCGGCCGAAGGCCGTGTTTACACAGTCCTTGCCCATGTCAGCCGCCGCTTTGGCTGACATGGCTCATGATGATCAAGGTTAGGCGGCTCCTTGATGAGGCCGTCAGACCTTGGGATCGGGGTTTTCGGTGTGACCATCCACTGCAATCGCTTGGCCAGAAAGATAGCGCCCTCCTTCGCTCGCCATAAATAGCGCCATAGCCGCGATATCTTTGGCCTCGACAAAGGTTCGCATTGAAGTGCCAGCGGCATATCCGTCATAAATGACATCGCGTGTCGTGCCCTTAAGCGCGGCCTCTTTGGCCAAGACGCGCTCCATCCTAGGGCCTTCAACCGATCCCGGGCAAATCGCATTAGCCCGTATGCCGAAGGGCCCCAATTCCATCGCGACCGTTTTCATCAGGCCAATAATACCCCATTTGGCCGCCGAATATGGCGAGCGACTTGGATAACCGAACAGACCGGCCGTCGACGACGTAAAGATCATGCAGCCTTGCCGCTGCGCCTTCATCAACGGCGTGGCCAATTTAGCCGCCAGAAAGGCTCCTTCCAAATTGACGGCGACGCATTGGCGCCAGTTTTCGAGGGTAACATCTTCAATCAGTGCGGTCGGCCCTGAAATGCCGGCATTGGCACATAGGACGTCGATTCCGCCCCACTCCGCTTTTATTTGGGTAAAGAGGGCCGTCATCTCCGGTTCCGATGACGCATCCACCAGATTAGCCCGCCATTTCGGATCAATGGTGCCTAATGCGGATGGATCCACATCCGTCACCCAGACCCGCGCACCGTCTTGTGCAAAGGCTTCAGCCATCGCCCGACCAATGCCTGACCCGCCTGCTGTTATCAAAACCCTTTTTCCCTCTGCCTTTTCCATTCCGAACGCCCCCCCGAATCGATTGCTCTTATAATGAGCCTAGCAGGGCTACGCCGATGGTGGGCAATCCTATGCGGATAGCGGTTATGGATTTGCGGCAAAGATCAACGCACGGTCGCGTCAATCAGCCGATTTTTTGAAGGCCCTTGGCAAATCTTTGCCAAGTGGCGACATAATGAGCCGCTGATTTCCTAAGCCGCTCGGCCGCTTCCTCGTCCATGGCCCGGACCACTTTGGCGGGCGAGCCAAGTATGACCGAATAATCGGGAAATACCTTGTTCTCGGTTACCAGCGCATTGGCGCCAACGAGGCAATGGCTCCCAATCCGCGCGCCATTCAACACCGTCGCGCCCATGCCAATCAGTGAGCCATCACCGATGCTACAGCCGTGCAAAATAGCATGATGGCCGACGGTGCAATCCTCCCCCACCGATAGCGGAAATCCGCGATCAGTGTGAAGCAACGCACCTTCCTGAATGTTGGTACGGGCGCCGACGGCGATCTGCTCGTTATCGCCCCGCAGAACCGCTCCAAACCAGATGCTGGCATCGAGCCCCAATCGACAATCTCCGATGACGTGGGCATCAGGCGCTATATAGTAGCGGTCTTGCGGCGGTAGCTCGGGAGAATGGTGGTCAAGTCGATAGATCGCCATGGAACTATCCGCCGGCTTAACGCCTCAATCGATATCTTCGAGATCGATATCCAGGATGGACATGGTGAAGGCGAAAGAGCGGTCGCCATCCTCGTTATCCAAGGAAAGAATACCAATAAATTCATCGCCGATCATCACCTCAGCCGAATCTGTCTTTTTCGGCCGTGCAACCACTTTGATATTGGCGTTGCCAAACAAACGGCGGAAATAGGTCTGGAGTTTAAGAAGTTCGGCCTTGTTCATCGGGTCCCTGCCATGATTGCCTACACCCGAACTCTCGGGCGGCCATTCGGATGCCACGACCGGGAGACAACTGCAACCCTTTTGGTAAGGCGATTAGAAATTTGCCTTTTCGGCCAAGATTTGATCCATCGTCCGCGCGGGTTCGGCGCAACCGGACTCACCCACGACCTTTGCAGGAACGCCAGCGACCGTCACATTCCGAGGCACATCTTTCAAAACAACGGAACCCGCCGCAACTCGGGCACATTGGCCGATCTCGATGTTGCCGAGAATTTTTGCACCCGCACCAATCAAAACGCCCTGCCGGATCTTGGGATGGCGATCGCCGCCCATTTTACCGGTACCACCCAGCGTAACCCCTTGCAAAATAGAGACATTATCTTCGACAATTGCCGTTTGTCCCACCACGAGCCCCGTGGCGTGGTCCAGAAACACCCCTCGTCCGATCCGCGCTTCGGGGTTGATATCGGTCTGGAATATTTCCGATGACCGGCTTTGGAGATAGAGCGCCAGATCCCGCCGCCCCATCCGATTGAGGGCAAAGGCCATCCGATGCGTTTGAAGCGCATGAAACCCTTTGAAATAGAGTAACGGCTCGATTAACCGGCCACAGGCAGGGTCACGATCAGCGACCGCGAGCAAATCCGCACGAAATCCTTCACCGATGCTTGGATCAGAGGCGGCAATTGACATAAAAATTTCGACAATCGTCGCGCGGGGGACGTCGGGGTGATCCAACCGGGAAGCCAAACGCGCAATGATGGCCGAGTCCAGCGACGATTGATCAATGACGTTTTGCCGGACAAAAGGTCCAAGATCCCCATCGGACGCCAGAATATCGGCTGCTTCACTGCGAATGTGCGTCCAGATCGGATCAGACCCAGCTTCCGACTTCGCGTTTGAAACTCCAAATCTAGCGATCGTGCCCATATCATCCCCCTGCCCGCCAATGGTTGGCCGTGCTGAACCTGATAGCTATGAAGACAGGAGTGAATTTGCAAGTTTGAACGCAAAATATCCGTCGCTTCATTTGCATTCTTGCAAAAAGCGACGGTTAAGGCCTTGCCGCGAGAAAGGCCATCACGGCATCCTTGTGGGTTTTATCGCCCACGGCAAGGTTGTGATCGCGACCAACAATATCAAAGGCAATCGCATCTGGAATGATGGCGGCCAGCGCATGAGGATCACCCGCAATATCGTCTTTGGTTCCAACCGCTATGAGAACAGGCAAAGATATGGCAGCGATATCGACCCGCGTTACCCCTTGGCGAGAGCCCCGCATACAGGCGGCGAGCGCTTTGCGGTCACTCCCTGTTCGGTCCGCAAATGCACGAAACATCCGCGGAATGGGTTCATGAACATCGTCAAGGGATGGGGCCTCCAAGGCCTCAGCAATGCCGGGGGGCAAACCATTGCCCTCGACGAGATGAATACCGAGCCCTCCAAGCAGTGCAGAACGAACGCGCAGAGGATAGCGACAGGCTAAAACGGCCGTCACCCGCCCGCCCATTGAGTACCCCATAATATCGGCCTGTTTTATCCCGAGATGGTCCATCAAGGCGATGACGTCACCCGCCATAGCCATCGGGGTATATTGTTCGGATTCATACAATTTTTCACTTTGGCCATGGCCGCGATGATCAAGCGCTACGACCCTGAAGCCGGTTTCGGTCAATCGCTTTGTCCACGATGTATCGACCCAATTGATTCGGTGGGTCGAAGCAAATCCGTGAACCAACACGATAATGCCTATTTCTCGTTCGATCGGAGGCAGATCAACGAACGCGATCCGGACATCACCAGACATAAAAAATTGCATGAAATCGGCTCACAAAATAGGTGTTACGATAAAGAACCATAAAAGCGCGGCGGTATTGTCGCAAGCCAAGCCTGAAGAAAGGCGGATCGGCTCTGGTCATGCGGCCGCTGAGGCATTATGGTTCGCAAAACTTCGATATCGACTGAGAGCAATCCAATGGCCGACCACGCAATTCCCTATTTCAAAAACGACTCCGGTGTTCCTTCCATTCGCATTGGAGCGCATCGATTCAAGTGCGTTGGTGCAAGCCCTCCTTTCGATCATCCGCATATTTTTTTGGATATGGGTTCGGATTCGGAAGTGGTTTGCCCTTATTGTTCAACCCTGTTCACCTATGACGCTTCGCTTCATGGCGCAGCTGATCCCGCCGATTGTGTGTTTGAGATGCACCAAGCGGCTTAACGGTAACGAGCGATGCCCGACACTCCAATCCTAATTGCGGGTGCCGGTATTGGCGGGTTGACTCTGGCTCTGGCGCTGGCCCGCGCTGGGCAAGCCTCAATCGTCGTCGAACAACGGACACGCATTGATGAAGTGGGTGCGGGTATTCAGCTATCCCCCAATGCATCACGGATATTGATTGAGCTTGGCCTTGAAAATGCTGTCTTAAAGGCAGCGGCTACCCCAAATAATCTAACCATCCGCTCGTCAAAGTCGGGTCGAGTGCTCGCCTCGATGCCTCTGGGCGCGGCGATGCAGACAACGTATGGAGCCCCTTATCTAACGATCCATCGCGCCGACTTGCAAATGATCCTGCTGGATGCGGTGCGCGGATCCGATTTTGCCCGTCTGGCCTTTGGGCGAAGCGTATCAGCCATCCGCGAAAATGGCGCTGATCGGGTCGCGATCGATTGCGAATCCGCCTCAACTGTAGAAACGGTTACTGGCAAAGCGCTCGTTGGCGCCGACGGATTATGGTCCAATGTCGCGGGCCTAATGGGCGACCGGACGAGACCTGAATTTCATCGTCATATTGCCTGGCGCGGTGTCGTCTCCCGACACGACTGGCCTCGAAGCCTCGCTGCCGATGAAACCGGATTATGGCTTGGACGCGGAGCACACTTGGTCCATTACCCGATCAGGGGCGGTGAATTGATTAATCTGGTGGCCGTCACGTCCGATCGGGAAAACGAGCCGGGATGGTCCCGCCACGGAGACGCATCAAAAATCATGAAGCGCTTTTCCGCATGGCATCCCCACGTCCAGGAAGCGATTGCGGCGGTGGGCGACTGGACCATTTGGTCGCTGTTTGACCGACCACCCCGCCCCGTTTGGACCCATAATAGGGTTACCCTAATGGGAGACGCCGCCCATCCCGTTTTACCCTTTTTGGCACAGGGCGGAGCGTTGGCCATCGAAGACGCCAAAGTCTTGGCTTCTGAACTTGGCACCCGACCCCATGATCCAGCAAGCGCGTTTGGCCGGTATGAACAGCAGCGAAAAGCCCGCAGCGCCAAAGTTCAGGCGGCAGCACGCCAGAACGGGGATATCTATCATCTCGGATGGCCGTTATCCTTGGCACGCGACCTAGCAATGTCCCGCATGACGATCGCCGAGCGCTACGGCTGGATCTACGGCTGGCGAGCTGATCAATGACCCTGATACCTGCCGGAATGATAACCAGATGGAGCCCGCTGAATGTCTGTTGATCATGACCGCTCTCATGCCTTTCGCGTCAAATCCGGTCAATCCGTCGATTTGACCACCATTGATCCAAAGGACACGAGCCGTGTCGGTAATGGCGACGAAGCCAAGGCCTTTTTGGCGAAAGCGGTCGAAGCAATCAATGTGATGCAAGATCGGCTCTATGCTGAAAACAAGCGAAGCTTGCTTATCGTTTTGCAGGGCATGGATACGAGCGGTAAGGATGGGACCGTCCGCGGTGTTTTCAACGCTACTGGGCCGATGGGCGTCACCGTCACACCGTTTCGTCAGCCAAGTGGTGATGAAATTCAACATGATTTTTTATGGCGAGCGCATCTGGCTGCCCCCAAAAAAGGAACCATCGCGATTTTCAATCGCTCGCATTACGAGGATGTATTGGTCGCGAAAGTTCATAAATTGGCCGCAAGCAGCGATATTGAACGGCGCTACGACCAGATCAATGGGTTTGAAAAAATGCTGGTTGAGAATGGCACGATCATTCTCAAATTTATGCTGCATATTTCAAAAGGCGAGCAAGGGTTGAGGTTACAGGAGCGGTTGGATCACGCCGATAAACATTGGAAATTCCAACCCGCCGACCTTGAGGACCGTCATAACTGGAAAGAGTTTATGAAGGCTTATGAGGTGATGTTGGAGCGTTGTTCAACCTCTTCAGCGCCTTGGCATGTCATTCCCTCCGATCATAAATGGGCAAGAAACGCGGTGATTGCCGGTATTGTCCATGAAACATTGGTCGAGATGGATCCAAAATATCCAAAACCAGCTTGGAAGCCGAGCGATTTCGTGATCGACTGACATCCGACCGTTACACGCATAAGAGACGAATGGGAGAGACGAACGGTAAGCCTTGCGCTTTGATGCGCAATGGCGAAGATGCCGTTTAAAGGCTTTGGAAAAAGGTAGTCCTATGATCCGTTTCACGACGTTTTTTCTTTTTGTAGCTGCGGCCATCCTTTGTCTGGTTTATTATACCGTTCACCCTGTCTTCGCCTTGGCCTTTTGGGTGTGTACGGCCCTTTCATTGGTCGGCGTCTATAATCTGCTGCAAACGAAGCACAGTATTTTACGAAATTATCCGATTATTGGCCTCGTCCGGTTTTTTCTGGAGAGCACCCGCAAAGAAATGCGGCAATATTTTATCGAGAGCGATACCGATGGAACACCTTTCAGCCGCAATAAGCGGTCGATCGTCTATCAGCGCGCCAAACAACGGCTCGACAAACGGCCTTTTGGAACCACGCTCGACGTTTATGAGCCTGGTTTCGAATGGCTGGCCCATTCGCTCGCCCCGAAACATCCCAATCCATCAACCTTTCGCGTGAACATAGGCGGGCCCGCCTGCACACAGCCATATTCGGCTTCTGTGTTCAATATATCGGCGATGAGCTTTGGGGCTTTAAGCGCTAACGCGATTAAAGCGCTCAATAAAGGCGCTAAACTTGGTGGCTTTGCGCATGACACCGGCGAAGGCAGCATCTCGATCCATCACCGCGAATTCGGCGGCGATCTAATCTGGGAATTAGGCTCCGGATATTTCGGCTGCCGCAATGAAGATGGAAGTTTCTCGGCCGAGAAATTTTCTGCCCAAGCCCGCGATCCGCAGATCAAAATGATCGAAATCAAGCTTAGCCAAGGCGCCAAACCCGGTCATGGCGGGGTGTTGCCGGGTGCCAAAGTTACCGCAGAAATTGCTGAAGCACGCGGTGTGCAGATCGGGCAAGATTGCGTCTCGCCCGCATCCCACCCCGCTTTCTCGACCCCCCGCGGCTTGATCGCATTTATTGCTGAACTCCGCCGCCTTTCTCTTGGCAAGCCTATTGGCTTCAAACTCTGTATTGGCGATCGCGCCGAATTCATGGCCATTGGCAAAGCGATGGTTGAAACCGGCATTACGCCCGATTTTATCGTTGTGGATGGGGCAGAGGGCGGCACGGGCGCCGCGCCGCTTGAATTTACTGATCATGTCGGCATGCCCCTACGCGACGGGCTTAATTTCGTCCATTCGACGCTGACCGGCTTAGGCCTTCGCGACCAGATCAAAATCGGTGCTGCCGGGAAAATTACCTCGGCCTTCGATATGGTACGCGTAATGGCGTTGGGGGCGGATTGGTGCAATGCCGCACGGGGCTTTATGTTTGCCATCGGGTGCATCCAATCCCAAAGCTGTCATACCGATCAATGTCCGGTCGGCGTTGCGACGCAAGACAAGCTCCGTCAACGCGCGTTGATCGTTCCCACCAAAGCCGAACGCGTGGCCAATTTCCACGCCAATACGCTTCACGCACTTGCCGAAGTCATTGGTGCTGCTGGCATGCTTCATCCGGCCGATTTGCGTTCGACGCAGCTGCACCGTCGGATTAGCCCGACCGAAACCCGCAATTTCGCCGAGCTATATCCCGTATTAGCCGATAAATCCTTGTTATCGGGTGCCTTAGAGAGCCATTTGCATCATCTTTGGGACCGAGCAAACGCCGATCAATTTGTGGCAACCGTTTAAGACTTCTTGCGCCAGACCAAGAGGCCGCTGGTGACATAATTAAACACCGCCCCCGTCAACGCTCCTGCTAGGCCAGCGACCCACCATTGCTGGCCCTCAGAAAAGATAATCCGCGCCAGCCCTACATTGGCGATGACACCAACGCTGCAGCTCAGCGCAAAAATCAGAAACCCCGGGACGAGCGACCAACCCACAAGGCGGCGATCACGATAGGTTAGGCCATTGTTCAGCAGAAAATTGCTGAACATCGCCACAAACGTAGCGCTGGTCTGCGCGATATCGAAGCCGAAGGCTGGCAACATCGCCAAAACGGTTTTCAACACGCCGAGGTGAACCACAACGCCAGATGCGCCCACAAGCCCGAACAGGAAAAAGCGTACCGGCACCAGACGGCCGGTCAAATGATGCAACAAAAAGCCCAGATAATCGAACGCCACCCTTGCATCGAGCTTGCTCTCGCCGTGCTGACGTTCGCGAAACACATAGGGTGTTTCGCGGATCACCAGCGGACGATCGGTGGTGGCCAGAAGATCGGCCAGGATTTTAAAGCCTTCGGTTGCCAATTTTGGCGCAGCGGCTTCCACCACCTCGCGGCGCACCATGAAAAAGCCGCTCATCGGGTCTTTCACATCCGCTTTGATCACCAAGCGCGACAAAAACCGGCCGAAATCACTCACGAGCGAGCGCTGGCCCGAAAGGCCGGTGATGGCGTTGCCATCGCGTTCTCGCGTGGCGATGACCAAGTCAGTGCCTTGCCCACGGATCAACGCCAACATCCGCACCAGCACGCGTTCATCATGCTGCAAATCACCATCCATCACCGCGACATAACGCGCGCTCGATGACAACATCCCTTCAATGGATGCCCCCGAAAGACCACGCCGTCCGACACGGCGGATGCACCGCACGCGCGGATCTGTTGCCGCAATCGCCTTCACAC
Source organism: uncultured Hyphomicrobiales bacterium (assembly GCA_903900975.1). Taxonomy (GTDB): domain Bacteria; phylum Pseudomonadota; class Alphaproteobacteria; order Rhizobiales; family Beijerinckiaceae; genus CAIUPE01. The sequence goes on along the minus strand of CAIUPE010000086.1, from coordinate 8,097 downwards.
GATCGGCTGTGCCATCGGGCGAATTATCGTCGACAAAAATAAGTTCCCAAGCATCATCTTCCAAAGCGGCGGCGACAAGCGTTACCAGCGGGCCGACATTGGCGGCCTCGTTGAAAACCGGCACGATAATGGAGAGTTCGGGCGCTATGGCCATCTTTTCACCGCCCTGATGCATCGACATTGCCACTCTACCTTAAATCTCTTCGCCCAGTTTGGGCGGGTAATCATGCGTATAGCCTTGCCAGTCCGTGATACGCCAGCCCTCCCCCTCACTATCGCAGGAGAGCGGCGCAATCGGCACCTTGCCGTGTCCGCCGGGCAAATCGATCACATATGTCGGCTGAGCCAGCCCCGAAAGCGCGCCGCGCAATTCACCGATCAGCTTTTTACCCTCACCAAGCGAAACGCGCCAATGCGAGGTGCCTGGAGCTAAATCGCCATGGTGCAAATAATAAGGCTTGATCCCCGTCTCGACAAAGCCACGCATCAAGGCAGAAAGCGTGGCCACGTCGGCATTAATCCCCTTCAACAACACGGTCTGGCTGATGAGATGGATGCCGGCGGAGGACAGTCTCGCGCAGGCCGCCCGCGCCTCATCGGTCAATTCGCGTGGATGATTGGCGTGCACCGCCAGCCAAACGGTTTTACCCGCAGGCTTAAGCGCCTGGGCTAAGGCATAGGTGACCGATTCGGGCATTACAACCGGTACGCGCGTGTGCCAGCGTACAATCTTGATATGCGGAATTTTGGCCAACCGCTCGCCAATCGCAGCCAGCCGACGGGGCGAGAGGATCAAAGGATCACCGCCCGTAATCACCAATTCCCAAATCTCGGTATGTTCCGTCAGATAGGCAAAGGCCCGATCAAGATCGGCCTCGGAAAGCATCTCGCCTTTGTCCGGTCCCACCATCTCGCGGCGAAAGCAGAAGCGGCAATAGACCGGGCAAATATGGACGAGCTTCAGGAGAGCCCGATCCGGATAACGATGGACGATCCCCTCAACGGGACTATGCGCCTCATCGCCGATCGGATCATTGCGCTCGTCTGGTGTTGTTACCAATTCGCGGAAGTCGGGCACAAATTGAAGGGCAATCGGATCCATCGAATCGGTAGGATCAACCAACCGCGCCATAGCGTCCGTTATGCCGATGGCATAGCGCTCGGCCACCGGCGCCAAGGTCGCAGCTGACGCCTTTGGTACTAGGCCATGAACAATCAGATCATCAAGAGAACGCAGTATTTTCGACAAAGCGAAGGGATTTCCAACAGAAGACGGATTGTTGCCTTAATAATGAGGTGGTGCGGACAGCGGGAGTCGAACCCGCACAGTATCACTACCGAGGGATTTTAAGTCCCTTGCGTCTACCAGTTTCGCCATGTCCGCCCGTCGAGGCTTGCGCCGCTGACCCAAGGGTTACAGAAGCGCCGCCCCAAGTGCAAGCAACAGAACCTCGATATGTGCACAACATACCGAGGTTCAGAGGTTTTTAGCCCCGCTTTTGATCCGGCGGAACCGCCTCGCCCGCTAGCGTAGCAATCGCCTCATCCAGCGTCATCATGGTTTGATCGGGCGAACCTAAGCGACGGATCGACACCGTCCGCTCGGCTGCTTCCTTTTTGCCCACCACGATCAGCGCAGGCACCTTGGCCAGCGAATGCTCGCGGACCTTATAGGTGATCTTTTCATTTCTAAGGTCTGAATTGACCCGCATTCCAGCCTTTTTCAGCGCCTTTACAACCTCATGCGCGTACTCGTCCCCATCCTGCGTGATGGTGCAGACAACGGCCTGAACCGGCGCAAGCCAAAGCGGGAAATGGCCCGCAAAATGCTCGATCAGGATACCGGTGAAGCGTTCCATCGAGCCGCAAATGGCACGGTGAATCATCACAGGGACGGTCTTTGCCCCATCCTCGCCGATATAAAATGCGCCGAAACGCTCGGGCAGATTGAAATCGACCTGCGTTGTACCGCATTGCCAATCGCGGCCAATCGCATCGCGCAGAACATATTCGAATTTAGGGCCGTAAAACGCGCCCTCCCCCGGATTAATCGAGGTCTCGATCATGCCGCCCGACTGGGCCTTGATCTGCTCGAGCACCTGCATCATGACCTGCTCAGCCCGATCCCACAGCGCATCGCTGCCAACCCGCTTTTCAGGGCGTGTCGAGAGCTTCACGACAATTTTATCGAAGCCGAAATCCTTATACGTCGTCAGAATCAGATCATTGATCGCGAGGCATTCTTCCGCCATCTGCTCATCGGTGCAGAAAATATGGGCGTCGTCTTGGGTAAATCCACGCACGCGCATCAAGCCATGCAAGGCACCCGATGGCTCGTAGCGATGCACCGCGCCAAATTCCGCCAAGCGAAGCGGCAAATCGCGATAGGATTTCAAGCCGTGCTTGAAAATCTGGACATGGCCGGGGCAGTTCATCGGCTTGATCGCAAAAACCCGCTCGTCGTCGGTGTCATCACCGGCCGACTTCGCCATGAACATGTTTTCCTTATACCAGCTCCAATGCCCCGACGTCTCCCACAGCGATTTATCGAGGAGCTGCGGTGCATTGACCTCATCATAGCCGAGCGTACCAAGGCGACGACGCATATAGGAGATGAGGGATTGGAACAACGTCCACCCCTTCGGATGCCAGAAGACCGTACCCGGACCTTCTTCCTGGAAATGGAACAGGTCCATCTCGCGGCCAAGGCGGCGATGATCGCGCTTTTCCGCTTCTTCCAACTGATGGAGATAGGTCTCAAGCGCCTCCGATGTAGCAAAGGCAGTCGCATAGATACGCGTCAGCATGGGATTATTGCTGTCACCGCGCCAATAGGCACCGGCAACCTTCATCAGTTTGAACGCGTCGCCGATTTTGCCCGTAGACGTCATATGCGGGCCACGGCAGAGGTCGAACCAGTCGCCCTGCTTATAAACCTTCAGATCCTCGCCGGGCGGGATGGCGTCGACGAGTTCAACCTTGAACGCCTCGCCTTTGGTTTCAAACAGGCTACGGATATCGTTGCGCTTCCAAACTTCCTTGGTAAACGGCTTGTCGCGCACGATGATTTTACGCATCTCGGCTTCAATCGCCGGGAAATCATCCGGCGTAAAAGGCTGTTCGCGGTAAAAATCGTAATAGAAGCCGTTCTCGATCACCGGACCAATCGTGACCTGTGTTTCCGGCCAGAGCGATTGCACGGCTTCAGCCAGCACATGGGCGCAGTCGTGGCGGATCAATTCCAGCGCGCGCGGATCATCGCGGCCGACGAACTCGATCTTTGCATCGGCGGAAATCGCGTCATTCAAATCAGTAACAACGCCGTCCAAAGCCATCGCGACTGTACGTTTGGCGAGCGAAGGTGAAATGCCTTTGGCGATTTCAAAACCGGTGATGCCGGGCTCAAAGGGACGGCGGGCGCCATCGGGGAAGGTCAGATGAATCATGCTCTCACTCCTTGCTCACTCCTGCGAACCACGCAGGTAAGCGTTATGCCGGGGTAAACCATCAGCGCGGATCGGCGTCGCCCGGCTCGACAGCCTCGCACACATAGGTCGGGCCGAGATTGCACGTCCGCCAGCGACCATAGCGCCACGGCATATACCAGCGCGCCGCTTCGGGCAATTCTTCCGGCACAAGATCAAGACCGGACGTGCCAAAGGGCTGGCAGCGGCACAGACGGGCCAAGCCGATCCACCCGCCTGTCCACAGGCCATAGCGCCCGATTGAATCGTCCATATAATGGGAGCAGGTCGGCAAGTGCCTGCAATGCCGTCCAAAAATGCCGGAAAGCGTCAATTGATAGAGCCTGATCAACAATCGTGCGAGGTGCGCCGGTAACCATCTTAAGCGCGAAAAAGCGGTAGAGGGTTGCATACGGGTTAACACTTCCGTAATAAAGGCGCTCATCGGCGGACAAGTCCGCGGCCAGAGACAGATGGATGACATTGGCGTTTCTGAACAATCGTAGCGTACTTCGTAGTGCGAAAGCGACGATATTTCTTGCTTCGCTCGCGGTATCGTCGGTCCATGGCGCAGAGCTGGCCAATGGTTGGCTGATGACCGTCGACGGAAAGACGATTGCAACGCCGAGTTTTCCCGGCTCCGATCACTATAGCTTTGTAAGCTTTCCGGAAATCAGCGTCGAAGCGCCGAGCATGGCCGATCATTTGGTCGGACGGGATGAAAGCCTTAGCCTAACCCTTTTCAGCCCAAATCCATCACTCTCCTTTGGTGCGGTTGGCCATTATGATCCAATCAAAGCAGGCCAAAATTCGTTTTCCAACAATGACAAAGGCTGGGCCGTTGAGCCCGGCGTGTTTGCCGAATATTGGCCAGCGCCGGACGCACTCCGGATCCGCGGCGAAATTCGCTTGGGTACCGATGGATTGGCTGGCCTAACAGGCAGTCTTGGTGCCGATTACGTCCACCGCATTGGCAAATTGGTGGTTTCAGCTGGCCCGCATGTCGCGGTAAGCAGCTCCGATTATTCCACGGCACAGTTAAGCGACGATACCGCATCGGCAGGATTATCCGCCGGTACAATTGATGCCCGTACCTTTGGTGCGGCCGGATTGGTTAAATTTGCTATCGGCCAAAACTGGTCGACATCGGTTTTTGCAAACTATGACCGTTCGATCGTGTCGAACCCAGCTTCAAGCATGGGTAAAATGCCAATGACAAACGATGAAGTGCGCGTAGGCGCGTCACTCAACCTTAATTTGCAACCGCCACTTCAGTGATGTGGCTAGGGATGCTCGATGGCGTCCAGAGCCTGAACCACCGCGTCAAAGGTCAAAAGTGTTGAAGCATGACGCGCTTTATAGTCTCGAACCGGCTCAAGTACTTGGATATCGGCCCATTTCCCGCGAGGCGCCACCCCATTTTCTTTCAGCATAGCGCGGACCTCGTCCCTTAACATCCGCATTTCAGCTGGTGTTGCACCGATTACATGCCGCGCCATGATCGACGAGGACGCCTGGCCAAGCGCACAGGCTTTTACTTCGTGGGCAAATTCACTGATCCGCCCTCCATCGACCTTTAGATCAACGGTAACCGTCGAGCCGCATAATTTGGAATGAACGGTTGCTGTCGCATCCGGATTCGATAGTCGACCTTGACGCGGAATGTCGGCCGCCAGCTCAAGAATACGCGTATTATAAATATCGTTGATCATGGCGGACTCAAATGGAACAGATACTGGCGGAAACGAGCATTCCCTCCCATATAGAGAGCGTTATGACGAAATGCGAGATCCCTGTAAGGCTTAATGGTTCGGTCGGACACTTTTTTGAAATTTGGTGGTCCAGCCGCGAAGGGTCATCGTATCAAGCCCAGTAGACTTTTTCTGGAGGCATCATGGACGCCGTGGTCAAGACACTGTCCCTGAAACATCGTCACGTGGATCAACCGGTTGTTCCGGTCCAGCGCCCTTCCCGGGAAGAGGCGGAGGCAGCCGTTCGCACATTGATTGCATGGGCAGGAGACAACCCCGAACGGGAAGGCTTGCTTGAGACACCGAAACGGGTTGTAAAAGCATATGACGAATTTTTTCAAGGCTATCGGATGGATGGCGCCGAAGTCCTCAACAAAGTGTTCGAGGAAGTAGCGGGCTATGACGATATGGTCCTTGTTCGTGACATCTCCTTCTCGTCGCATTGCGAGCATCATATGGTTCCATTTGTTGGCACCGCCCATGTTGCTTATTATCCGTCGGAAGGCGTTGTTGGACTTTCCAAACTTGCCCGCATTGTTGACGTCTTCGCCAAGCGCCTACAAACGCAAGAAACCATGACGGCACAAATTGTAGAAGCGATCGATGAAGCGCTTCATCCACGAGGAATCGCGGTTCTCCTCGATGCAGAGCACATGTGCATGTCCATGCGCGGGGTGCAAAAGCAGGGTGCCTCGACCATCACAACTCGCTTTACCGGCATTTTCAAGGATGATCCGGCCGAGCAAGCACGTTTCATGTCGATGTTGCAAAGCTATCGGGCGCGTTAATCACCGCTTCCTTAGCCATCGGTCTGTGGTAGAAAGCCTCGCTAAAGCGGGGCTTTTTATTGGCCTTTTGAGCGAGGTTTATGATGCGTATTGCCCAATTCACCCCACCTGGTTCAACGGCAGAGATCGAAGAGGGCCATGTTCTGATGCCTAAATTCGACGCCAACGGCCTGTTGACGGCGGTTGCCATTGATGCGGGTACAAAAGACGTGCTCATGGTCGCTCATATGAATGCGGAAGCGCTCGAACGAACGCTAACGACCGGACAAGCCTGGTATTGGTCACGCTCGCGCGGTTCGCTCTGGCTCAAAGGCGAAACATCAGGGCAAATCCAGACGATCAAGGAAATCAGGGTCGATTGCGATCAAGATTGCCTCCTCCTGACCGTTGAGGTGGGCAGCGACGGCGGATGCTGCCACACAGGACGTCGCCAATGCTTTTACCGCCGAGTGGAAGGACTATCCGACGACGGAATCGTTCAATTAGCGACGATTTAATGCATCACCCGGCAGCGATATAAGCGATAATCGCACTTTTCTCGCTTTCGATCTCGGCCAATCGATGTTTGACTATATCGCCGATCGAGACAAGCCCAACCAACTCGCCCCCATCAATCACCGGCACATGGCGAAACCGGCCTCGGGTCATCAAGTCCATCACGTCCGATACCGATGTGTCCGGTGTACATGTCACCACCAATTCGGTCATATGATCGCGAACACGGTCTTCCAACGCATGGGCACCGGCTACCAAAGCCCGAACAATGTCGCGCTCCGAGATAATGCCAGCCAGCGCTCCCGCGCAATCCATGACAATCAGAGCGCCGATCCGTTTCGAGGCAAGGTGCAAAATCGCCTGGGCGATCGGCAGGTCAGGCGACGCAATTTCAATTTTCCGCCCTTTTTGGGCTAGAATATGCTGGACATTCATGGCTTTCCTCCCCTTTTTATCGGCGAAGCGCAGCACGAAGTAGCTTCCCTTCGCCGGAAACCTTCGTCAGGAGTGCCCAATCTACCGCACACCCAACGCACGGTAACGGTAGGAAGATCGCCTATAATGACGGGTGATGCAATCCATCATTTCAAGCCCTATTAGCCCAATGGCAGGACGTCAGGCTTCAAGGTGGGCCGTATCGATCGGAGGATCAATCCATGAAAATAACACAAGGCCAACGAGAAAACCGCCAAGATGCGCTTCCCAAGCGATCCCGCCCTCGGTCAATCCGAGTGGAACGCCGGCAAGTCCTGTGGCAATATTGACGCCGAGCCAGAGTACAATGAAACGCAAGGTTCGCCGATCCCGGAACGTCTGCCATAAGGGCAAAGCCGGTGCCCGATACGAGCCCGTCGCATGAAGCGAGAAACCGGACAGCGATTCTCCGGGTTGAAAGGCAAATCTCACGGCAGCCGCCATGATACCCGAAACCGAGCCTGAAGCCCCGATCACCGGCATCACATCACCCGAATGCGTTGCCCAATGCATCAGCGCCCCGCCAATCGCGGACGCAATAAACAACACCAGAAACCGGACGGGCCCCACCCGCCGCGCGACTAGGCTGCCAAAGGCCAATAGCCAAGCAGAATTCATCAAAACATGGGCCCATCCACCATGTAAGAAGGCGTAACTCACGAAGGTCAACGGCACGAAGCTAGGATGGCCACGAAGATAATCGGCCAATTCCGCTGAAACGGCCTGCGCTGTATCTTCGGGGCTGGCCAACCCCTGATCAATAAGGGGTTGCAAGACATTGCCATAGATGCGCTCGGTAACATCGCCCGGTACAAAGCCGTACGCCATAATGGCTTCACTCGCCGCGTCAGCACCAAGCCAATCAATATAAAATTGTACACCCAACAGTAAGGCGATGATGGCCAGCACAATGGCCGGCACGTTGAAGATAGGCTCCCGCTTCACGCACATCCCCTTTGTATTTTCGGCCACCTTTCTGTCCGGAGGTTGCGTCCGTAAAGTGCTGTAAATTCTGAGGTGGGCAGCCACCACTTCGGCTCGGTAAAAGACGGTTCTGAGACGTTTTTCACCGAAGGAGCGAAGCGATGGCTGGATATGATGTTAACGTCGGCAAGGATCTCTTGC
>CAIUPE010000085.1 GCA_903900975.1 uncultured Hyphomicrobiales bacterium | reverse complement strand
TCATGGCACATGGCCTTAACATTACCGCAAACGGCGTTTTGTTTATCGCATCAACTGGCTTAGACTATCTCAAACGCCCCCTCAACGATCTGATTGTGATGAAGCAACCTTCGCTCCGCCCCCTCTCCGATTTGCTCGACGAAGCTTTAGGCCCCGTGCTTGCCGCGCAAGGCTTTGCGGCGTCCGATATCGTCACAGGCTGGCCGGATATTGTCGGCGAAACACTCGCAACCCATTGTGAACCCATCAAAATTTCATGGCCAAGGCGGATCGGAGATGCCCCGCCCGAACCCGCCACGCTGCAGCTGCGCGTCGAAGGTGCCTTTGCCCTCGAAATTCAACACCAAGCCCCCGTCATCATCGAGCGGGTCAACACCCGATATGGCTGGCGTTGCATCGGGAAAATCATTATAAAACAAGGCCCTATCTACAAAGAGCCACCTCACAAGCCGCGCCCGGCACCAGGGGCCGAGGCCATCGCCGAAGCCCGAAAAAGGGTCGGCCAGATCGAAGATGAGGGCCTGCGCGACGCACTTGTGCGGTTAGGCTCCGGCATTCTCGACGAACGCCAAACACCCCGCTAAAAGTCAGTGCCCCAAAAGCCTTGCCAGAGCGCGCTTTGCCCTGCTAATCAAGCCCTCGAAAACGTCAAAAGGACACGCCATGTCAAGCCGCCGTCAAGTTCTGGAAGCCTTTGGAATCATTGGTCTATCGGCCGTTCTTCCTACCACTTTCGCCCGCGCTCAAGCCGCCATAGCAGAGGAACTCAAGCTGGCAGGGCCGTTAGGGGATGTGTTCTTGGGCAAAGACGACGCCAAGGTTACGATCATTGAATATGCGTCGATGACCTGCCCGCATTGCGCGCATTTTCACACGACAACGTTTCCTGTACTGAAGGAAAAATATATCGATACCGGCAAAGTACGGTTCACCTTGCGCGAATTCCCGTTTGATCCATTAGCGGTAGCCGCCTTCATGCTCGCCCGCTGCAATGGCAATGACAAATACTATCCGATGGTTGATCTTTTATTTACTCAACAAAAATCATGGGTCGGAACGCCAAACCCATCGGAATCCTTGCTGGCAACGATCAAACAAGCTGGTTTCACACAGGAATCTTTTGAAGCCTGCTTGAAAAACCAAGCCATCTATGACGCCGTGAATTCCGTGCGCGATCGGGCCGAAAAAGTCTTCGGCGTCGACTCGACACCGACGTTTTTCATCAATGGACAGAAGCAAAGCGGTGCACTTAGCATTGAGGAACTCGACAAAGTCCTCACCCCCCTCTTGGGTGGTTAAGGTCACGTCCCATCCTCACGCGTCCCATTTTCTGGGTGGGCAGCGATGAAACTGACACGTCTTCGCATTACCGGCTTTAAATCCTTCGTCGATTCGACCGATTTCCTCATTGAACCGGGGTTAACGGGCGTTGTTGGCCCGAATGGCTGCGGTAAATCCAATCTGGTAGAGGCCCTGCGCTGGGTGATGGGCGAAAGCTCGCATAAATCCTTACGCGCCGCCGGAATGGACGACGTGATCTTTGCAGGCAGCGGCAATCGCGCGGCCCGTAATATGGCCGAAGTTACGCTGGCCATCGACAACCAGGACCGCAAAGCCCCCGCCGCCTTCAACGATGCCGAAATGCTCGAAGTCACCCGCCGAATTGAGCGAGATGACGGCTCGGTTTACCGCATGAATGGGCGTGAAGTCCGCGCGCGCGACGTGCAATTGCTGTTTGCGGATGCAGCAACCGGCGCCCGCTCGCCCGCCATGGTGCGGCAAGGCCAGATCAGTGAAATCATCAACGCCAAGCCAAGCGCCCGCCGTCGCATTCTTGAAGATGCCGCAGGCATTGCGGGCCTACATGGCCGCCGCCACGAAGCCGAGCTTCGCCTCAAAGCCGCTGAAGACAATCTCACGCGGTTGGACGATGTGCTCAAGCAGATTGACAGCCAAATTGACGGCTTGAAGCGACAATCACGCCAAGCGCAACGCTATAAATCGCTTTCCGCCGATATTCGTCAGGCGGAAGGGGTTATCGCCCTTGGCCTTTGGCGCGAAGCGCGCGCCCAAGTCGCAAAGGCCGAGCAACAAGCAGCCGCCGACCTCGATTCCTTGACAAAACTGGGCCTTCGGCAGGCTGAAGCCGCCAAACATCAAGCCGTTGCTGCCGAAGCACTTCCCCAATTGCGCGAAGCAGAAACCATCGCCGCCGCAGCCCTTCAGCGGCTGATCGTGGCGCGCGAGACGCTGCAATCGGATGAGGAACGCGCCCGCCAACGCTTGGCCGAATTAGAGCGCCGCACCCTTGAAATGCAACGCGATCTGGAGCGCGAACATCTGCTGATCGCCGATGCGGATCGCGCCATCGCCACGCTGGATACGGAAGAAACAAACCTCGGTTCCGAACTTGAAGCGACCAAAATCGCCAGTCAAGAAGCGTCCGTCAGGCTCAGCGAGCGCGAAGCCGCGCTGCGCGCGGCGGAAGCAGCACTCGCTAAAGCGCAAAGCGAGATGACAGACCTTTTAACGCGGCAAACTTCAATTGAGGCTACCATCCGCTCCGAAAGCGATCGCCTCGGGCGGCTGCGCGCCGATCTTAGCAAAACATCGCAAGATCTCGACACGATCCGTGCCTCCATCGACAATGATCTCGAAATCCGCATGATCACAGCGGAGTTTGAAGAGGCTACCACGGGTCTTGTGAGCGCGGAGGCCGAAGTCGAAGCCACCCGTCAAACCCTTGTGATAGCACGCGAAACCGAGCAGACCTCGCGGCGTCCGTTGGAAGAGGCCGAACGCCAAGCCCAACGCCTTGAGACCGAAATCAGAACATTGGCCAAATTGCTCTCGACCGGCGACGGCTCAAGCTGGCCCTCCTTGATGGACCATCTGACCGTCACCAAAGGCCTAGAAGCCGCCTTAGGTGCTGCCCTTGGCGATGATCTCGAAGCTTCGATTGACCCATCCGCCCCGGCGCATTGGTCTGATCCGGGCGTGGGCGCCGATGATCCGGCTTTGCCGCAAGGTGTTGTGTCGCTCAAAGCCTCGGTTAATGCACCGTCGGCGCTTAACCGTCGCCTGCAACAAACCGGCCTTGTCTCGGCCGATGAGGGCGAAAAATGGCGCGGACAGCTTAAACCCGGCCAAATTCTAGTCTCGAAAGAAGGCGATGTCTGGCGATGGGATGGCTTTACCGCCAAGGCCGACGCGCCAACACCCGCCGCCCGTCGCTTGGCGGAGAAAAACCGGCTTGGCGAGCTTGAAGTCGAGGCCAAAAAGGCACGCACGGGCGCTGATGCCTTAAAACTGGCCTATGAACAGGCGAGCGAAGCCGTCAAACGGGCGGTTGAAGCAGAAAACAAGGCTATCGCAGCCGTCCGCACCCGCCGTCAAACCGCCGACGCATTACGCGACAAGCGCGCCAGCGCTGAGCGTCGTCAGAACGAAATGGTCACCCGCCGTTCGGCGTTGGAAGACGCTAAAGCCAGGTTTGACCGCGAAATCGTCGAAACCGACGAACGCCTCAAAGCCTCCATCGCCCGCAAAGAGGCGCTGCCCAACTCTGATGCCCTTGCTTTAGCGCTGGAAACGTCCCGCACCGAGGCCCAAACGCTGCGCACGACGGTGGCCGAAGCCGCTGCCACCGTCAAAAGCCTCGCGCGCGAAATTGACCTGCGGACGCAACGCCTCAGCGCAATCGCGCGGGAAAAAACTGGCTGGGCGGAGCGCAAAACCCGCGCAGCGGCACAAAACACTGAATTCAACAACCGAAAAACTGAAATCGAGACCGAACGCGCAGCTTTGACCGACTCGCCTGCGATTTTTGCCGAACGACGCCGCGCCCTAAACCTGGAGATCGAAACCGCGACCGCGAGCCGCAAAGCCAAAGCAGAGGCCTTGGCCGAGGCGGAGGCGACATTATCCACGGTTGATCGCGAGGCCAAAGAAGCGCTCGCCGGCTTCATGGCCGCGCGTGAGGAAAAGGTAAAAAGCGAATTACGGCTCGAATCGGCCAAAGAAGCGCTCACCCAGGCCATCGCCGCCATTCGCGAGCGATTTGAGGAAAGCCCCGAAGAACTCGCCACTCGCTTAGGCGGGGTCGCCGATGACAGCGCGGAAGCGCGCGAATCAACGGCTCAAAAGCTCGAGCATCTCAAAGGCGAGCGTGAGCGTTTGGGGGCGGTTAACCTGCGCGCCGATGAGGAATTGACCGAAATCGAAACGCGAAAAACCTCGCTTACGACCGAGCAGGCAGAATTGGTTGAAGCCATTCGCCGCTTGCGCTCCGCCATTAACAGTCTCAACCGCGAAGGCCGCGAGCGCCTTCTCACCGCCTTTGAGGAAGTCAAAACCCATTTCGAGCGGCTGTTTGTTTCGCTCTTTGGTGGCGGCACCGCGCGGCTGGAACTCATCGAATCAGATGATCCACTCGAAGCGGGCCTCGAAATCCTCGCCCATCCTCCGGGCAAAAAGCCGTCCACCATGTCGCTTTTATCGGGTGGCGAGCAGGCTTTGACCGCGATTGCTCTGATTTTTGCGGTATTTTTAACCAATCCGTCGCCCATCTGCGTGCTCGACGAAGTCGATGCCCCGCTCGATGACGCCAATGTCGAGCGCTATTGCGATTTGCTCAACGACATGGCGCGTACCACCGAGACGCGCTTTATCGTCATCACCCACAACCCAATCACCATGGCCCGCATGGACCGCCTCTTCGGCGTCACCATGGCCGAGCGCGGGGTCAGCCAGCTCGTATCGGTGGATCTAGGGACGGCGGAGAGCTTTTTGCAGGCGTCGTGAGGGCATTTGAAGTGCTGCACGCTTGTTCTGCCTTCTCGTGTGTGCCGAATGAATCTTGGCGTGACAGCCTCACTTTCCGCTCAAAAATCACTCCCCACACTTTTCCCCTTGGACAAAAGTCACATAACCCTTGGCTATTTCCAAAAACCAAAACATTTCAAAAGCTTAGGTAATATTCCACCTGCCTTGACAGGGGTAGGGGCAAAAACTATGTTACGCGCGCCTGAAAGGGTAGGCTTGACCTCGTATCGGTCGACCAAATTTGACGTTTGCTTTACTTCAAGCAAAGCGTCGATACGTGGCGCTTCACGTGTTCGCGGAAAGTGGTCCAATGAAAGAGGTCGATCACGGCAAGAGTGAAGATCGCGATCTTCAAGAGCGGCTCGAAATACTTTCGGGCGCGATCGAGAAGAAACGGTCTGAAACGGCTGAAAACGACAGAAAGAAGGCGGAGCAATCCGCCATCGGTGGCGAAACCGGCAAAGCGATGGCGCAAGGCTTCCGTATGTTAGCGGAACTGGTCGCCGGCGTGGTGGTTGGCGCGCTGATGGGGTGGCAACTTGATCAGTGGTCAGGTTTATCCCCTTTGTTTCTGATTGTGTTTCTGATACTCGGCGTAACGGCCGGATTCTGGAACATGATGAAGTTGGCCAGAACGTCTGTGAAACAATGAAATTTTTAACCGGCATTTCCGGTTAGATCGAAGGAGCGAAAAGCGTGGCGGCTGAAGGCGAAGGGGCAATCGATCCCATCCACCAATTTGTGATTGAACCGGTCTTCCACTTTGGAGGTCTAACGGTCACGAATTCGGCTGCTTTCATGATCGCCATCCTGGTGGTCGCTTCACTCGTTATGATCGTTGGCACCTCGCAAAAAGCTTTGGTGCCAAGCAGGATCCAGTCGCTTGGCGAATTGGCCTATGAGTTTGTGGCCAATACGGTGCGCGGTTCGGCAGGGCATGAAGGCATGCGCTTCTTCCCGCTCGTCTTCTCCCTCTTTATGTTTGTATTGATCGCCAATCTCATCGGCTTGATCCCTTACACCTTCTCGGTCACGAGCCACATTATCGTCACCTTCGCGCTGGCCGCCTTGGTGATCCTGACCGTGATCATCTATGGCTTTTACAAGAATGGCCTCCACTTCCTGAACCTGTTTGTTCCATCGGGTGTGTCGCCAATCTTGTTACCGCTTTTGGTCATGATTGAGGTGATTTCGTTTATCTCCCGCCCCATCAGCCTTTCGGTTCGTCTGTTTGCCAACATGCTGGCAGGTCATATTACGTTGAACGTGTTCGGCGGTTTTGTGGCTATGCTGCTGGCGACGGGCACTTGGGCCGTTATTCTTTCGCCATTGCCTTTCGCGATGGCGGTTGCCCTCTCGGCGTTGGAACTACTCGTTGCCTTTTTGCAGGCTTACGTCTTCGCCATTCTCACTTGCGTCTATCTTAACGACGCGATCCATCCCGGCCACTGATTTCGTGTCTGGTTATCTATCCCACTGATCCAATCATCTTACAGGAGCACACTATGGATCCCGTCTCTGCAAAATATATCGGCGCTGGTCTCGCCGCCATCGGCATGGGTATCGCTGCCATCGGCGTCGGCGTGATTTTCGGCAACTTCCTGTCGGGTGCGCTTCGCAACCCTTCGGCTTCGGACAGCCAGTTCGGCCGCGCCTTCATCGGTGCAGCTCTTGCCGAAGGTCTTGGCATTTTCGCGTTCCTTGTCGCGATTCTCTTGCTCTTCGTGATCAAGTAAGATCCTGCTGGGCAGGGCGGACCATCCGCCCTGCTCGGACCTTTTGATCGACCTGTTACGCGAGAAAAGATAATGGCTTCGACTGAACAAACGAATTCCGAAGTCGGACATGATGGTGGCCACGCTTCAGGCGTGTTCCCTCCGTTTGATCCGTCGACTTTCGGCAGCCAATTGCTTTGGCTCGCCATCATCTTTGGCGCGCTCTATGTGTTAATGTCGAAGATTGGTCTGCCGCAGGTGGAAGGCATTCTGTCCGCCCGCAAAGCAGCCCATGAAGGCGATTTGGCCGAAGCCGCACGGTTGCGAGCAGAGACCGAAGCAGCGATTGCTGCTTTTGATAAAGCATTGGCCGACGCACATGCCCATGCAGAAGAAATCGGCGCAAGCACACGTGATAAGCTCAATGCTGAAATTATGGCCAAACGAAAGGCGTTTGACGCCGAGATTTCCGCCAATCTTGACGCTGAAGAGCATACGATTGCTGAGGCAAAGGCAAAGGCAATGAAAAATGTCGGCGAAATCGCAGCCGAATCAACCATTTCGATCATTCAGCATCTGACGGGCGCCGCGCCCAGCGCTGCGGAGGCTTCGGCCGCCGTTGCCCATGTTGCGAACGCCTAAGGGAGAACGCCATGATGGACGCTGAATTTTGGGTTGCACTCGCCTTTCTGGTTTTTATTGGTGTCTTGTATCGTACGGGCGCTTTCGCTGCTGTCATCAGCGCCCTCGATAAGCGCTCAGACGCAATTCGCAAAGAATTGGAAGAAGCCAAAGCGCTTCGCGACGAGGCACAGCGGGTATTCCAGCAATACACAGCAAAATTTGCTGCTGCTGAAAAAGAAGTTGAGGCGATTATCGCCCGTGCAAAATCGGATGCGGCCCGTTATTCCGCGGAAGTCGATGCTGAATTTGAAAGCTTCATGGCCCGTCGTCGGGCCATGGCCGAAAAGCGCATCGCGCAAGCAGAGGCTTCAGCGATGGCTGAAGTTCGCGCAGCAGCAGCTGATGCCGCAGTAAAGGCCTCCGAAGTGATCCTACGGGATACGCTAAAAGGCGCTGCGGGCGAGGCCTTGGTGGCAAAGAATATTGCTGGCTTACGGTCCGAGTTTAATTAAGGGACAACACCCTGCTCCGCTAGGGAGCGCATGATGGGTAAGGGCCTGAGGCTTGGAGTTTAATCGCCAAGCCATCATGCTAAACAAATAGAAGCTGTGAGGGATCTGCCGACATGATTTTCACGTCTGTCGGCTTCCACAGCCCCTCCTCCCGCAAGGTGACGGAATTTAACGCGCATCATCACCAATGAGAGCATGTCGGAAGGCCTTAAGGTCACGCCAAGCAAATCTTTTTTGCAGTGGCTGGCGCAAAAGATAGGCCGGCGACAAACTAGCCATCATCTTTGTGTGAAAGCCATTTGCTTCAATCGCAAACCAATGGCCGCGTAATTTGAGAATATTGTCGCTCCGTCCGGCGAGCAACTGAACAGGCAAAGACCCAAACGACAACACGATACGCGGCTTAACCAGCTCGATTTGCCGAATTAAAAACGGAAGGCACACGTCTAATTCTTGAGCGGTCGCTGCACGGTTCCCCGGTGGACGCCAGGGAATGGCCGTCGTGAGCGCAAGTTCATCGCGTTTGAGGCCAATCGCCCCCAGCATGGCATCAAGCAACACCCCTGCCCGCCCAGAAAATGCCTCGCCGCTGCGATCATCATCGGCCTCTGGGGCATCGCCCATAACGAGAATGCCGCCTTCCACCGCTCTAGGAGCTAAAATCAGGCTTTTTGCCGTGCGACTGAGGGCGCATCCCTCGAAACTCGCCAATGCGGAGCGAAGATCGTCCAAATGATTGGCTGCGGCTGCTCGGCTCCGTGCCTCCCTCACCCAGTCATCGGTTGGTTGCGCGGCAACAAGCGGAGCCGAACGCCCCGTTGCCCGTTGAGAGCCTCTTTCCATTTCAGGACGCGAAACGTCAACTGGCGCCCGCGCACTCAACCGTACGGGCGAAACGTCGATCAGGCTTTCTTCGAACCAATTGTGCGGCTGATCATCAAGCGCAGCGTCAACGCCCGACGAAACATGCCATGCCAATAATTCGCCCGCTAGAATGCGCTGATGTTCATAAACGCCTGCCATATAAAACGAATAAACCATATTTCCGCATGATGGAAATGGAACCTAACGCGCTTTGTCGAACAGACTGCTGTTTTTTGGTTCAACTTCGAATTCGGGGCGAATTCGCTAACCCAAAAAGCATTTTTTCGTCGGACTTGCACGCAACAGCGTCGCGGCCTGTTGCGAGCCGGTGAAAGTCTTGCGATAGATAGTCTTGAACTGGGCACTCATCCCGACGGTCGATAAAGAGGGTAAAAATATGGATCTGTCCGAAGCACGCATGACCCCCCGCGAAGGCATGGAATTCGATGTTGTGATCGTGGGCGCAGGCCCTGCAGGTCTCTCCGCCGCAATCCGGCTAAAGCAGAAAAGCCCTGATCTTTCCGTCGTTGTGGTGGAAAAGGGCTCCGAAGTCGGCGCCCATATCCTATCTGGTGCTGTCATCGATCCAATCGGGCTCGACCGTTTGATCCCGGATTGGCGCGAAGATGCGGAAGCCCCGATCAAGACGCCGGTGACCGACGATCATTTTTTGTTGCTCGGACCGGCAGGCGGCATCCGCCTACCCAATTTCCTCATGCCAAAGCTGATGTCGAATCACGGCAATTTCATTGTCTCCCTTGGCAATGTCTGCCGTTGGCTTGCTAGCCGGGCAGAAGCGCTCGGTGTTGAAATCTACCCCGGCTTTGCCGCCGCTGAGGTTCTCTATGGCGAGAAAGGCGAAGTCGTTGGCATTGCAACCGGCGATATGGGCATTTCCAAACAGAACGAAGCCAAAGACAGCTTTACCCGTGGCATGGAGCTCCGCGCCAAATACACCTTGTTTGCCGAAGGTGCACGTGGAAGCCTAACAAAAACACTGGTCAAAAAATATCGCCTCGACGAAGGCCGTGATCCGCAAAAATACGGCATCGGAATCAAGGAACTTTGGCAGATAGCCCCAGAAAAGCACCGCAAGGGGCTTGTGCAACATTCATTTGGTTGGCCCCTTGATGGTACCACCGGTGGCGGCTCGTTCCTCTATCATCTCGACGATAATCTGGTGGCAGTTGGTTTTGTTATTCATCTCAATTACCAGAATCCAACGTTGTCACCCTTTGATGAATTCCAGCGCTTCAAAACCCATCCGATGATCCGGGAGACCTTCGAGGGCGGTAAACGCCTCTCTTACGGGGCCCGTGCGATTACAGAAGGTGGCTGGCAATCGGTACCTAAGCTCACCTTCCCCGGTGGAGCGTTGATCGGATGCGCTGCCGGGTTCGTCAATGTGCCGCGTATTAAAGGCTCGCATAACGCCGTGCTATCCGGCATTCAGGCGGCCGATCACATCCAGGCGGCCATCCATGATGGCCGCTCGAATGATGAATTGACCGATTATGAGGCTGGTTGGCGTTTCTCCGCCATCGGTGCCGATTTGCGCAAAGTGCGCAATGTAAAGCCGCTTTGGTCGAAATTCGGCACCTATGTCGGCATCGCCTTGGGTGGGCTCGACATGTGGACCAACGAATTACTCGGCTTTTCGCTTTTTGGTACGCTCAAACATGGCAAAGCGGATTTTGAAACGTTGAAGCCGATAAAATCGGTACAACCAATCGTTTATCCGAAGCCGGATGGCGTTGTTTCGTTTGATAAACTGTCGTCGGTCTTTTTATCCTCAACAAACCATGAAGAAGACCAGCCTTCGCACTTGACGCTGGCCGATCCGTCCGTCCCCGTTTCCAAAAATCTGCCCCTATACGGGGAACCTGCGCGTCTTTTTTGCCCGGCAGGCGTGTATGAAATTACCTATTCGGACGCTGAAGCCAAAACCGATCCCAAATTTGTGATCAATGCGCAAAACTGCGTCCATTGCAAAACCTGCGACATCAAGGATCCATCCCAAAACATCACATGGGTGACACCAGAGGGTGGCGGTGGACCCAATTATCCAAATATGTAACGAAGCCTTATTGTTTTTCTTTCAATTTGAGGAAGCGCGCTTTATCGACAAGCGATGTTTCCTCAACGCTTCAACCTACGGTCGTACCGCATGATCCGCCATTTCGCTCGACCCTTGAATAGCTTCGTCGGGCTCGTTTCCCTTTGTATCCTTAGCGTCACATCGCCAGCCCATGCGGGCACGGACCCAACAAGGCCTGCTCCGTTACCGTTGGCGGATACGCTCTCGGGCAATTATTTGGCGGCCTTGGTCGCAGGTCTTGCAACGGATACAGCAGCAGCGGCCGTCTATTATTCCGAGGCCTTGAAGTTTGATCCGCATAGTGCCGATCTGTCCGAACGCGCTTTTGTAACGCTGATGGCCGAAGGTAATATGCCGGAAGCTATTCGCTTGGCCCAAATGGTCAGCCGTAAAAATCCGAATAACGGCATCGTTCAGCTCGTCCTTGCCATCGACGCGGTTCGCATGGGACAATTTGCGAATGCCAAGAACATTCTGCACCGCACCAATAGCAAGCCCAATACCGATCTGACCGCATCACTGCTGACGGCGTGGACATGGCTCGGCATGGGCAATCCGCACAAGGCCATTGAAACGTTAGATAAATTGCCGGACGATGCGGCAACACGACCCTTCCGAAATGTCCATGCAGGCCTCATCGCTAAGTTTGCGGGTCATCCTGATGATGCCATGCAATTGTTCAAATCGGCCTATGAAGCGGACAAACGCGCGGTTCTAACGGCTGACCTTTACGGCCGTTTCCTGTTTTCAAACGGCCATCCTGACGAAGCGAAAGCCATTTACGCTGAACTCGCAAAATCCTTCCCCCGCAATCCGATTGTTCGCGACGCGTTGACGCGGCTTGACGAAGGTAAGCCCCTCGAAGAGCGGATCAAAACGGAACAGGATGGTGTAGCCGAGGTCCTTTTTGGTTTGGGAAGTGCGGTCACACGCGATGGCGACGAGTTGTCGTCCTTGATTTATTTGCGCCTCGCCACGTGGATCAAGCCAACCCATGCACCGGCTCAGGTGGCCATTGCCGAGACATATGAGCGGATCAAACAGCTTGAATCGGCCATTTCGGCCTATGAAAAAGTGCCAACAGATTCAGCTTTGAGGGTATCGGCTGATATCCAGCGCGCACTGGATTTGGACCAACTGGGCAAATCGGACGAAGCGATCGCGCTGCTCAAGGAAACCGATAAGGCTCTGACCGATCACACCGAACCTTTGGTGGCGCTGGGCAATATTTATCGTTCCAAAAAAGCCTTCGCCGAAGCGGCCGAAGCCTATACGGGTGCCATCAACGGGATCACAAGCCTTAATCAAGGCCATTGGGGGTTGTTCTATTCGCGCGGAATCGCATTGGAACGCCTTAAGCGTTGGCCAGAAGCGGAAGCCGATTTTCGTAAAGCCCTCGAATTGGCTCCCGATCAGCCCTTGGTCTTAAATTATCTCGGCTATTCATGGATTGAGCGGGGCACCAATCTGGATGAAGCGTTCCGGATGCTGCGCCGTGCCGTCGAACAAAGCCCCACCGATGGCTATATCGTCGATAGCCTAGGCTGGGCTTATTACCATCTTGGTCAATACGACAATGCGCTTGTCTTGATGGAGCGGGCTGTTCAACTGAAAGCGGGCGATTCAACCGTCAATGACCATCTTGGTGATGTCTATTGGCACCTCGGTCGTAAATTAGAAGCAACGTTCCAATGGAACCATGCGCGCGATTTAGGTCCTGAGCCTGACGATCTGCCCAAAATTTTGGACAAAATCCAACATGGATTAATCGACCCGCCGGCGGTACCGGCAGTTCCAGCCGCACCGAACAATGGTGGCTAAGCGAGGATGGCATGGGTCGGAACGGCGCGGGCGCGGGCAAAAATTAATCTGACCTTGCACATTCTGGGGCGCCGCGCCGATGGCTACCATGACCTCGAAAGTTTGGTCGGTTTCGCGGCGTTCGGCGATGATCTGAAGCTCACTGAGCATCCGTCTCTCTCGCTAACCATCACAGGGCCGAATGCAGATTCGCTTGGCCCATCTTCCGACAACCATATCCTGATCGCGACGCGGGCACTAAAGGAACGAAAGCCTGCATTGAAACTGGGCGCATTCCACCTCACCAAACGCATCCCAATCGCGGCCGGTCTTGGCGGCGGATCGGCCGATGCTGCTGCGGCACTCCGACTGCTCGCACGCCTAAACGGCCTCAAGCTAACCGATCCCGACCTGCGTGCGGCCGCGTTGACGACCGGAGCAGACGTTACAGTGTGCCTCGATAGCCAAGCACGCATGATGCGCGGCATTGGTGAAGACCTTGGCGAGCCTCTTTCTCTGCCGCGCCTCTTCGCCGTGCTGGTCAATCCCCGTCAGGGCTCCTCAACGCCAGCAGTGTTTCAAGCCATCGGCCTCGAAAAAGGCACAGCCCACAAAGGCCAAACCCACCCCTCCCTGGCGTCCCGTGAACCAGCGGCCCGCCTGCTTGAAACCCTCAAACAGGGCCGAAACGACATGCAAAGCGCGGCCATTGGCCTATTACCCGTTATTGCCGAGGTAGAAGCCGCATTATCCGCCCTACCCGACTGCCGCCTTGCGCGCATGTCGGGCTCAGGTGCCACGTTTTTCGGGCTGTTCGATAGCTGCCGATCCGCCGCCCTCGCGGCAAAGCTAATAGTGCAGCGGCATCCCGAATGGTGGGTGAAGCCAACCACAATCGACTAGCGACGCCTGACAGGATCGGGGCTTCAGCGAGCTTGACCGAGAACGCCCCCTTCCATACGGTGCAGCGCAACAAATCCAATCGAATTGAAGCGGTCTTTCCGATGCCTCACACGCCCCCCGATGCCATGAACCCGCAGCGCTCCTTTCAAGCGCTGATCCTGACGCTACACCGCTTCTGGGCGGAGCAAGGCTGTGTGATCTTGCAGCCTTATGACATGGAAGTGGGCGCTGGCACCTTCCACCCCGCCACCACCTTGCGCGCGCTTGGCCCAAAGCCTTGGAAGGCTGCCTATGTGCAGCCCTCGCGCCGCCCAAAAGATGGTCGCTACGGCGAAAACCCCAACCGCTTGCAGCATTATTACCAATACCAAGTCATCATCAAACCATCGCCGCCAAACCTGCAGGACCTCTATCTGCGTTCGCTTTACGCCATCGGCATCGATCCCGAATTGCACGATATCCGCTTTGTCGAAGACGATTGGGAAAGCCCAACGCTCGGCGCGTGGGGCTTAGGCTGGGAATGCTGGTGCGATGGCATGGAAGTGAGCCAATTCACCTACTTCCAGCAAGTGGCAGGCGTTGAATGCTCCCCCGTTGCAGGCGAACTCACTTATGGGCTTGAGCGTTTAGCTATGTATGTCCAAGGCGTTGAGAACGTCTATGATCTCAATTTCAACGGCCTCGAAGGCGATGAGAAAATCTCTTATGGCGATGTGTTCTTGCAAGCCGAGCAAGAATATTCGCGCCATAATTTTGAAGCGGCGAATACCGAAAATCTCGCGCAACATTTCAAAGATGCCGAAGCCGAATGCAAAGCGCTTCTCGATTTCGGGAACAAGGCTGAAGGCCGCCACCAAATGGCACTCCCCGCTTATGATCAATGCATCAAAGCGAGCCATCTCTTCAACCTGCTCGATGCGCGTGGCGTGATCTCGGTCACCGAGCGCCAGAGCTATATTTTCCGCGTGCGTGAACTCGCCAAAGCCTGCGGCGAGGCTTGGCTCCGCACCGAGGGCGGCGGGGCATAAAGCCCGCTCGTCCCTGTCCCCTTATTGTTTGAGACCGCACCGATGCCCGATCTTTTATTAGAACTCTTCTCCGAGGAAATTCCCGCCCGCATGCAGCGTCGTGCAGCGGAGGATTTGAAGTCGCTTGTCACCAATGCGTTGGTCGAGCGCGGTTGCCTCTATGAGGGAGCGCAAGCCTTTGCCACGCCGCGTCGTTTGGCGTTGCATGTTATCGGCCTTCCCGCGCATCAACCCGATGTGAAAGAAGAAAAGAAAGGCCCGCGCGTTGGCGCGCCGCAACAGGCGATTGATGGCTTCTTGAAAGGCGCAGGGCTTACCGATCTGTCGCAAGCGACCCTTCAAAACGATCCTAAAAAAGGTGATTTTTATATCGCCATCGTCGAGAGCAAAGGCCGCCCAACGCCGGACGTGATTGCCGAGATTATTCCCAGCATCATCAAAGCTTTCCAATGGCCAAAAAGCATGCGCTGGGGCAAGGCGTCGGCTGAGGCAGGCGCGATGCGGTGGGTGCGTCCGCTGCACTCGATCCTGTGCACCTTTGGCAGCGATACCGAGACACCGGAGATCATCCCCTTTGAGGTGGGTGGGCTGCATTCCGGCGACATTACCTATGGCCACCGGTTCTTAGCGCCGGCACCCATTCACGTCCGCCGCTATGATGATTATGTTGCTAAGCTTGAAGCTGCGAAGGTTATGCTTTCAACCGATCGCCGCAAAGAAATCATCGTCAATGACGCGCGCCATCTAGCCTTCGCGCAAGGCTTGGAATTGGTCGAAGACGAAGCACTGCTCGAAGAAGTCGCAGGCCTTGTCGAATGGCCCGTGGTGCTGATGGGCTCGTTTGAAGAGCGCTTTCTGGATATCCCGCCAGAAGTCATCCGCGCCACAATCCGCGCCAATCAGAAATGTTTTGTGTTGCGCAAAGCGGGCTCGAACACGCTCGCCGATAAATTCCTGCTCACCTCGAACATGATCGCGAAAGATGATGGCGCCACCATCATCGGCGGTAATGAACGCGTGGTGCGCGCGCGTCTGTCGGATGCAAAATTCTTCTGGGAAACTGATTTAAAGGTGAAGCTTGCAGATCGGTTAGAGAAGCTAAAAAACATTACATTCCACGCCAAGCTCGGCACGCAACACGAGCGCGTTGAACGCATCGTCGCGCTGGCCAAAGAACTCGCCCCCATCGTTAAAGCCGATGGGACGCAAGCAGCCCGTGCAGCGCTTCTGTGCAAGGCCGATCTCGTCTCCGAAATGGTCGGCGAATTTCCTGAAGTGCAAGGCCTGATGGGTCGCTATTACGCGACACGCCAAGGCGAAGCACCAAGCGTCGCCGCGGCGATTGAAGAGCATTATAAGCCGCAAGGCCCGAGCGATGTTGTGCCAACCGATCGCGTTTCAATCGCAGTGGCGCTGGCGGATAAACTCGACACGCTTTCAGGCTTCTGGGCGATTGATGAAAAGCCTACGGGATCGAAAGATCCCTATGCACTACGTCGTGCTGCCTTGGGTGTTGTACGCTTGATTTTGGAAAGCGAAATTCGGCTTTCTCTTTCCCAGCATCATGTTGATGAAAGCCTCCTCGCTTTCTTCCATGATCGCCTCAAAGTCTATCTCCGCGATCAAGGCCAGCGGCATGATCTCATCGATGCTGTGCTCGCTTCCGGCCAGCAGGATGACCTTCTGATGATCGTCAAACGCGTCGAAGCGCTTGATGCCTTCCTTTCAACCGATGATGGCACCAATTTGCATGCAGGTTTCCGCCGTGCCGCCAACATCCTCAAGGCGGAGGAGAAGAAAGACGGCAAGAGCTATAACGAGGCCATTGATCTTCACCTCATCAAAGCCAGAGGCGAGCCAGAAGAAAAAGTACTCGCTGAAGTGCTCGATGTCGCCGCCCGCCACGCAAGCGAGCATGTCGCAAAAGAGGATTTCGCAGGCGCCATGAAAGCGCTCGCCGAACTTCGTCCGGCGGTGGATGCCTTCTTCGATAAAATCCTCGTTAATGCGGAAGACAAAGAGCTACGCGCCAACCGGCTGCGCTTGCTGGCCTCCTTCCGCGAAGCGACCAGAGCGGTAGCGGATTTCTCTGCGATTGCTGGCGGGTAAAAACATTTACCCGTCATTGCGAACGAACGTGAAGCAACCCAGTTGATAGTTTCGGAAAGGGTGCACGGTTAAATCGCGCCTCCACAATTAACTTTAGCTGGTTTGCTTCGCTCATCGCTCGCAATTGTGTGTTTGAAGTGTGTTAATTTGGAGGTGGGTGGGGACCGTTCGCAATGAGGTCTCGTACGACCGTCGTCATCTCGGTTCCCCACCCGGCTTCCCGACCGCTTGAATGGTAGGAAGGGTCTGACG
>CAIUPE010000084.1 GCA_903900975.1 uncultured Hyphomicrobiales bacterium | reverse complement strand
GCAAGAGATCCTTGCCGACGTTAACATCATATCCAGCCATCGCTTCGCTCCTTCGGTGAAAAACGTCTCAGAACCGTCTTTTACCGAGCCGAAGTGGTGGCTGCCCACCTCAGAATTTACAGCACTTTACGGACGCAACCTTTTCGACCGGATTCATGCCGCCGGAAATGGTAAAAAAACGTCCAGTCATCGTGATAAGCCCAAGCATAAAGGCGAGGCCCGGATTATGTACAATTGTTTGCCTGAGTACTCAGAAACCCGATCCAATGATGCCCTATCACATGCCCATTGTCTTGCCGGGGCCCTTACCGCGCCACTGGCAGAATGAAGACAATTGGGTGAAGGGCGACATGATCTATGCCGTGTCTTTTGAGCGTCTTTCTTTCGCCGTGTTGGGGAAAGACCGATCAGGCAAGCGGCTTTATTACAAGTCAGTAATCACCGAGACCGAAATTAGGGCTGTGCAGCGTTGTATTTTGAACGGTTTTGGCCTCGCTCCCTTGACAAAACACATGATGTGAACGATTTTTTGGACGTGCGTGGCTCTCATCCTTGGGTGATCCACAATTTAAGTCCTGCGGTTCGCTTTTGCCCGCCGCAGGCCGTCGCAGGAACCATGCGATTACAAGCGACCTGCGATGTTGAAAAAGGCCCCGTTTTGACGGGGCCTTTTTTGGGTCTGGATGTGGTGCGTAACTTCGTCGTCAGCCAAGCTCCGTCTATTGCACCAAAGTCCATGTGCCGCCGATGACAAGGCAATCGGTGGCGGCCGTGTCCGTTGTTCGTCCCGAGATCACGCTGGTGTTGGCGTAGATCTTCCCGTTCTGGTAACATTGGAAAGCCCCCGCGGTGCCGCTTACCGTCGAGGTGCCGCTGAAACTCCGGAAATACACAATGCCGCCGCTCTTCGCCGCAACCCCCACGCCGGTGCCGGACACCGTGACCTTGTCGAGCGTCACGCTTCCCGCAACCTCCTCGACGGCGGCGCCCGAGTTCCCCGTATTCGAGAGCGTGGCATTGGAAATGGTGATCATATCGCCGTTTTTCGCCTGAACCGCCCGATCGGTGCCGGAAAACTGGATGCTGCCCGTATTGCCGGAGGTGTCGTAGCCAAAGCGCGCCACGCAATTGTTCGAGCCGAAGGCCCGCGTCGCCGGGCCGATCTTGTAGGTCGAGCCCGCATCGATCAGCATCAGAATATTGCCTTGATAGCAGCCAATCGCCTCGGCACCCGAATTGTCGCTCTTGATCTGATAGGTTCCGGCATTCGTGACACCGATATAGACATGGGCGTTTTCCATCACGAGCAGCGCCTGCCCGGTGCCGCCGGTGATATTGGTGTCATACATCTCGATGGTCGAGGTTTCCCACGCCACCGCAACATAGGTATTGCCGGTTCCGGTGAGCGTCGCCCCGTTGATCAGGATGAAGCCCATTTTTGTGGCCACCAGCACGGGTTTCGACGAGGTGAGCGTGCTCTTCACCGTGAAATTCTTGAGCGTCAACCGGCCCATCACGAGGATGCCCGGCGCGCTGGCCAATTTTTGCTGCACAGCCCCAGCCGACGTGCCGCTTTGCAAAACGATGATATAGCCCGCTGGAACATCGACATTCTCGGTGCAGGTGCCGGTGACGGTGATCGTCGTCTCGACACCCGGGGTCGCCGCGTTGATCGCGCTCTGGACGCTGCCCGTGGGGCACGACACGGTCGCGGTCGCCGCCGTCATTGGCGCCGCGGTCGCCGGGATCGCGAGCGCGAGGAGCGCGGCGGTCATCGCGCCTAGTGCTGAGGAGATCGGATGGCGGACGGCCATCCGCCGGAGGAACGCAACACAACCGAGACGCATGGACATGGATCCTTTTACAAGAACGGGACTTGTACGAGGCAGAGTTGTTAGAGGAGAGACGCATGGCTGTAAACACGGTTTTTCGCCAAAATCGACAAAAAACTGAAAAAAGTGGACGCTTTCTCATTTTTTACAATTGGTAGCTAAGCGATAGCTGGAGTAATTCTGTAGAATTCCTAAATTCAACTAAGTTATTGATTTTACTGGTGCACCCGATACGATTCGGAAGTGTGACCTTTGCCTTTGGAGGGCATCTTGAACGGGGGTTTATGATCCGATCTATCGAGCGACTTCCGTCAATCTTTTAAAATAGCTGCTCGCAGGGCTATCGATTGGTCAAAAAGTTGACCAAGGATGCGGCCACGTGTCCGCCCGGGATGGAGGTGAATTCATTTAAAATCGTAGACTGAAATTCCGTATATTTTCCGTATATTAAGAAAACCCCAGACCAGCATATCGCTAAGCCATTGAAAAATATGGCGCGCCCTACGGGAATCGAACCCGTGTTTTCGCCGTGAAAGGGCGAAGGCATGATTTCGTGATTGACCGCAGTTAATCGTCTATCATTCTGAAATTGCTTATTAAAAATGGTAATATTCTCCTTGATGCCCGTGGTCAAACGCTATAGGTTGCCCTCATACACGGGACACAAACGGGACACTGAAGAGTAATGGCAAGAAGCATCCGCAGTAATGCACTTGAGAACAGGACGGGACGCCTGAAGCTGCCAGTAGCAAAAAAACCCGTATTCGTGCGCATTGGCTCAGGTATCTCACTCGGTTATCGCCGCAAT
>CAIUPE010000083.1 GCA_903900975.1 uncultured Hyphomicrobiales bacterium | reverse complement strand
GTTCGACGAGATCACACCACAACGAATTAAACACGTTCAGGATCGCTTGAACGGCAGACCAAGACGTGTCTTAGATTACCACACGCCGAACGAAGCGTTCACCGCACTCGTTGCATTAGATCCTTGAGACCACCATATAAATAAAAAAAATAAATATTTTTGTTAATTATATTCAATTACGCGTTAAATTTTCGATTATTCAAATTAAAAAATATATTAACAAAATAAAAATCCAATCAAACGGCTTAGTATAGATTGTATTATATAAATAACCTTGCGTAATTTTGATCTAGACGGCGTCGCTTTATCCCCCCGGCTAGCCGGTGAATGATCGTCACCGCCACAACAAACGGAGAGTATCGATGTATCGTATTATTGCATCACGTTCACACCTCATTGCGGTAGGCGCGGCTGCTACGCTGGCCATTGGTCTTCTGGGTGCTGCCCAAGCATCGGCTGACGGCCTTAATATCAGTACGTCTTACGGCCGTGGGCTTAATGGCAGCACAACCAAGGACTATACGATCGGCACGGGTGCGGTCTCGGGTGTTATCGGCGGAAGCGCAGGTGGTGGTCTGGGCTATTCACAAACGGGCTATGCAGCGGGCGTCTCTGGCGGCGGTGGCATGTCGGGCGTCATGGCCGGTAGCGTCGACGGCACGAAGGCCGGCGGCGGCGGTCGCCGCCGGCAGCGCGACAGCTCACACGCAGATCACCTCCGCGGCCAACCAATCCTCGGGCACGGGGGCGGCCGTAACGGTGGCCGGGGCAGCAACACCGACGGCGAATGCGACATCGGGTTCGGCGGGTAGCGGCTCGGCAACAGCAACCGCCACGCCTTAGGTCTGCACATTCCGAAGCAGATGACATAGCCGCCATCCGCTTCAATCGGCTTCACGATCACACGAACGGGTTCAGCTGGCGCGCATCGGGTGCCGGCAGGGGAGCCGTGTGCCTAGTTTTTTCCCTAACGAAGGCGGATTAACCATGTCGACCTTTTTCCCCCGCGTATTGCCCTTAGAACCGCAGGCCAAGGCAGTCGCCTTGCTTTATCCTTTTTCGTTTCCGCGATTTTTTTAGGGACTGATGGCGCCGGCTTTGCCCGTGCAGCTGCCGATCCTCCCTGTAGGATTGTAGGCGAAGTGCTAAATTCGCTGACTGAATGTCCAGGCCCATCGCATGGCCATTTGCCTCTGCAAGCGTTGACGGTAGCGCCGGACCCACCGTTAAAACCAAATTCATCTCCCAATCCGAACCCTGCGCCTATGCCATGGTCACCCAGCACGGAGTTGGATCAAACAATCAGCATAACTTTTAACATCTTTGTATCGTTTCCGAATGTGGCGCAGCCGATCCGACGTGCTAAGGGCACCGTGCCATCGGCCATGGCCCAATCCTTGGCGGCGAATTCCTCCTACGGCATTGGCGTCGGGGTGGCGACCAATGGCATGCAAACGGCAATTGCTATTGGCGGCGCCATAACGGGGGCGGGCCTCGCGTCCGGAAATTTGGGCACAAGCGCGGTAGGGGGCGGGCAGGGCATTGGCATTGCGATTGCGTTGGATACACCGACTTCAGTGACAAACGCATTTGGATCGACGGTTATCACACAGGTCATTGCGATATTGGTGAACACAAGATTGGCGATTTTCGGGGTCGGCACGCCATCTGGAACGGGAGTTGTCGGTGCCCTTCCAACAACAGGAATGCTTACGATGAACCACAATTCTGTTGCGTCTAATGCGGATGTTTCATTATCCGGTTCCGGTATTTTGGCGACATCACGCTGACGGGGTCGACAACGGTCGCCTCGGTGACCCAGACGGCAGGAATGGCGAGTGCTACAGCCCGTGCGGCTAATGCCGGTAGCGCCAGCGCGTTGCTGGTGGCGGCTACCGATCCAGTGGGCGCAACTCAAACGCCGATGACGGTTAAGCAAACGCTGATGCTTACCGCCAATACCATCATGGGTCCTTCTGCTCCGGCTCCTGGCGGCTTCTCCTTTCCTCAAAGCACGGCAACAACTGGCCTACTCACGTCGATTGCCGGTGCCGGGCCTGCCGCCGGTTCAGGTTCTGGGTCAGGAAATGGCCTCGCGATCGCGAACGGATCGGGGTCTGGAATGGCGGCGGCATCGGGCCCCAACGCCTCGTCCGCGAATGGCGGCGGGCAGAGCCTAGCACTTGCTGCAACCGGAGCGCCTACCTTGGCGGGTACGAATGAGCCGTCGATCACGGTCACCATGAATGCGGACCTTTCCGCAGGCGTGATATCTCCGGGGACGGCCCAAGGGACCAATCCGGCCAGTCGACCATCGTCGCCTTCTGGATCGGCTGGAACCGCAAGTGCGGCTGCGACCGGTAATGGTTCGATAACGTTATCGTCGCTCAGTGCAACCGCCTCCGGCGCGGCGGTATCCGAGGCGACAGCCGCCGCATCCCATACGGGCGCGGCAAGTGGCGGGTCGCTTGCCGTCGGATCAGCGTCTCGAAGTGTTGGATCATCAATGGCTCCAATGGCTTCTCAATCTACCGGTTCCGAGAGGGCCAAGACCGCAACCGAGGTTGGTACAGCAGGCGGCATGCAAGCCACCGGGAATGCTATTGCTGGTGGACAATCGACGGCGGTATCGCAATCTAGACCCTTGCATTCGGGTCATCAGGCATCGGTTGGAACCGCCGGGCGGTCGGCCACGGGGGCCATAGCAGCGGCAAAATAAGAAAATCGATCTTGACGGGCCTTCGCGGTGACAGTGTAAGGCGCCTGGGGCGAGATGGCGATAAAGTATTTCTTCATAGTGCCGTTATATGCAACAGCGCCTGCTTTGCGGGCGTTGTTTGCATGTGTCATGCTATGAGAAAAGGCCAGAATAATGGCTACCCCGCCGTCGTCAGGATGAAACGAGCCATGAATCGAATGAAACTGCTCCCGATCAGCCTGTTGATGCTGCTGTTCGCCGGGAGTTTGGCGTTAAGTGCCGAAGCGCTCGACCCGTTGCCGAAAATTGACGACCTCATACGGGCCAAGCAATTTGGCGAAGCCGTTCAATTGACGCGGCAAGCGGCTGATGCTGAAAACATCGAAAGCGAATTCCGCTTGGGACTGTTTTATTGGCACGGCATCGGCGTCGGCCAAAATTATCTCGAGGCGCTGCACTGGGTGACGATCGCCGCCCTTTCCGGGCACGAAAAGGCCATTGCTGCGCGTAAATTGATGTTGCCGTCGGTCGATGCGTCAAATTTGCCAAAAACGCTGGATTGGGCGCGCCAAAGGTTGCAAAAAGCGGCCGAGGCGGGCAATAACTCAGATCTTGTAGCTCTTTCGAAAAGTTACTCGGTGGACTATGGGTTTGAAAATATCGTCGAAGAGTATTATTGGGCTTCTCTATCTGTCGCGGCGGGGGACAGTGCCTTGCTGAAACATCGGGACGAACTGACGAAGAAAATAGCGGTACAGGATGCGGCCAAAGCGCAAGATCGAATGACGGCGTGGTTGGAAAAATGGCGTAAAGATAAATTGTAGACTATATTTTTGTAAGTACAGGGTATTTTTATGGTTGCCAGTAATACGCCTCCACAGTGTGTTTTTGAAATCGTAGCCGTTGAAGCTATTCGTAAATATTTGTCGGTTGATTTGCCACCGGAAGACGTCGCTCATTTCTTCGCGTCGACGATGGCTGACCAATATGACATCGATAATTTATCCGAAGATATTTTAGCCCTTTTAGAAAAGATTTTAACATTCAGCAATTCGGTGGAAATATCCGATATTGATTTGCTGTTGCTGTCCTTCCAATATTTTGTCTGCAATTACGAGAAAATTGGCATCAAGCGGAATAAAAAGCCATTGTTTCGCAGCATTTTAAAGGGCCAGGCGTTGGATAATACGCGGGTCTACAAGGCATCAAAATCCTTTGTCGCCTATGCTTATGGCATGCGCTCGGAAGTATCGCCTCTGAAGCCGGAGGAGTGGACACCGGCTGAGGAAGTGGAATTTGCCCCTATATTTGGAGCTATTTTGCCACCGCCTGAATGATCGCTGACGGTGTGGCACAAGACTTGTAAGGAGTTTCATCGCTCATCGCGCGCTATCCTTAATGAAGGTTCGCGCGGTGAGGAGTAGTATGTGAAGAAAAGTTTACCATTTTAAGATGAAATTATCCTTCTCAGCGTTAGAGGATTGATGGGTTGAGGTGGAGTATGGTCGGCGGTGTTGGCGGGACGCGGTCCTCTCAACTTGTTTGGCACAGCGGGGCGCGTTGAATGTTTAGTATCGTTGGTCTGGTTATTGTTATGGGCGCCGTATTCGGCGTGTTCGTTGCGGCAGGCGGTAATCTTGATCCTATTATCGAGGCCGCCCCGCACGAATTGGCGGCCATCGGCGGCGCGGCCATCGGCGCAATGTTCGTCGGCAACGGCCTTGACGTCATCAAAGGCGTCGGTGCCGGCCTGGGTAAGGTTTTTAAAGGACCGACCTATAAAAAGCAGGATTACCTCGACACGATTTTTCTCGTTTCAAAACTGCTCAAAATTCTTCGCGTTGACGGACCGGTGGCGCTCGAATCGCATGTTGAAAGTCCGGAAGGCAGCGCCGTTTTTGCCGAATATCCAAAACTGATGAAGGATCACGCGCTGATCCACATGATCACCGATACCATCCGTTTGATGGTTATTTCATCGGGAAACCTTAATCCCTATGCGGTTGAAGAAGTTTTGGACAATGGCATCAAAGCGCATCATCACGCAGCTTTGAAGCCCGTCGAAGCTTTGGCGGCCACGGCCGGTGCTTGCCCGGCTTTGGGTATTGTGGCTTGCGTTCTAGGCGTCGTGAAAACCATGGGATCGATTGATCAGCCGCCAGCGGTGCTGGGTGCCTTGATCGGTAGTGCGCTCGTCGGCACCTTCATGGGCGTTTTGCTCGCATATGGCGTTATCGAGCCAATGGGCGGCCGGTTGAAGCAGATTATCGACGAAGACAGCGAAATTTATGTTGTTGTGAAGCAGTTGATCGTTGCTACTTTGCATGGTCATCCGCAGCCTTTGGTGATTGAGGCAGCGCGGTCGGGCATCAACCATCATAACCAGCCTGACTTTGGCGAAGTCTTCGACGGCCTGAGAGGCAAGTAACGGATGGCCGCCGCCAAAAAGGAGAAAGAGCCAGACGCACCGGAAGTTGCTGAAGAAAAGCCGCTTCCGATTGTTATCAAGAAGGTGCAAGGCGGGCATGGCGGTGCGCATGGTGGCGCTTGGAAAATCGCCCTTGCCGACATGATGACCGCGATGATGGCGTTTTTTCTCTTGATGTGGCTGTTGGGATCAACCAATTCCGAGTCCCGAAAATCGATTGCCGACTATTTCAAATCAACACCTTTGCTCAAAATGGGTTCGAATGCGGGCTCTAACGGCGTTTTCGGGGGCCGTTCGATGATCAACCCCGAGGGCTTACCCGATTCTGTTTCGCAGACCAGCGTTGCCAACATCATGCCGCCGACACAGGCCACCGGTGGTAATGATCGCGATGAAGGACCCTCCGGTAATTTGTCGCCCGATGGCAAGAATACCGAAGGCGAAGGGCGCGCGGGCCAATCGAAAGGTCCGGCCGAAGGCGGGCAGGTGGATGATGCTGGTGAGGGTGCGCAAGCGTCTGACGCCATAACCGCCGATGGATTGGCCAAATCAGGCGATTCACCTGACGCCAAAAACGAAGGGGGCAATGGACAAAGCGACGAAGCCCAGAAAAAGGCAGCTGCTGAGGCCGATCAAAAGAATTTTGATGACGTTCAGAAAAAGGTCATGGAGGCCATCAACAAAGATGCAAGCCTCGCCAAAATTGCCGATCAGGTTCAGTTCGTCAAAGTCAAAGACGGCTTGAAAATCGAAATCATCGACAAAGCGGATTTCTCCATGTTTTCGGTTGGCACAACGCGTGTTTTGCCGAGGGCTACGGCGCTGATCAGCGAGTTGGCCAAGGCGATCACCGACCTTCCCAACGAGGTGGTGATCCGTGGCCACACCGACGGGCTGGCCTATGCGCTCGATAGCGATATGAACAACTGGATGCTATCGGCCGAGCGGGCCGAGAGCACACGGCAGGTGCTGTTGCGCGCGGGCGTTCCTGAAAGCCAGATTGCGCGCGTAGAAGGCGTTGCCGATACGGAGCCCTATAACGCTTCCGATCCGCTCGATGTGCGTAACCGCCGTATCAGCATGACGCTGCTCTATCGCGATGGTGAAAAATCGCCTCCAACGCTGAAGGCTACGCCATGAGTGAAAAAAAGCCGGAAAAAGGCGAAGCGGCCGAAGTAAAGCCTGAAATCATCTTCAAAAAAGTTGCAGGCGGTCACGGCGGCGGGCATGGTGGCGCTTGGAAAATCGCGCTCGCCGACATGATGACGGCGATGATGGCGTTCTTTTTGTTGATGTGGCTGTTGGGGGCGACCAACAAAGATCAACGCAAGGGTTTAGGGGAATATTTCCGGGCCAAGACCAGTCTGCTGTCGTTGAGCACGGTGGCGGGTACCAGCGGGTTTATGACGGGCAAGACCTTGGCCGATAGCGATGGCTTTCCGGAAGCCGCTGTCTCCAATAGCAATATGGAGCCCGTTGTTCCTGTCGCCTCAACCGCTTCGACCGATCGGAACAAGGCCCCCGAAGGCGTAGAGGCACAGACCGATCAAAACGATGAAGGAGTCGGTAAATCGGGTGAAAGCGACGGCAAAAAGGCCGGCGGAGCCACGCAAAATGCGGGAACCGGCGTTAAAGCCAAAGACTCGGAAAAAAAGAGCGGCGTTGCCAAGACGGGCGACATGGAGGGCAAGGGCAAGGCTGATACCGGTGATGCTGGTGGCAAGGACCTCAAGTCGGCAACCGGCGAATTGACCGAGGAACAGAAAAAGGCAGCTGCCGCCGCTGCCGATCAAAAAGCGTTTGAAAAGCTCGAGAAGGATATCAAATCGACCTTGGATCAAAACCCCGATTTGAAAAAGATCGCGGGACAGATGAAATTTGTCCGCGACAAAGAAGGCCTGCGGATCGAAATTATTGATCAGGCAGACTTCGCGATGTTTGCCATTGGCACGACGAATTTCTTGCCCAAAGCCCAAGAGGTGATGGCCGATGTGGCCAAAGCCGTTAAAGACATGCCAAACAAATTGGCTATCCGCGGCCACACCGACGGCTTTGCCTTTAGCCAAGCCGATAAGATGAACAATTGGCGGTTGTCGGCGCAACGTGCTGATTCGACCCGTCGCTATTTAATGGGCGAGGGGATCGAGGAAAAACGGTTCATGAAAATCGAGGGCGTTGCCGACCGTGAGGCCTTCAATGCCGACAATCCGCTCGATCCGCGCAACCGTCGGATAAGTATTACGGTGCTGGCGCAGTGACGCCAGCACGCGGTTAGGCTCGGGTTAGACGCCTTCGATGACGCGCATATCGCGCACGACAGCATCGCCACCCAGAGCCTGGACCGCCTCTTGATAAAGCGGGCTATTATAGAGCGCTTGGGCTGCTTCCAATGAATCAAATTCGATGATGACGGTGCGTTCTTTCAAGCCGTCTTCCATGGCTGCGGCGGCAACACCCCGTGCTAGGAAGCGGCCACCGGCTGCGGCAATCGCGGGACCAGCTAATTTGGCATAATCAGCCAGTTTTTCAGGCTTTGAAATCGAACGATAGCAAGACAAGACATACGCCTTCGGCATTAGAGCGTTCCCCCGGTGATCATGAACATCGAATGATTTGACGCCAGCATACACGATGACCGTCGCGCTTCAAAGCCGCCCTCAGGCCGCTGATGTCGTTGATGTGTTGAGCGCGAGATATTCCATCGCGGTGTCCCGGTGATAGGTCATCAACACGACCTGCGATCCCCGATAGACCACATAGTAGGTTTTACCACTTTTTTGACGACGCTTTTCGACGACTGAGTACATGATGGCATTCAAGAATGAGCAAATGTTATGCTTAAGAAAGCAACTTTAATAAAATTAATAGCAGAATATGACCGATTCGTTAAGGCAAAGGGGAATGTCATTCCCTTTCGTCGGTTTTCCCTTCATCCGGCACTTTGGTAGGCGATAACACCCAAACCGGCGTGACAGATTAACCGGTCGTACCATCCGCTGCAGGCTGATGCCCAATCTTCGCACTGAGATCGAGGACCGTATCGGCGACTTCAGAAACCCTTGGTGCGCCTTCCGAACGAACGAGTTCGCGCTGCAATGCGCCGCGCTCCCTGCGGGCCATTTCGAGGGCGCCTTCGGCCACCGCACGTCCCATGCGTTCGGCCTCGAGCGCCGCTGTCAATTCATCGACGCGAGACTGATAGGTCGCACGGTTTGATTCCGCCATGGTCTCAAGCTGGTCGATACGACCCATCAGAACCGGGATGCGATCATCCAATTTCGCAAGGGCCGAGTCACGCGCTTTCAGATTTTTGGTCAGCGAATTGGCCCGCTCAATCAAGGTTACGCGCGATTGCTCGAGTTCGCGAACCTGACGCTCCAGACCATCAATGGTAGCTTTTTGTTTCGACAGCTTCTGCTCGAAGCTCGTTACGGAAACGTTGTTTTCGAGAATACGGCGTTCGGCATTGCGCAGCTCGTCGGTTTTTGCAATCAGCGAATTGCGCGCCTCAGTTAAAAGACGCTCGCCCAGCGTGATTCGCGACTGCATCGCGTCGATCTTCATTGTGAGCGAGATTTTTTCGGCTTGGAATTGTGCGTTGATCTCGTCGACCTGATCCGCCAGCGCTTTGCGCTCGTTCTTGGTCTCGTTGAGAAGGGTACGCGTGTGGTTAAGACGGTTGCGTGTTGCTTCGAGATCGTTTTCGACTTCCGTCAGACGGCGCGATGTCCGATTGAAATCATCAACGCGACCCGACAGTGCTTCTGTCAGATTGGCGTTTTCGTCTTCCAAAATCGCAATCGTCTCGTTCAACCGGGCGATATCCGAATCAAACTGGGCAATTTGAGTGTCATTGGTGACAATCATATCGCGCGCGGTCTGCTGATCGGATTCCAACGATTTCTGGTATTCCATCGCGTACATCAGCTGCCGTTCAAGCTCGAGCAGCTTGCTACGCGCCTCTGTCAATTCTTGCGATTGTTCGGAGCGAACCGACTCAAGCGCATTGATGGTTTCGCGCGATGCCCGGATATCTTGCGCCAAAGCGAGCTTTTCGCCTTCGAGGCTATCCATCTTCCGTACGAACGCCGCTACCTCGTTCCGAAGTAGGCTGATTTTGTCGCGCGCTTCTGTCAGACCCGAACGAAGGCTGGAGTTTTCGATCTTCAGACCTTCGATGGTCCGAAGGTTCCGCTCGAGCGGAGCGCTGAGCTGGTCAAAAGAAGCTTTCAGCTTGTCGAGTTCGTCAATTTTGCTCTGTGCGTTCAGGAAGAGCAGCCGGAAGGTTTCATTTTCCTGACCAAGCCGCTGGACCGAATCAAGGCCCGTCTCGGTTTCGGCCGTTTCTGGAATGGTGTCGAGAAGGGCAAAAGCCACTTCGGCAGCCTCACCGGGCGCAAAATCCGGTGTCGTTGGCTCACGCTTCCACAAAATGTCGATAATATTACGCATTTGTGCTGCCTTTTTGCGGGATCTCGATGCCAATCCAGAACCTCGAAGCGGGGCTTCCAAATTCTCGTAGCGGTATACGCAAATTTCCGTCTCTCGTCAAAAGTGTATTTATCTAGCCATTCCCGCTAGGGCTGTCGTGCGAAGTGCTTATCCGTCAAAATGGATATAGTTGGCGGTGCGTTAGCGATTAATCGACGGATCGGAGGCTAAATTAGAATTAATTCTTAAATAATTGGGCAAAATATGGTAAATAATAATAATTTTTGATAATATAAAATTAATTGAAGACCGCTAATTTTTACATCGTTTGTCTTGGATGAAATATTAATGACTGAAATGAGCGGTAGCGCCGAAGATCATTTACTCCGTGGCAATGCGCTATACAAAACCGGCAATCATGCAGACGCCTTACTGGCGTATCAGCGTGCCATCGCTTTAAAGCCCAATTTTTCAGAGGCCTACCAAAATTGTGGTTTAGTCTATCACGATATCGGCGATTTTGAGCGCGCGCTTGGAGCCTTTGATCGGGCGATCGATCTTAATCCATTGGATGCTTGGGCTTTCAGCAATTACGGGAGCCTCTTGAAGCAGAATGAACGTTGGGCCGACGCCCAGTTTTGCTTCGAAAAGGCGATTGCCTTGTGTCCGACTGAAGCTAAGTTCCATTATAATTTGGGCAATTTGTTCCGGGAAGCTCAAGCCTATGCGCGGTCAATTCCGGCCTATGCTAAGGCCCTCGACCTGAAGCCTGATGACCTCGATAGTTTGGGTAATCTCGCACTCGCTTTGCGCCATTTGCGTGAGTTTGATGCAGCCATGCGGTGCTATGAGCGAGCGATCGACATTGATCCGGCTAATGCCGAGATGCACTATGGTCGGAGTTCGCTCAACTTGCTCCATGGGCGGTTTGCGTACGGTTGGGACGAATATGAATGGCGAACTCAAACGCGCCAATTTGCCAATGGCAGAGATTTTCCGGTTCCGGTTTGGCGGGGCGAAGCGTCGCTGACGGGAAAAACCCTGCTGGTCCATCACGAGCAAGGGGTAGGCGATACAATCCAATTTTGTCGCTATGTCCCATTCATCGAGCGGGAATTCGGCGCAACCATCTTGTTCGCGCCACAGGCAAAGTTATTGCCCCTGATGGCCAGTTTGCAGACGGGCGCGAGACTTGTCGATCTTGCCGAAGCCCTACCGGCGTTCGATTACCATTGCCCGCTCATGAGCCTGCCGCTGGCGTGTCGGACGACGGTTGAGTCAATCCCGTCGGCGGTTTCTTATCTTGCGTGCAACGATGAACGACGGACCCGACTTCGAAAGGCCATGGATCTTAAACCGCACGAACTCGCTATCGGGATAAGCTGGCATACTAGTGACCAAAACACCGGAAAAGCGCGCTCGATTCCGCTTGAAGTGATGCTGGAGTCGCTCGCTAAACCGGGACGGGTTTTTGTGGACCTGCAATACGGCCTTGACCATTCCGCGACGGATGCAACCGCATTGGCCCAAAAGGTGAGATTGCATCGGTCGGCATTCGTTAACCCCTATGACGACATCGAGGGTTTGGCGGCGCTGATTTCGGCGTGTGATCAGGTGATTACCATTGATAACACCACGGCCCATCTTGCGGGGGCGCTAGGGCAAAGAGTCGGGGTGCTCCTTCCTGCGATTCCCGATTGGCGCTGGATGCTCGATCGGACGGATAGCCCTTGGTATCCGACGATGCAGCTTTTCCGTCAGAAAGCGGAGGGGGATTGGTGGGGGCCGTTGCAAGAGTTGCAGGATTGGATTTAGCCTTCTGCTTTTTAGCCTGTCAAAAAAGCCACAGTTCGGGATGGCACAAACTTTGCTGCCACCTCACCAAGAAAAACGATCGGCTTAGCGTGTCCGAAAGGGTGCCTGACGTCCGATTAGCTTTTCCCGTCGTCTTCGTTTTGGGAGCCAAGCGGCCCTTGTTGTTACCTTCGAACCCGGGATGCTCCCAAAAGGATCGCGAATGTTGACCAATTCTTCCATTCTTGTCACGGGTGGCACAGGCTCGTTTGGAAACACCTTTGTTCCAATGACCTTAGCGAAATACAACCCGCGCCGGCTTGTAATCTTTTCCCGCGACGAGATGAAACAATGGGAGATGGCGAAGAAATTCGTCGGCGATGACCGTGTAAGGTTTTTTATCGGTGATGTGCGGGATCGTGATCGGTTGTATCGGGCGTTGGATGGAATCGATTATGTCGTTCACGCTGCCGCGACCAAGATCGTGCCGACGGCTGAGTATAATCCGTTTGAATGCGTGAAGACGAACATCAATGGTGCGATGAATTTGATTGATGCGTGCATCGACAAGCGCGTCAAACGTATCGTGGCGCTCTCGACCGATAAAGCAAGCAGCCCGATCAATCTCTATGGCGCCACCAAACTGGCTTCTGATAAATTATTCATTGCGGGCAATTCCTATGCGGGTGGGTATGACACCCGTTTCTCTGTCGTCCGCTATGGCAATGTGATGGGCTCTCGCGGGTCCGTCATTCCGTTCTTTATGTCGCTCAAAGATAAGGATGCGCTGCCGATCACCGATCCGCGGATGACGCGGTTTATGATTTCGCTGGAGCAAGGCGTCGAGCTCGTCTGGCATGCCTTTGAGGATATGGAAGGCGGCGAGATTTATGTAAAAAAAATTCCGTCCATGACCATTACCGATGTCGCGCGTGCCGTTGCGCCGGAAAAGCAACATACCATCATGGGCATTCGTCCGGGCGAAAAATTGCACGAACAAATGATCGGGCAAGAAGACTCGATGTACACCTATGATTATAGCCATTATTTCAAGATATTGCCTGCGATTAATGATTGGTTCAAGGATCCGCGCCGCATTAAAGCAGGCGTGAGCGTTCCTGAAGGGTTTAGCTATAATAGTGATAATAATACAGATTGGATGACAATCAAAAATCTTGCCGATTGGATCCGTCTAAATGAAGATAAAATCGGAAAAATTTGAGTTCTATAAGGATCTTATGCCAATAATGAGCGTTAATAACATTCATTTCTAATTGAAAATGTGACGCTAATTACAAAGAACAGGAAATTTGAACGGCATGAAAATCGCAATTATTCCTGCAAGAGGTGGAAGTAAGCGTATTCCGCATAAAAATACAAAAATGTTTCTTGGAAAGCCAATGATCGCTTGGGCAATCGAAACCGCTCAGCGATCCAAGGTGTTTGATCATGTCATTGTCTCTACCGACGACGATGAGATTGCCTCCATAGCCGTACGCTTTGGCGCCAAGGTACCTTTTCGTCGACCTGCCGAATTGTCCGATGATTTGACGCCTACCGTACCCGTTATCGCCCATGCAGTTCAGGCTTGCTCCAATCTTGGTTGGCAATCCGAGGCCGTTTGTTGCCTTTATCCCTGCGCCGTAACCACGCAAATCGACGATCTCTCCCGCGCCCTACAGCGCCTCATCGAAACGGGTTCAGACTATGTTTATCCGGTGACTGACTATGTCCATCCGATCCAGCGTGCCATGCGGCAATTAAGCCACGGCCAAATGCAATTTTTCCAACCGGAATTTGAGCTGACACGCACGCAGGACTTAGAAAAGGCCTATCATGACGCTGGGCAATTTTATTGGGGCAAAGCTTCGGCGTGGCTCGAGCATAAAAAGATGCATAGCAGCGGAATAGGGATGGTTGTACCCCATTGGCGGGTCGTTGATATCGATACCGAGGATGATTGGGTGCGGGCTGAATTGTTGGTCAAAGCCCTTTTACAGCACCGGTCTGATGGGGAGTCGAAATGAACGAAAGCGCCCTCAGCGAGCCCATACTTATTTTGGGGGCCTCGGGTATGCTCGGCAGCAGCCTGACACCCTATTTGCTTTCGCGTGGCTATCCCATCCGGGGACACTCGATGTCGTCCGATGCCTTTGATCAAGCCGATTTGGTCGATGAGGCGGAAGCTGCGAAATTCATGGATCGTATCAAGCCTTCGGTTATCATAAATTTGGTCGGCTTAACCGATGTTGATCGGTGCGAAATCAATCCGGATGACGCGTATCGTGTGAATGTGAAAAGCGTCGAAAACATCGCTCATTGGATTAAACATCAGCGCCCAAACTGTCACCTGATCCATATCTCGACGGATCAAGTTTATGACGGATGGCCTATTCACCGTGAAAGCGATGTCCGCATCGTCAATTGCTATGCGTTTTCGAAATATGCAGGAGAGCTTGCCGCAAAAGGCGTTGCTGCGACGATTGTAAGAACAAATTTTTTTGGATTAAGCCCAAATTCAAAAAGAAAAAGCCTGACAGATTGGCTATTCAACGCTTTAAACCAAAACAATTCGGTACCTGTATTTGAAGATGTATTTTTTAGTCCAATTTCGATGTCTAGTCTGTGTGAAATAATCGAATTATTAGCATTAAAAAAGCCAGTGGGCGTCTTTAACGTCGGCTCTCGCGAAGGCATGAGTAAAGCCGATTTCGCATTCGCCTTTGCTAAAGCTTTAAACATATCGAGTGAAAATATGAGAAGAATAAAAATCGATGAAATCGATTTTCTCAAGGCTAAACGGCCCAAGAGCATGTGTATGGATTATACATATATCAATCAGAAAATGGGGATATTTATGCCGTTGCTTCAGAATGAAATTGAGTTGGTCGCGAGGGCGTATTTATGATTGATCCTAAATCTCATTTTGAAATATCGGGCAAGCACATTGGCTTGAACCATCCGACTTATTTTATCGCGGATATTGCCGCAAATCACGACGGTGATTTGTCACGCGCAAAGGATCTGATCTATCTCGCCGCAGAGGCCGGGGCTGATGCCGCCAAATTTCAACATTTCAAGGCAAATACGATTGTTAGCGACCGTGGGTTTAAAAATCTTGGCGGCCAACAATCGCATCAGGCAAATTGGAAGAAATCAGTCTTTGAAGTATACCAAGACGCCTCCGTGCCGCTTGATTGGACCCCGATCCTGAAAGACACCTGCGATCAAGCTGGAATTGCCTTTTTTACCAGCCCTTATGATCTCAGCTTAGTCGATCACGTTGACCCATATGTCCCTGCGTTCAAGGTCGGCTCGGGTGATATCACTTGGCTCGAAATCATCCGCCATATGGCGTCAAAAAAGAAGCCTGTCATCATTGCATCGGGCGCCTCGACATTGGCGGACGTCGATATCGCGTTGCAAGCCGCATTAGCGCTTAACGATGAAGTCGCTCTTTTACAATGCAACACCAATTACACGGCAAGCTTGGAAAATTTTAAATATATTCAGTTGAATGTATTGAAAACCTACCGAGAATTATATCCCAATTTGATCCTCGGATTATCCGATCACACCTTAGGTCATACGACCGTCTTGGGAGCTGTAACGCTCGGCGCGCGAATTATCGAAAAGCATTTTACCGATAACACCAACCGCGAAGGTCCGGACCACAACTTCGCGATGGATCCGGCTCACTGGCGTGCGATGGTTACGGCCACCCGCGAGCTTGAAAATGCGTTGGGCAATGGCATCAAAAAGATCGAAGACAATGAAATCGAAACAGCGATTTTGCAGCGGCGCGCCATTCGCCTTGCGGTTGATGTGAGGCCGGGCGACACCATCACCCGCGAACATCTGCACATTTTGCGGCCTTGCCCGGTTGATGCTCTATCACCCGCTCTCATCCATCAGGTTATTGGAAAGACCGTTATTCGAAGCGTTGAGCGTGGAGACCATTTAAAATGGACCGATCTCGCATAGCCATTCTCATTCCTGCCTTGAATGAGGAAGCCACGATTGGTCACGTCGTCGAGCGTGTGAGCGCATATGGTGTCGCCATCGTCATCGATGACGGCTCGACGGATAAGACCGCCGATCTTGCTACCTCCGCCCATGCGCTGATCGTCCGACATGCGTTGAATTTAGGCTATGATGCGGCGTTGAGCTCGGGCATGGCCGCTGCCAAGGCCAGAGGTTTTGAATACGCCATTACGATTGACGCCGATGGGCAACATAATCCGACACAACTAATCTCCTTTATCCAGCAATTGGAGGCAGGATATGATGTTGTCGTCGGCATTCGAGACCGAAAGGCCCGATTTTCAGAAGTCGTGTTCTCTTATGTCGCGCAACGGCTATGGAAGATTTTTGATCCGTTGTGCGGGATGAAAGGGTAT
Organism: uncultured Hyphomicrobiales bacterium; assembly: GCA_903900975.1. Lineage (GTDB taxonomy): Bacteria > Pseudomonadota > Alphaproteobacteria > Rhizobiales > Beijerinckiaceae > CAIUPE01. Next base: position 21,132 of record CAIUPE010000083.1, on the reverse strand, counting down.
CGGTTGGCTTGGTATGATCGTGTGGGCTTGTTCAGCAGCTTCAAATCGATTGGAACGGAATTAGCCATTCGGATTGTCGCAGGCGGGGGAACCTATTCGCAAATCCCTATCACGACCCGCGAGCGGAAAGACAATCCGCGGTTTGGCAATCGTATTGTTGCAAACTTCAGAATCCTCAAGGCGTTAGGGATCCTTGGATGGCTCCATTGTAAGGGCGATTTGAGGGGCCATCCCCTTTAAGGGGCTGTGTTGTTAGCAACCTTATGTCTGAGACGTGATGTAATCCGCAATTTTGACCAAGGCTTGTGGCAACGCATCGGCAGGCTCGTCGAACGGAATTAAATCAGGGAACCATGGGAACCGTTCCGTCCCCAATTTTGTCCAGTTTCCTTCAAGGCCAAATCGTAAGGTTTTTGTCCCTACCGCGCCCCCGATGATGGCAACGGCCGTGCCGGCGCTTACGACGTAATCAAGGGTGGCGATTAAGGATACGACTTCGTCCAGATCATCCTTCAGGTTCATGTCCGGTCTTAAGATCGTGACGCCGAATTTTTCTTCGGCATAGGCGATCTCCGCTTCACACTCGCCATATTGTAAATTGACGAAGGTAACCTTTTCGAGTTCGAAAATTGGCTTCCACGAGCCAAGTGCAAGATAATGCAGGTTCCGCAAAGCATCTACCATGCCGCTTCGCCAGCAAATCCCGATCATTGTCTTGCCATCTGATTTCTCAGCAAGCCATGTTTTATAGTGCTCCACTTTAATCGGATCGGGCATAAGATAAGCGCCTGCTTTGTCGAAATCGTCAATCTGATTGCGCGTAAACCCCATCAGGGAGCCGACAGGGAGGTGGTAGTCATAATCGGTGTGGATCGCGTTGAGCTGCATATCCGCGACCTGCTCACGTACGTGGGCTTGCGGGAAGGTCCGTTGGAAGGTTTCCACCATTCGGCGGTCACATTCGACGATGATGCGGGGGTGAAGATTTTTCAGATCCGCCAGACAGGACATGAATTGAATTTCATCGCCGAGCCCCTGCTCCCGCCAGATAAGCAATTTCTTGTTGTCGAGCGGCTCGCCTTTCCATTTCGGAACCTTGAATTTCCGATTGGGCGCACGGGCATTGCTTTTCAAAATATTCGGATGGAAGCCACCCTCATAATTCTGCCAGCCTTCTTTTAGGCGTCCGATGCTCAATTGCGAAAAGGCCATATAATAGCGGATGACGTCTTCCTGTGACGCCAGCGTCTTCGAAAGTCGGCTCAACGCTACTGTGTAAATTTCGATCGCTTTTTCGTGATTGCCCTTGCGGGCTTCCAGGCTGCCAAAATTCAGGATGGCTTCGAAAAAATCGGGGTCCAGATCGATGGCGGTTTCAAAGGCTATTCGGGCCTCATCAAACATCGCCAAATTGCCATAGGCCGAGCCGAGATTGTTGAAGGCGTATTTATTAGTGATATTCAGCTTTAGCGCTTCAAAGGCAAAGTTTAGTGCTGCTTCGGCTTGACCGCCATTCAGATAGGCCGCCGAAAAATTGACGTAAGTTTCCGGAAAGGCAGGATCAACCTCGCGGGCTTTGTTGAGCATCGCGATGGAATCGGCGATGCGGCGCTGTCTGAGATAGACTGTTGCAAGCGAATTCATGGCGCTAACATCGACATAGCCTGTGGCCTCGAACAGCCGAAGCAGAAGTGCTTCGGCCTCGACCAACTGTGTACGCTCCAAATGGATATTGCTCAGGTTGTGAAGCGCCATCGGCTGCTTTGGATCAAGGGCGAGAACAGCTTGATAGAGCTTGATGGCAGCCTCGTGATTCTTCGCTTCATGCGCGGTTGCCGCGGCTTGGAGGACGGCCAATGGATCTGTCTTTTTCACGCCACAACTCTTTCAAGGTTTAACCGGGAGTCCGGAATATCTGATCGCCTTCACGTCCTATGGGATCGCGTTTGCGGGTGCGGGGAGGTGGGCGAAATAATCTGCGATGGCGGTGAGAATGGCGCCATAGTCCTCGCGTCGTCCGTCAATGATTTCCAGATTGGGAAACCATGGAAAATGGTCCGTTCCCAGCTTTGTCCATTTTCCCGAAAGCCCGAATTCGATGGTTTGAGTGCCAACGGCGCCGGACATCATGGAAACTGCGGTTCCGGCCGTAACAACACAATCAAGGCCTCTGATCAGCGCGGCCAAATCGTCCAGATCATTTTTTAGATCGATGGTAGGCCTTATAAACTGAATAACATAGCGGGCTTCTGCGGCCTTAAGCTCCGCTTCGCAATCATCATATTGCAGGTTTACAAAGGCCAGATTTTTATTCGCAAACAATGGTGCAAATTCGTCCAGCTCGGCATAGTGAATTTTGCGAAGCGGATCGATCAGGCCGCTGCGCCAACAGATGCCAATCGCCAAACGGTCGCCGGTCATTTCGCGCACCCGCTCCTGATGATAGGCCTGCTTGTCGGGATCGGGCCTTAAAAAAGGGTTCGAGCGGGCAAAATCGGGCAGTGCATTGCGATTAAATTTCATCATCGAACCCATCGGGAGATGATAATCGAAATCCGCATAGAGCGCGTTCAAATTGGGCTGGTAGGCGGCGGGCCGGACGAGGGCTGCGGGAAACGAGCGCTTGAACAGTTCCACCATGCGGGGGTCACATTCGATGATGACTCGGGAGAGATCGGGCACCAGATCATTCAAGCAGGACATGAAAAGAATTTCGTCGCCCAATCCCTGCTCGCGCCAAATTAGGACGGTCTTGTCGTCAAGCGGCTGGCCGGTCCATTGCGGCACAGTGAATTGCCGTTTCGGACGGCGGGCATTGCCCTTGGTGTTGAGCGGATTAAAGCCATGTTCGAAATTTTTCCAGCCCTCCGCAATCTGTCCGACAGCCAATTGCGAATAGGACATGAAAAACCGGATCAAGCCTTCATAATCCCCAAGGTGATGGCCTATTTTTTGAAGTGCCGTTTGATAGACAGCAATGGCTTCGACATGCTGCTTATTGTGGGCCAACATGCTGCCAAGATTGATCACGGGTTCAATAAAGTTCGGATCAAGGTCAATCGCGGTTTGAAAGGCGATTGTCGCCTCGGCAAACTGGGCGAGATGGGCGTAAGCTGATCCAAGATTGTTAAATCCGTGGGCCGATTTGATATTGGAAGAAATCGCCTGAAACGCGAACTGAAGCGCTTGCTCCGTATGACCCATAAGTTGCTGACAAGCGGACATGTTGTTGAGCGCAAATGTATAATGCGGATCAAGCGCTAGGGCCTTGTTCAGCAACGCTTCCGCTTGATGGTATTTTTCTTGCCGTTGATAGACGGTCGCTAGACTGTTTAGGACCTGCTTTTGTTCGCCCTTTGTGATTTTCAACAAATGGGTCAGGTGGATTTCTGCCTCGTCGAACCGACGGTTTGCGATGTAGATGTTACTCAGGTTCAAAAGGGCCGCAAAATTATCACGGTCCAGCTTGATAACACGGCGATACAGCATTTCGGCTTCATCATGCCGCTGATGATCCTCGGCATCCATCGCTAATTTCAACAGCCTTACGGATGGCCTTTCTTGGAGCTTGGCCGCTTTCAATGGAAAATCCTGGTCAGCAAATCGGAAAATGTTGCATCATTTGTTTCGGCTTTGGTGACCACGGCAACCAACTCGAATTGCTCGGGCCGGGCCAAGGCACGCACGGATTTGAATCCCGCTTCGGATAACAGGGCCACAAGGCTGCTTTGGGTGTAGCCGGAATGATGAGCCATCGCGGTATGCCCTTCGGCGAGGGTAGGGCGATGGCCGAAAATCATGTCGATAGGGGCAATGGGCCCGGCCGCGCTGGAATAAGATGGATGGGTCAAGCCATAGGCCAAGATCTCGTGGGCGATGGTGATAAAATCCGGACAGGTAATGATCAGAAAGCCCGTGTCCGATAGCGATGTTAGACAATGGTTGAGCAAAGCCGGAACCTCATGCGTATAGCAGCATGGTAGGTAATGGTTCAGGAAAATCGCTTGAATAGATTTGCCATTGCCAGACGACAATGCGTGATCGCCTTGTCCTATAGGCTGAAGGTCATCAATCCATGCGGGCGAAGCGTTGCTCCATTCGGTCGATCGGAACAATGGCAGTGTTTCACCTGTGATCTGGCCGCCTGCGTTGATCTGAAGGAAGGTTTGCTGAACCGGTGGTGCGAGAGCAATCTTTTCTTCGATGGCCGAGACGAGAGCGGCTTCGAGATCACGCACAAAGAGTGTCATATCATAGAGGCGCGAAGTGGTGCGCGCTGCGCGCAGGGCCTGCCGCCGGCTCGCCAGGTCCTCGCGCGCGGATGCCCATGCGACAGCCCGGTCTTCATAGTCGGCGTTCGACGATGTAATAAAATCAGGCTGGCCCAAAGCCATCAGTAAGCTCGCTGCCATGCGCGATGCGAAGCTCTCGCCAACACGGGTCAGGACAGGCAGGCCCATCCAGAGTGCGTCATTAGCCGTTGTGCCGGCATTGAACGGGAAAGTGTCGAGAAAGAGGTCAGCCAACTGATAGCGGGCAAGATAATCGGGCGGGGCCACGCGGGAGGCAAAGATCAGCCGACTAGCGTCGATGCCGTGTCGCTCTGCTTCGCGGATCAGATTAGTTTTCGACCACGCATTGTCGGCTAAAAGCCATAGCACGCTGCCCGGTGTGCGGGCCAAGATCCGCATCCAGCTGGTAAACATTTCGGGGGTGAATTTGTAATTATTATTGAAGCAACAATAGACAAACGCATGGTCTGGCAAATGGCATTCGGCGCGCGTCGGTGTTTTGCCAACGATCCGCATATTGTCGCTCGGCTGAAAACAATAGGGCAAGCGAAGCGGCCGTTCGGTGTAGCCGTGTTCTGATCCGGATGGGAAAACGCTTTCGTCGCAAAGGACATAGTCGATTTGCGGGTGTCCGCTGGAACCCGGAAACCCGAGCCATGTCACCTGTACGGGCGCCGGGCGGAAAGTGAATATATCGGGCCGTACGCCTGACGTGAGGCCTTGAAGATCAATCAAAATATCAATTTCAAATGCCCGGATGAGACGGGCCGCCTCTTCATCCGACATGGCCTTGATGCTGTGAAAATGATCAAAGGCCGCGATTACGCGTTTGCGCAGCTCTGATCCATCATCGGGACTATGGCAAAACCCAAAAATTTCAAAGCGCTCGCGGTCGTGCTTTTCAAACACTTCAACGGTTAAAAGTGAGACCGGATGCAAACAAAAATCGGATGACACATAGCCGATGCGGAGTCGCTTGTGCCGATAGCCCTGCGCATTTGCCAGTGCCTCGCCAGCCTTTTTGATTTTTTTCTCGACGAAGCGACGGGCAGCATCCTTTTGAATTTTCAGGCTACCGGAAAGGCTAAGTGTGGACAGCGCCGAGCCGGAGGCCATGAAGGTTGCCTCTGACATCGCCAAGGGTCCCGAATTGATCGGCCATTTGCATTGTTTTTGCCGTAAGTGAATCCAATGCTGTCGGACATCGGGCTGGTTGGCGGAGAGTGTCAGGCTTTCCGCCAGTTTGGCTTCAGCTTGATCATAGCGCTTCAAGATTTCGAGCAAGCGTCCCATATTGTTGAGCGTCTGCATTTGAAATTCGCGCGATGATGCCAAAAGGGCTGTATCGAGTGCAAGAATTTCGCTCCACGTCTGAAGCGCGTCGTCGGTGCGGCCGCATCGTTCCAAGAGTGTTCCGAGATTCAAGCGGGCTGGGATGAAAGCGGCGTTTTGCGCTATGGCCTGACGATAGGCGTGATCGGCTGCCTCGGTCTGGTTCAATCCCGCATAGATGACCCCGAGGTTAAACCAGACGGCGTATGCGGTTGGCGATACCGTCGAGGCTAACCAGACTTGATAGAGTTCGGCTGCATCGCTTGCCTGTCCGGCATTTGTCGCGCGCTCGGCTGCTTCAAACAGATGATCGATCGGCATCGTACCGCGTTTGGCGCTTTCGAGCGCCAACGAAATCGGGGATTCACTTGCACGCAACACCGATACTCCAAACCGCCTAACACGCCTACTTTCGGGCATTTAGAGGATAAAATTGTTTATAAAGTCTCTATGATGCCCAGATTTCCAACCATCACGACACCACGGCCAATTGATCGGTCGACAGGGCCGCAAGCTGGGTATCGGTGAGGGCGCTTGTGGCGCTTGTTGTCAGCGCGCCAAGTTGCGTAACGGACAGGGCGGCAAGTGTGTCGGAATCGAAGGCGACAATCTGGCTGCTGGTCAACGCGGCGAGGGCGGATTGCGACAGACCCGGTGATTGGAGGTCGGATAGAACACTGATCTGCTCGGTTGACAGGGCGCCAATGTCGGCAGTGGTGAAGGCCGCGACCTGATCCGATGACAGGGCTTCGATGCTGCTGGTCGGAAGGGCCGCAAATTGCGCCGTCGTGAGCGCTTCAATCTGGAGCGTGTTGAGGCCTGTAATTGCATCGGTTGACAGCGCGGCGATGGCATCGCTGGAAAGCGCCTGAATCTGACGTGTTGAAAGGGCACCGATTTGATCAGACGACATTGCTGCAACATCATCTGGCGAGAGCACGGCCAATTGTCGGGTGGACAAAGCGGGTACCTGCAAGGTCGTCAATGCAGCCACATCATCCGTCGACATGGCATTAACCTGATCGGTCGACAACGCAACGATCTGAGCGGTTGCCAGTGCGGCCACCTGGTCGGTCGTCAGTGCGGCCACTTGGTCGGTCGTCATAGCAGCTATCTGCTTGGTCAAGAGGGCTGCAACCTGATCGGTTCCCAATCCGGCCACCGCCGAAGTTGTCAAGGCCGCTATATCGGCGGTCGTCAAGGACACGAGTTGGCTCGTTGAGAGGGCGGCGACCGAATTATATTGCAAGGTTGCCGATTGGGCGCTGGTCAAGGAGGCAATAGCCGCCGTGCCTAACCCAGCCATTTGCGACGCCGTGAAGGCGGCCGTTTGATCAGGCGTCAGACTCGGAATTTGCTTAGTGGTCAGAGCACCAATCTGATCCGACGACAAGGCTGTGAGCCCCGAGGTCGAAAGCAACGGCACCTGAGCGGTTGTCAGCACGGCGATTTGATCGGTTGTCAATGCCGAAACAGCATCATCCGAAAGCGCCGCAATAGCATCGGTGGTCAGGGCCTTGATCTGGGCTGTGCCCATGCCGGCGATTTGGTCGGTTGTAAGGGCTGCAACCTGATCGGTGCTGAGCGCTGCGATAACGGATGTTTTGAGCGCTGCGACCTGATCGGTCGATAGTGCGGCAAGTGTGCCAGCGGCAACGCCTGCGAATTGTGCCGATGTCAACGCGGCGATTGCCGTTGTCGACATGGTCGGCAATTGACCATTCGTGAGGGCCGAAATCTGATCACTGGATAGAGCAGCGATTTGCGCGGTTCCGAGCGCTGCCGACTGATCCGTGGTCATAGCAGCGGCGTCGCTGGTGGTGAGTGCGCCAATCTGGCCACGCGTCAAGGAGCCGATCTGGTCGGTGGTCATAGATGCGAATTGATCGGTGGTAAGGGCGGTGATCTGCGAGGTCGTCAAATTCGCCGTCTGGCCTGTGGTCAGCGAAGAAATCTGATCCGTCGTCATCGCCGCGATATCATCGTTCGACAGCGCCACGATCTGGCGCGTCGCGAGTGCGCTGACTTGCGAGGTGCCAAGGGCAGCTACCTGATCGGTCGATAGCGCGCCGATTTGGCTGGTCGTGAGCGCATTGATTTGCGCGGTCGTGAGCACGGCGAGATTGGCCGTTCCGAGTGCCACGGTTTTGTCGGTCGAAAGGGCTGCAATCGAAGCGGTCGAAAGCGCCGGGGCCTGATCGGTTGTAAGGGCCGCAATCTGAGCGGTCGAGAACGCTTGCACCGTTCCGACCGTAATGGCCCCGACCTGACTGCTGGTCATAGCGGCCACATTCGCCGTTCCGAGGGCGGCGGCTTGGGCTGTTGTTAGCGCCGCGACGGTCGCGGTCGGCAGGCCCGCAATCTGGTCGGTGGTAATGCCGGCGATTTGGGCGCTCGTAAAGGCGGTGCTCTGCGTGGTGGTAAGCGCTGCCAATTGGGTTGTGGACAAAGAGGCCACGGCGTCGGTTGACAGCGCAGGGATTTGAGTTGGCGTGAGCGCGTGAATCTGGCCTGTCGAAAGCGCAGGTGCCTGATCGGTCGTGAGCGTCGCAACCTGCGCCGTTGTAAGCACTGTGGTTTGCGCTGTTGTCAGCGCGGTAATCTGGGCGCTGCTCAGGGCTGCAATATCGTCGGCGCTCATCGCCACCACTTGGCGCGTCGTGAGGCTTGCAATTTGGTCGGTGCCAAGTGCTGCGGCCTGATCGGTCGTCAGGGCTGCGATTTGGCCCGTGGCCAATTTCGAAATCTGGGTCGTGGTAAGCGCAGCAATGTCGGCCGTGCTGATGGCTGCCGTCTGGCTGGTCGACAGCGAAGCCAAGGCCGTTGTCGTGAGCGATGGCGCTTGATCGGTGGTCAGAGCCGCAATCTGCGTTGTGCTTAAGACATCAGCATCGCCAACGCTCAGCGCGGCAATCTGGCCGGTGCTCATGGCGGCGAGATTATCGGTCGTCATGGCGGTGATCTGCGCCGTCGTCAGAGCGGCGACGGAACCCGTCGACAGACCCGATATCTGATCCGTTGTCAGTGCGGCAATCTGAGCCGTGGTCAAGGCGACTGTTTGCGCCGTCGACAACGCGCCCAATTGGTCGGTCGAGAAGGCCGCGATGCCATTGGTTGTTACGGCCGCGATTTGCGGCGAGGTGAGCGCATGGATCTGACTGGTCGTCAGTGCTCCGATTTGATTAGTGGTCAGCGCCGCGACCTGCTGTGTGGTCAGCGTGGCTGTTTGTGTGGTCGAAAGCGCGGCGATATCAGCAGTGGCAAGCGATACGATTTGGTCGGTGGTCATCGCAGCCAGAGCAGACGGGCGAAGAGCCGTGATTTGCGATGTGCCAAGTACGTTTAATTGATCGGTCGAGAGTGCGGTTATCTGCGACGAGGTTATTGCGGCAATCTGGTTGGTGTTGAAAGCCGCGACCTGATCGGTACCCAGCGCTGCGAGGTTCGCCGTCGTCAAAGCCGTTATTTGTTGCGTTGTCAGCGCACCGATTCCATCGGTGCCAACGGCCTCGATCTGGGCACTCGTCATCGCAACCAGCACCGAGGTGGTGAGGGCAGGCGTCTGCACCGAGGTCAACGCGCCGATCTGACTGGTGGAAAGACCACCAAGCTGGGTTGGGCTGATCGTTGCAATCTGTGCCGTCGTGAGCGCTGCGATATCTTCTGCCGTTAGCGCGCCCATTTGGGATGGGGCCATCGCGGCGACTTCATTTGTTGTCAGGGCTGCGATCTGGTTGGTTGCCAGATAGCCGATTTCCGCGGTTGACAGGTTCGTGATTTGGGTCGTCGAGAGTGCAGCAATATCAGCCGTTGTAATGGCTTGCACTTGATCGACATCCAGCGCGGCAATTGACGCGGATGTGAGCGATACGGCCTGACCGGTGGTCAATGCTGCGATCTGATCCGTCGATAGACTGCCGATCTGGGCGCTTGTCAAAGCGACAATTTGATCGGTTTTAAGGGCCTGGATCTGGCTCGTCGTCAACGCGTTCATTTGATCGGTTGTTAGACCGGTAATGGCCGTGTCGTTGATGGCGGCGATTTGCGAGGTCAACAGGGCGTTGACGTTCGCAGTCGACAACGCTCCGGCCTGCGCAGCACCAAGGGTAGCCACTTGGCTGGTGGTGAGCGCCACGGCTTGATCGCTCGTCAGCGCGCCGATTTGGGCTGTTGTGAGGGCCTGAATCTGGGAGGTCAGCAGAGCTGCAACATCGCTCGTATTGAACGCCGCGATCTGGTCGGTGGTCAGGGCTGTAAGGTCGCCCGTCGTGATCGCTTTGGCTTGCGCCGATGTAAGCGCCGGGATCTGATCAGTCGTCAATGCCAGGGCTTGAGCGCTACCGAGACTTGCGACCTGTTGCGTGGTCAAGGCTTGCACCTGATCGGTGGTCAGCGCTGCCATCTGCGCGGTGAGCATGGACGGAATTTGGGTCGTCGTCATCGCTGCGAGATCGGCGGTGCCGATCGATTGGATTTGGTCGGTGGAGAGCGCGCGCAAGGCGGTGGTCGACAAGGCGGCAGCCTGATCGGTTCGCAAGGCGGCGATTTGATCAGTCGTCAGTGCCGTGGCTTGTGCTGCGGAAAGCGTGTTGACCTGCGCCGTTGTAAGCGAGGCGAAATCCTGCGTTTGCATCGCAGCGATTTGGTTGGTTGAAAGGCCTGTTATGGCGGTGGTCGAAAGCGCCGCAGATTGTGCGGTTGTCAAGGCCACAATGCTGTCGGTGGTGAATGCATGCGCTTGTGATGCCGTCAGCACACCAACCTGAGTTGTGGTCAAGGCCTGAACTTGATCGGTGGTCATTGCAGCGATATCGCGAACGGCAATCGCGGGCACTTGTTTGGTTGTCAATGCTGCCAGATCGGCCGTTGTCACGTTGACCATTTGGGCTGTCGTCAACGACGTGATGGAAGAGGTTGTAAAGGCGGGCATTTGGCTGGTCGTCAAGGCCGCGATTTGATCGGTCGTCAAGGATGCCGTCTGCGCGTTGGTCAGCGCCGATATCTGTTTCGGTGTCAACGAGGGCGTATTGGCGGCCCCGATGGCAACGATCTGCGCGGTCGAGAGCGATGACAAAGCGGTGTTGGTGAAGGCTGCCACTTGGGAGCCTGACAAATTGGCGATATCCGCTGTCGTGATCGCGTGGGTTTGCGTTGCGTTAAGGCTGGCAATTTGCGCCGGTGTCAATGCCGCCGCTTGGTCGGTTGTGAGGGCTGCGATCTGGCTGGTCGTGACGGCGCCGACCTGTCGGGTCGTTAACGCCGCTAGATCCGCCGTGGTCATGGCGGTGATTTGACTGGTTCCGAGGGCGGCAAGGGCTGCTGTCGCGATACTGGCGGCCTGCCCCGTGGTGAGCGCGGCAATCTGATCCGTTGTCATCGCGCTCGTCTGAGCACCATTCAAAACGCCGATCTGGTGCGGCGTAAGGGCTACGACCTGATCTGTTGTGAGTGCAGCAATCTGATTGGACCCCAAGGCTCCAATCTGGCGATTGGAAAGGACAACCACATCGGATGTCGTGATCGCGGCTACCTGATTGGTGCCCAAGGAAGCGATGGCGGATGTCGTGAAGACGGGCATCTGGCTTGTCGTCAACGCGGCAATGGAGTCGGTGGTAAAGGCTGCGGCCTGCGTGCCACTCAAAACGGCAATCTGGTTGGTTAACAAGGCTGCGGTTTGATCGGTCGAAAAGGCTGCAATTTGCCCTGTCGTGAGCGCGGTAATTTCTTTGGTCGTCATCGCCGCTAGATCGGCCGTAGGCAGGGCACCGATTTCGGCGGTTGTCAAAGCGGCTACCGCCGCGCTGTTGAATGCGGCTGCTTGGCTCGTGGTCAACGCGGCGATGTCATCGGTCGTCAGGCTTGCGGCCTGATTGGTGTTGAGCGTCGCGATCTGACTCGTCGTCATTTGTGCAAAATCAGTGGACGTGATGCTCGCAACCTGCGCGGTCGAAAGGGCGGCAACATCGGCTGTCGATAGCGAGGCCAATTGAGCACCTGACAATGCAACGATCTGGCTCGTTGTCAGCGCGTGCGCTTGAGCGGTGATAAGAGCAGCGGTATCATTCGTCGTTAACGCTTGAATTTGATCGGTCGTCAGCGATGCGATTTGAGCTGTGGTCAGCGATGCCGTTTGTTTGGACCCGAGAACGGCGATGTCATCGGTCGTAATGGCATTAATTTGAGCGGTCGATAGGGCAGCTAGCGCCATGGTGGTCAGTGCCGGCGTTTGCACCGTTGTCAGGCTGGCAATCTGATCTGTCGTCAGGGCGGTAACTTGCCCTGTTCCGAGCGCCCCGATTTGCGTCGTTGTCAGGGCCGGCACTTGATCCGTTGTGAGGGCGGCAATCTGACCGCTCGACATCGCGCCAATCTGGCGAGCGCTGAGCAAGGTTAAATCCGATGTGCCGATGGCCGCAATCTGATCGGTCGATAGCGTTGCAATCGATCCGGTGGTGAGCCCGGGTATCTGAGCCGAGGTAAGGGCACCGATTTCATCGGTCGTGAGGGCTACAACCTGCGCTGTCGTGAGCGCGCCAATTTGAATCGATGTCAGGGCTGCAAAATTTTGCGTGCCAAGCGCGGTCACCTGGTCTGTCGTGAGGGCGGCAACGGCTGCTGTCGAGAAGGCCGCAATCTGGCCTGTCGTCAAAGCTGCAATGCCGTCGGTCGTAAAGGCTGAGGCTTGGGCGGTTCCAAGACTTGCAATTTGACCCGTGGTCAGCGCCTGAACCTGATCGGTGGTGAGGGCTGCGATTTCGGCGGTGGTCAGGGCGCGCGTTTGCACGGTTGTCAGGCTCGCAAGATCGCCGGTTTGCAGCGCTTGGAGTTGAGCTGAACCGAGCGAAGCAATCTGTGCGGTCTTGAGTGCTGAAGCCTGTGAGGTGGTTAAAGCGCCGATTTGATCGGTCGTCAGGTTTGAAATTTGTGCGGTTGTTAGCGAGCTAATCTGGCTTGTTCCTAAAAGCGCCAGATTAGCGGTCGAAAGTGCGCTGATCTCAGCGGTAGAAAATGCGTCAAGCGCTGCGTTGGTAAGGGCTGTGGCTTGGCCAGAAGTTAAGGCGCTGACCTGATCGGTTGTGAAGGCCTTGGCTTGTGCTGTCGTTAAGCCGGCTACCGCCGCCGTGGTCAAAGCGACGGTCTGATCCGTCGTTAAGGCCGCGATCTGTGCCGTTGTGAGCGACGCTGTTTGGGTGGTTGAAAGGGCCGCAATATTGGCGGTCGAAAGATTTTGAATTTGTGCTGTTGAAAGCGCGGTCAGCGCCGCATTAGTGAGGGCTGCTGCCTGCTGCGTGGTCAAAGCTGCAACCTGATCGGTCGTGAGCGACGAGGACTGCGCCGAGCCAAGCGCTACGACCTGTGCGGTGCCCAGAGCCACAACCTGATCTGTTGTGAGGCTTGCCAATTGGGCGGTAGGCATGGCGCTGATCTGATGCGTGGTGAGGGCTGCAATATCCGCTGTTGTCAGATTTTGGATCTGACTGCTTGAAAGCGCGCCGATGGCATTAGCCGTCAGCGCTTGGGCTTGCGAAGTGGTAAGCGTCCCGACTTGCGCCGAGGTCAAGGCATTGGCTTGTGCGGTTGTTAGCGAAGCGATTTGCGATGACGTTAATGCTACGATTTGATCGGTCGTCAATCCGGCAACCTGACTTGATCCGAGCGAATTGATTTGCTTGGTGGTCAATGCCGAAATATCGGACGTCGTAATGGCATTCAATTGCGTCGTCGACAGATTGCTTATGACCGAAATCGCCAGTGCAGCCGCTTGCTGAGAAATCAACGCATTGAGCTGATCCGTCGTAAAGGCGCTGGCCTGCCCCGAGGTGAAAGCGGCAATCTGGCCCGTGCCCATCGCGGCGATATTGTCGGTGCCGATGGCTGCAACTTCGCCATTGGTCAGCGCGATGACATCCCGTGACGAAAGACTCTGGATTTGATTGGTCCCGAGGGCCGCAATTTCGTCGGTGGTGAAGGATGCAATCTGGGCTGTGCTGAAGGCGGCCAATTGCTTGGTTGTCAAAGCCGCAATTTGATCGGTCGTAAAGCCGGCGATCTGGTCAGTTGTAAACGCGCCGATTTGGTTGTTGGTTAGGGTCACAACCCGATCGGTGGTCAACGCAGCGATCTGGCTGGAGCCGAGCGCTTGGATTTCCGTCGATGTGAGGGATGTAAGCTGCGAAGTCTTGATGGCGGCCAACTGGTCGGTGGTCAGCGCCCCAATTTGGCCCGTCGTCAGGGCCATGATTTGCAAATTGGTAAGAGCTGAGGTCTGGTCTGTTGTTAACGCGCCGATCTGGGTTGATGTCAGCGCTGATACTTGGGTTGCATTGAGCGAGGCCAGAGCCGAGGTTGTAATCAATGGAACTTGATCGGTGGTCAGAGCGACCAATTGACCGGTCGACATCGCCTTCATCTGGATCGATGTCAGGGCAGGGACCTGATCAGACGTCAGCGAGGCCAGTTGTGTCGTCGTCAGTGCCGAAACCTCGGACGATGACAGTGCGGCAATATCGGTGGTTGAAAGTGCTGTGATTTGACCGGTTGACAAGGCAGCAAGGCCAGCAGTCGACATCGCGTTGACTTGGCCCGTGGTCAGAACGGCGATTTGATCGGTGCTCAAGCTGGTCAATTGACTGATGCCTAGCGCTGCAATCTGGGAAGGTTTGAGCGTTGAAATCAGATCGGTGGTAATGGCGGCGAGTTCGGCCATTGTTAACGCCGATATTTGCGCTGTCGTGAGCGATGTTAGTTGTCCACTATTGAGAGCGGCGATTTGAGATGTTTGCAGATTGGCTGTCGCGTTGGTTGTAAAGGCTGCGGCTTGAGCGGACGAGAGCGCTGCAACGTCGTCGGTGGTCAGCGCGCGGGCCTGGCTCGATGTCAATACAGAAAGCTGTTGGGTTGTGACAGCGCCGATCTGGTCCGTTGTGATGGCGGAGACTTGCGAGGTCTTGAGCGCGTCAATCTGCGCGGTGGTCAGCGCCGCTAATTGATTTGTCGTGATCTCCCCGATTTGTGATGTCGTAAGTGCGCCGATCTGGTTGCTGCCCATCGCGGTAATCTGGCTTACCGTCATCGCGGTCAGGCGGCTCGAAATAAGATTGGCGACCTGGTTTGTTGTCATGACCGAAATTTGGCGGGCGGTCAGTGCTGAGAAATCCGAGGTCGAGAGCGCTGCCAATTGATCCGTCGTCAACGCGGCGATGCTGGCCGTCGACAGCGCAATACTTTGGCCCGTGCTGAGGGCGCCAATCTGATCGGTGCTGAGCGACGCCGTTTGTGCAGAGGTGAACGCTTTAACCTGATTAGTCGTCATAGCGGCAATGTCGGCGGTCGACAGATTAGACAGCTGGTCGGTGCTTAATGCCGCAACGACGCGGCTTTGCAGTGCAGGAATTTGTTGCGTGGTTAGCGCTGCAATTTGGCCGCTGCTCAACGCATAACCTTGCGCAGTGGTAAGCGACGCAATTTGCGAGGTTGAAAGGGCAACAATCTGATCGGTCGTCAATGCACCGATCT
The DNA here is from genome assembly GCA_903900975.1 of uncultured Hyphomicrobiales bacterium. Lineage (GTDB taxonomy): Bacteria > Pseudomonadota > Alphaproteobacteria > Rhizobiales > Beijerinckiaceae > CAIUPE01. The sequence continues at coordinate 5,992 of CAIUPE010000083.1, read as the reverse complement.
GTGTCGTGTTGATCGCCGCAATCTGGCGATTGGTCAGCGCTGCCGTGTTGGTGGTCCCCAAAGCCGCGAATTGGGTAGTTGTAAGCGCACCAATAGCCGCAGTTCCGAGTGCCATGATTTGGTTGGTCGTGAGCGCAGGTAATTATCGGTAGTCAACGCTTGAATTTGGGCCGTTCCCAAACCTACGATTTGATTTGTCGTCATGGCGGCCAAGCGATCCGTCGAAAGGCCGGCGATCTGAGAGGTTGTCAGCGAGCCGACTTCTTTCGCCGTTAATGCCGCAACATCAACGGTTTGCATGGCGTTAAGCTGGGTCGAGCTTAAGGCGGCGATGGCCGAGGTCGACATGGCCGCAAATTGCGAGGTCGTGAGGGCCACAATCTGAGCGGTGGTTAAAGCTGCCGCCTGTGTGGACGTGATGGCGGCCGCCTGCCTTGTCGTCATCGCGGCGATATCGGCCGTGGAGACCGATTTGATTTGATCGGTCGTCATGGCCGCTAGATCGGCCGAGGCCAAAGCGACGGTCTGGGCCGTGGTCAATGCCGCGACCTGATCCGTCGTTAGAGCCTGGGCTTGCGCCGTTGTGACCGCGCCGATCTGCGTCGGCGTGAGGGCATGAATCTCTGCCGTTGTGAGTTCGGACATTTGCGCCGTGGTCAATGCCTTCACTTGCCGGGTCGTCATCGCGGCGATATCGGCGGTCGGAACCGCGATGATCTGCGCACTCGTTAAAGAGGCAATCGACGCCGTAGAAAGGGCAGCAAATTGGGACGGCGATAATTTTGTAACATCGTCGGTTGTCAGCGAGGGAACTTGCGAGCTTGTCAGGGCCGTCATCTGGCTGGAGGTAAGTGCCGCCACTTGGTCCGTCGTCAAAGCGCCGATTTGACTGGAGGTAAAAGCCGCGACTTGACGGTTGGAGAGGGCGGCAATGACGTCTGTGGTTATGGCCGCTACCGCGCTCGTGCTCAGCGCCGCGATGCCTGACGGCGTCAGGGACAGGATGGAATTGATAACGGCTGCATTCGAGGAAATTGAAACATTGAAGCTACGGATCGCCGGAGCGCTCAACCCCCCGCTCGTGGTTGTCGGAGCACTGGGTTGTGCTGCACCATTGGAAACTGTCGACGAATTGACAGTGTTAGGCGAGGAAGAGGTGATGGATCCAACCGACATGTGTCTAAAATCTTCCTCGAAGCAATATCGTTTTCGAACGCTAGGGCTACTCTTCCGACGTAAAGTTGAAACAAAAATTGCTTATATTGGAGTTACTTAGATGATTTTTTCTGACGAAAAGACATCTCAGGCTCCGATACAACACCTCATTTCAACAAGTGATCTAGCAAATACCGTGCCTAAATCCTGTGAGGCTTGAAAAGCCGCGCCGATCGCCCGCCGTTTAAGAGGATGCGGAACTCAGACCCATGGCCGCTAAGACCTGTGCCGTGCTTGGAAGATCGCTGCTGTTCCATGACAAAGCGGATGTTGCCGTCATCAGCGATGTCGGGTTTTGTCCGGCTGCGAAACCTGCGAGGGCATCCGAAAGATCGATGTGGCCATCACCTTTGGCATCCCATTGCGCGATCACATCGGCAGGGGTCTGATCGGTTGTGTTGGGATTGGCGGTCATCGCCAGTTGAAGATCGCCGGCGGTAAAGTAGCCCTTCCCTGCCGTGTCATATTGCGACACGAAATTATTCGCCTGTTGCCTTATTCCCGAGATGAGTTCTTGCTGTGACAGCTCGCCATCACCGTTCTTATCCCACGAGGCCATAGTGGCTGCTGGTGTTGATAAATAGGGGGCATTGATGGTTTGGGAACTCAATTGATTAACAGGGATGGTACCAGAATTGGTTGGGTCAAGCTGACTGAGGAGATTGCTTGCCAGTTGGCCAGCAATCAGGCCGGAAACCAGTTGATCGGAGGTAAGTTGGCCATTTCCGGTTGCATCCCAGGCCTTGATGATCGATCCGGCCTGCGCAGGGTCGCCTAATGCCGGATCAGTAATACAAGCCGCTGCGATATCGTTTTGATCGATGTAGCCTTTACCCATCGTGTCATAGGTGCTGAGCATGGCGTTCGCGCTGCCGAGTGCCTGTTGATAGATCGATACATTGGCGGGTGTAGCGTTGGCGATTGCCCGGTTTTTCGTATCGGCAACGAGGCTGGCGAGCATATCGGAGGGCGTGACCTGTCCGGTATTGCCGACATCCCATTGGGCCATTACGCTGGCCGATGTGATGGAGGGATCTGCAGGGGGCGTTTTAGCCAAGGCGCTCGCAACATCGGCTTCATTAAAATAACCTTTACCCGCGGTGTCGTACTGAGCGATGGTATTCTGAACTTCTTTGTAAATCCCCTGCACCAATTCGGTTTGCGACAAGGTACCGTCGCCGGTTGCATCCCAACTTGCGAGCGTTGTGGCCGAGAAAGGCAGAACCGTGTTCGTGTTGCTTGCGATGGAAGCCACCGCAATCGAGCCGGTGCCTGTCGGATCGAGAATGGTTGAGATTTCGCTCGCAAGCGTTTGAAGCTCGCCCCCCACCACCAATTCATCACTGCTCAATTGGCCATTATTGTCGAGGTCGAAGGTTGCCATGATATTACTCGCTTGGGTCGGATCGCCAAGCGACGGATTGTTGGTAAAAGCGTTAACAATATCGTTTTGAGTGATGTAGCCCTTGTCTGAGGTATCATATTGTCCAAGCATTGTGCTGGCCTGCGCTTGAGCACTTTGAAGTACGGCCGAAGGTGTTGTTTGACCGGGCAAGGCGTTGCTTTGCGACGAGCTGCCCTCAAGCGCGGTTAATTGAAGCGCTGAAATTTCTGTTGCATCGACTTTTCCGTCGCCGTTCAAATCCCATTTGGCCATCAGATCGGAGGCCGACACACCACCGAAAGCAGTCGGATTGGTATTCACGGCTGCTTCAAGGTCGGTTGTGGTGAAATAGCCCTTACCGGTTGTATCAAACCGAGCCAAAAACGCGTTGATGCTTTGCCCAATACCAGCCAAAAGTTCTTTACTCGAAATTTGACCGTCCGAATTGCTATCCCAGCCCCTAATCGTTGCGGCGGAATAGGGCAGGCCGGCCACCGTTGCATCCGATAGATCGCTAACCTTGATCGAGCCTGCTCCGGTCGGGTCGAGCTTAGCCAGCGTCTGATCCGCTATCGAGCTGATCGTGGCGCCCAAAGCCAGTTCATCGGATGTCACTTTGCCATCGCTGTTCGTATCCCATTGCGCGATGGTGTTCGCCGCCTGAAGCGGATTGCCGAGGCTAGGGTCGGCGATCCATGCCGTCATCAGATCGGTCTGGTTAATATAGCCCTTACCGGCGGTATCATATTTGGCCAGCATGGCGGTGGAATCCGACTGCGCTTGCTGGTAGGTCGACAGGGCCGTTTGATAGGGAACCGTTGAGCTCGGAGGTGTCGAGCCCGTTTCACCTGCACCTGTCGTCGACGACGTGCTGCCGGTTGATGATGACGAGGTGCCAGAGGACGCACTTCCGGCACTGCCGGTTGCACCCGACGTGGTCGACGAGGAGGCGCCTGTGCTGCCCGTTGCGCCCGCTGACGTTGCTGAGTTGGCTGTCGAGGCCCCCAGAACGCCATTGATAAATTCTTGAAGCGTCACGCTGCCCGAATGGTCGGCATCGAATTGGGTAAAGGCTTGCGAGGCTATTTGTGCGGCCTGTGCGGGACTTTGCGCTGCCGAGCTGGTTGAACCTAAAAAATTCGCTTGGCCAACATTCCACGATTCCTGCCCAATATTCCAGCTGGTTTCTTGGTAGCCGAAGTCGGATGTCGCCTGTGAATGATTGGCCGTAACTTCGGCCAAGACGCTTGAGAAATTGGGTTTTGTCAGAATTCCGCGACCATTGGCATCAACCGATTTGAACAAATTGGTCGCTTCAGCGGTGATCTGAGCGGTGGTTCCGGTAAATTTTCCAAGGAGTGAAGTAACGCTTGTCATCAACGACGCCTAGAAAACGGAACCATGAAAGATTTTCATCTTCATGTGCAAGTCTTGCGCCAGTTAAGCCTAATTCTTCAGCGCTGACGACCAAGCGGTCATCATTTGGGTCAGCGAGGTTGCCGTCGAGCTATTGGCATTCAACAGCGCCTGCATGGCGGTAAATTGCGTGATGTATTGTTGCTGAATAGCCGTTTGTTGCGATGTCAGCGTTGTTTGATCAGTCGCGATCTTGGTTAGATCATTGTTGGCATCATTTTCCGCCGTTTGAAGGGGCGAATTCGTGGCGGTTGCCGCCGCGAGAAGATTGGAAAATCGCTCGAGCATGCCTTGCGAATAATTGACTTGCGTGGTGTAGCCGACGGGTGCCGATGCATTCATGGTGGTTGGCATGGTGATCACCATACCGTCGACAGGCGTCCCGGCTAAGCCAGTCAACACGCCATTGTTATAGGAAGCAAATTGGCCGTTAATCGTCCAAGACGAGTCGCCTACTTTTGCAATGGTGTAAGCGCCGGGAACCGTTGCATTTGTGGTCGATTGCAGGGTGAGCTGGCTGTCGCCGACGGACCGCTTCGAGCCCAAGACAGCTTCAACTGCAGCGGGGTCCGATTGCAGAACGGAAGCAAACGTCGATGAATCGATCGAGAGTGAACCGTCCTGATTGGTAGAAACGCCGAGCTCGGACAACGTATGGACTTTGCCATCGAAGCCGATAATTGGCTGGGTGGTCAACCCGCGCATTTGATTGAGAACGTCTTGCGCCGCCGGATTATTGGCGAGGGGACCATTCTTGGTTGCGTCTGTGTCCAGATGGGTTTGGGTCTGGATCGTCGCCAGAAGCGAATTATATCCTTGAAGCAGCGATTGCAGACTATTCGTCATGCCCGTTGTATCGAGGCTTGAACCGATCGTGACAGGCGTCTGTCCTGTTGTTTGAACGGCCGTGATGGTCACGCCTGGCAAAATATTGGAAAAATTATTGGTCGATGAGGTTGCCGCAACACCATCAACCGAAATACTGGCATCGGTTCCCGGTGTAACGACGCTTCCAGCCCCCGCCGTCAATCCGCCATTGGCGGCACTGGCCGCTTGGCCTGTTGCCGTTGTGATTGTCGGAAAGAAGCTGTTTGCGGCGCCGGAGGCCGCTTGAACCGCCAGATAATATTGCGGATTGGAGGCCGAGCCACCTTGAATGATCTGCGCTGTTAGGCCCGCGACCTGATTGATGGCGTTTGCGACTTGGCTCAGCGAATTGTTTTGCGAAAGGTCGATCGAAACCAGCTGGGCCCCTGGCGAACCCGCTGTTCCGCTGGTGAGCGTCAACGTGCGTTTGGTATCCGTTCCGAGAAGCGAAGCTGCTTGATCGGTGACGGGCGGGAACAACACGCTCGCGGCCGATGCCAGCGCGTTAACGGTGACGCTGGACTGGAAAGGCGCGGGTGCTGCGCCTTTCGCAAAACTCACATTCACGCTGGTGTTGTCGCTGGTTGTGGGCGCAACGGCGAAAGTATTCGGGTCGCCGATGGCAGCAATCGTTGTGCTGAGCGTCGAGACTTGCGACAAGATGGTTCCGACTGCTGAAATGGTGGTATCGGCTGCAGTCTTCCGCGTATTGATAAGCGTTTGCTGAGGCGCGATGGTTGCGGTTGTTAGATTGGTGGCGAGGCTCTGAATATTGATGCCACCGCCTGCGCCCAACAGATTGATAATATCCTGCCCACCGGTTGCGGCCGTTGCAGCAGTGGTTGGAGTCGTTGAAGCTGTCGACGTCGTCGTCGAGGATGGTGTCGTTGAAGGGGTCGAACTTGTCGTCGTCGTTGGTGTTGTTGACGACGATACAGAACTCACCATTTCCCGCTCCTCTTCGTGCCGGATCGCACCCGGTTAAAGACGGCTGAGCGATCCTAATGTTTAATGAAGGGCGGCCCACTGTAACCAGCGGGCCGCTTCAATCGTCGTGTCGGGCAGTTCCGCTTACTGCTTGAGCAGCGAGAGGACCTGCTGTGGCTGCTG
>CAIUPE010000082.1 GCA_903900975.1 uncultured Hyphomicrobiales bacterium | reverse complement strand
CTTCTGTTTCATGCGGAGCCCATATTAGCCCCGTTGCGTTAGATTCCTGAAACCGCCAAGATAAAAGCCTCGGTGTAACGGGGCTCGGGTCTTCGACTAACTTTTTGACCCAATATCTGGCGGTTAAAAACGGCCTAAAACTGGGCGAGTTCTCTTCAGTCGCTGTTGGAGCGGGCGATACGTTCATCGCCGCCATGCAGCAGGACAAAATTCAGGCCGGTATGACCACCGAGCCAACCATTACCCGCCTCTTGAAAACCGGTGAAGCCAAGATCCTTGTCGATCTTCGTTCAAACGCCGATACGCAAGCAGCGCTTGGTGGGCCTTATCCTGCCACGTCTCTCTACATGGCGACTGATTGGGTAAATGGCCACAAAGACGAGACTCAGAAACTCGTTAACGCGATCGTCAAGACGCTGCATTTCATCAACACCCACACCGCGGGTGAAATTGCCGATCAGATGCCAAAGGAATATTTGGTCAATGATCGCGATGGCTATGTGAAGGCGCTGGAAGGCGGCAAGGGCATGTACACCAAAGACGGCATTATGCCTGAAAACGGCCCTGAGACCGTGCTTGCGGTGTTGTCGGGTTTCTCCAAAAACCTGAAGGGCAAGACGATCGACCTGTCCAAAACCTATACGACGGAATTCGCTAAAGCGGCGATGTAATCCTTTGGCACCGGTAGCGTCTGTTACCGGTGCCTTTTTTGTTAATCGCCGGGAGGCCATGATGGGTTTAGCCGATGTTACAGATACGTCACCAGCCATTGAACTCATCAATGTAAACCGGCGATTTCTCAGCCCCGACGGTAAATCATTTGCAACGCTGAGCGACTTTAACATCAGCGTCGCGCGCGGCGAGTTTGTTGCCTTGGTGGGGCCTACGGGCTGCGGGAAATCAACAACGCTTAATCTTATCACCGGACTTGGTAAGCCTTCGAGCGGTGAGGTTCGGGTGATGGGTCAGCCGGTAAATGGCATTGATCCGCGCATCGGGTTTGTGTTTCAAGCCGATGCGCTGTTTCCCTGGCGTACTGTGATCGACAATGTGGTGGCGGGGCCGCTGTTTCGCGGTCGCAGCCGCGAGGATGCCTATGCAGCGGGGCGCGATTGGTTAGCTCGCGTCGGCTTGGCCAAATTTGAAAACCATTATCCGCATCAGCTCTCGGGCGGTATGCGAAAGCGCGTGGCCTTGGCGCAGACTTTTATCAACGGTCCTGAAATCCTCCTGATGGACGAGCCCTTCTCGGCGCTGGACGCGCAAACCCGCGTCTTGATGCATGAGGAATTGTTGCGCCTCTGGTCGCAAACCAAAGCGGCCGTTGTGTTCGTGACGCATGATCTCGAAGAGGCGATTGCGCTAGCCGATAAAGTCTATGTGCTCACCGCGCGGCCTGCGACGGTTAAGGCCGTTCACACCATTGATATCCCCCGTCCACGCGTTTTGTCCGATCTTCGCTATCAACCTGAATTTATCGAGATGTCACGCCGGATCTGGCAGGATCTCAAGGAAGAGGTGAAGTTTGGTGCGGATGCTTCCGAGGCTGCCTGAGGATTATTTTTCATGAGCAATATCGCAATTGGAAATGGCGGAGCGATTGTCTATCCGCCCGGAACCTCGGACGCCGAGATTGAGGCAGCGGCCCTTCGTGCGGCCATTCGCCATGGTCGGTTGGTGATCTTTTGGCGGTTGGCCATTCTGGCTTTGCTGCTTGGCACCTGGGAAGTTTTTGCGCGCTACGGCATCATCGACTCGTTTTTCTATTCCTATCCTTCAGCCATTGCCGACCGGCTCTATGAGCTGGTGATGGAGGGTACCGACGAGGCACCGCTTTATTACCACCTCTATGTCACCATGGAGGAGGCCATGATCGGCTTTCTCTTTGGCTCGGTGTTCGGGATTTTGTTTGGCGTAGCTCTTGGGCGTAACCGTATGATGTCGGATGTATTGTCGGTCTATATCAAAGTGCTCAACGCCATCCCGCGCGTCGTGCTCGCGCCGATTTTCATTTTGCTGTTCGGCTTCGGCCTATGGTCGAAAGTGGCGCTGTCTTTTGTGATGGTGTTTTTTGTGGTGTTTTCGAACGCGTTCCAAGGCGTGCGCGAGGCTGATCGCGCGATGATTGCCAATGCGCAAATCCTCGGGGCATCAAAATGGGCTTTGACGCGGTCAGTAATTATTCCGTCAGCCATGAGCTGGATTTTTGCGAGCCTGCATATCAGTTTCGGCTTCGCGATTGTGGGCGCGATTGTCGGCGAATTTATCGGCTCGCGCTATGGCATCGGCTTCATCATTCAAACGGCGCGCGGCGTGCATGATACGGCTGAAATGTATGCCGCTATCGTGATCATTGTCGTGGTTGTACTGGGGGCCGAATGGGTGATGACGCGCATTGAAGAGCGTCTCGCGCGCTGGCGTCCACCGGCTATGAACGACACAAACGGGTGAAACGCGACCGGTCTGCCTACGCTCTTCGAGCCTCAGCTCGCCGATCCGAGGCTCGAAGAGCGTAGGGTGGTGGGCCCGGCAGGACTCGAACCTGCAACCAGACCGTTATGAGCGGCCGGCTCTAACCATTGAGCTACAGGCCCGCCGGTCTCGTCGCGAGCGACGCAATCGAGCGGAACGGCTCTTGATAAACCGGAAGCGGGGTTGTCTGCAATGGCATAGGCAGCCCTTATTGAAGCCGTTAAGGGAATCCTTGCCCCGAAGCCCGCGCATCGTTACATACGGGCCAACCCTCTTTTCCCGTGCTTTTCGGAGTTGCTGACGTCATGGCTCGCCAATTTGTTTACCACATGCAAGGACTGACCAAAACTTGGCCCGGCGGCAAGAAAGTGTTGGATAATATCCATCTATCTTTCTATCCTGACGCCAAAATAGGTGTTTTGGGCGTCAATGGCTCCGGTAAATCGACGCTTCTCAAAATTATGGCCGGCATCGACAAGGAATTTGTCGGTGAAGGCTGGGTGGCTGATGGCGCCCGCGTGGGCTACCTCGCGCAGGAGCCGCCGCTCGATGAGACACTGGATGTTCGCGGCAATGTGATGCTTGGCGTTGCGCCGCAACAGGCGATTCTCGACCGCTACAACGAACTCGCGATGAATTATTCGGACGAGACCGCCGATGAGATGATGAAATTGCAGGACGAGATCGAGGCCAAGGGCCTTTGGGATCTCGACAGCAAGGTAGATCAAGCCATGGACGCGCTGCGGTGCCCCGCGGATGACGCGGACGTCACCAAGCTTTCGGGCGGTGAGCGCCGCCGTGTGGCGCTGTGCCAATTGCTGCTCGCGCAGCCGGAATTGCTTCTGCTCGATGAGCCGACCAACCATTTGGATGCTGAAACGGTATCGTGGCTGGAAGGTCATTTGCGTACCTATCCGGGGGCAATCCTCATCGTCACCCATGATCGTTACTTCCTCGATAATGTGACGAGCTGGATTTTGGAACTCGATCGCGGCCGGGGAATTCCCTACGAGGGCAATTACACTACTTGGCTGGCGCAAAAGCAGAAGCGACTTATTCAGGAAGGCCGCGAATCGGAAGCCCAGCAAAAGGCGCTGGAACGCGAGCAGGAATGGATTTCGCAAAGCCCGAAGGCGCGGCAGGCCAAATCCAAGGCCCGTATTCAGCGCTATGACGATCTCGTTCAGAAGCAGAACGACAAATCGGTTACCACGGCGCAAATCATCATTCCGGTCGCCGAACGTCTCGGCAATAATGTGGTTGATTTCGACGGCCTCTCGAAGGGCTATGGCGACCGGTTGTTGATCGATAATCTCTCCTTCAAACTGCCCCCCGGTGGCATTGTTGGTGTGATTGGTCCGAATGGCGCGGGTAAAACCACCTTGTTCCGCATGATTACGGGACAGGAAAAGCCCGATGCGGGGTCAATCACCATCGGTGAATCGGTGCAGCTTGGCTATGTCGATCAGTCGCGTGATGCGCTTGATCCGAACAAGACCGTTTGGGAAGAAGTCTCGGGCGGCAATGAAGTGATTTATCTCGGCAAGCGCGAAATTAACTCGCGCGGCTATTGCTCGACCTTCAACTTCAAGGGCGGCGATCAGCAAAAGAAAGTCGGCATGTTGTCGGGCGGTGAGCGTAACCGCGTCCATCTCGCCAAAATGCTGAAGAGCGGCGCTAATCTGTTGCTGCTCGATGAGCCGACCAACGATCTCGACGTTGAAACGCTGCGCGCTTTGGAAGAGGCGCTTGAGGATTTCGCCGGTTGCGCTGTGATCATCTCGCATGATCGCTTCTTCTTAGATCGTATCGCAACCCACATGTTGGCCTTCGAAGGGGACAGCCATGTGGAGTGGTTCGAAGGCAATTTCCAAGACTATGAGGATGACAAGAAGCGTCGCCTAGGGATTGATTCAACCATTCCGAAGCGGATTAAATATAAGAAATTGACGCGGTAATTAACGCAGGTTGTTCGCATTGGACCGTGCGCCTCTTGAGCAGCGCATCTTAAGAATGCGAGGCGGGAGCCTCGCGGTCCGGCGTGCTCTTTCTGGACCGCGCGCCTCTTGGGTAGCGCATCTTTGCCAACGTGGATTGCGAGGCAGGAGCCTCACGGTCCGTGAAAGGTCTATATTCAAACAAAAAAGCGCCCCACCGGGGCGCTTTTTATTTTAGCCTTGAAGTCTGATTGGACCGTTCAGCCCTTACTTGCTGCGGCCATCCAGCGACCATGCGCCTGCGCCGTTGGCGACCAGCGAGAAGAAGCCGCCCGCAATCGCGATGTTCTTCATAAAGTTGATGGCTTGGCCTTGGTCAGCGAAATTGAAGTGGAAGACCAGAGCCGAAAGGATCGTGAATCCTGCCATCAGAAAGGCAACGATGCGGGTCTGGTAGCCGATGGCAATCAGGATGCCGCCGCCGAGTTCGGTGAGGATCACGAGATAGATCAGGATACCAGCCAGCGGAATGCCCATGCTCGCCATGTAACCAGCTGTGCCTTCGATGCCGTTGAGTTTGCCCCAGCCAGCAACGACAAAAATGAAGGCGAGGAAGAGCCGCGAGGCGAGCGCGAATAAGTTGGTCAGTGTGCTGTTCATAGGGTATCTCCATTGATGGGGCTTTAATCGTCAAGGCCCTGATAGCGTGAACCTAACCTTTGGCCAATTGCATTAGGCACAGTCTATAGTTGCAAAATCGCAAAGACGATACGAATTAATACGATATGTCGTTGCGTTTTTACACGCTGTAGACGAGCAAGATGGCCCCAGCGGTGAGTATAGCTGCGGCACCTGCGAGGCCAGTCCGCCATCCGGTAGCCGCACCGCCAGCCCAGCCTGCAATGCTGCTTTTGACAACCGTATTGACGATGGCCGCTATCAAAATGCCATAGGCAGCGAGGTCCGTCGAAACCGTTGGCTGTTGCATCCTTGCCAAAGATAGGGTGATTGCATCGACGTCCGCAAGTCCCGAGAGCGCCGCTAGTCCCAACAGTCCGCCCCCGCCGAAATAACGTTCAGAAAGGGTCGAAAGAAGCATCACAAGGGCGATAAACATCGCAAATTGCAGAGCAGAAGGCAGATCAAACGGATTTTTCCAGAAAAAGCTGTGATCGCGGCTGGTTGATCCGGATACGATCATCACAATACCTAAGCCACCTTGCACCAGAGCGGCCGCGCCAAGCACCGGCCAAAGGATTTGCAGCAGCGGGAGGTTGAGTACCGCTACGATAACGAGAATACGCAGGCTCATCACGGAACCAGCGACCGCAATACTGCCTGCCATCAGGCCTGATTGGGTGGGATTCGTGCGAGCAAGGCGTGCAAAATTTACCGTCGCTGCGGTAGACGACACCAGTCCGCCCGCAATTGCGGCGAGGATAATGCCATTCCTTTCCCCAAAAATGCGAATGGCGACATAGCCCAAAAAGGAAATGGCGCAGACGAAAATGGCCAGTTCCCATACCCGTGATGGGTTGATGGTACCCCATGGGTCGATGGTGTAGTTGGGGATCAAGGGTAAGAATAGAAACGTCATGGTGACAAGAATCAGCACCGCCCTAATTTCAATCCATTCCAGCCGTCTTAGCCAATTGTGCAATGTGCTTTTGAGCGCGAGCAGAATGACGGTAGCGGTCGCCGCCGCGGTTGCCAGCTCGGGGCTCCCGATCACGGCATAGGCACCAAGCAGGAAGGCCATCATCCCGGCCACCGCACCTGTCGCACTGAAATTGTGTTCGTCCCGGCTTTCCATCCAATGAAACAAGGCGGTAACGCCTGCAAAGCCTAGAAACACGAAGCCAAGCAAGAGAGGGGTCGTCACTTGTCCGATCAGGGCCGCCACGCCACCTAAGAGGCCGGAAATGGCATGCGTGCGGAGGCCTGCGGCCCGCTCGCCCTCCTGCTCGTCGCGGGCGCTCCATCCTCGTTCAAGTCCGATTAGAAGGCCGATCGCAAGCGCGATGGCAAGTCGGATGATAGGTAACTCGGTCACGAAGAACTCCTTGCCGAACAGTTGAACCTCTATCATCTTCCTGTCACGGGGCGGGGTCAATCAGGCGAGACCATAAGGCTTTTGCCGATAGGGCTCGCCAAGCAGGGATAATCGGATGACGACCATTTCAACTTCATTCACACGGGTGACGACCGCCGAGGACGCTGTTGACGCGTTGGATGCGTTGTATCAGGGCGCCAGTCGGGCCGTTCGCGAAGCCGTTGAGCGTTATTTGGCGGGTGGCGCTCCGCCCACAAAGGCCGAGCGAGCTGCGTTCCGTTATCCCGAATTGCGCATCATCTATGCGCCTGAAGGCTTGGTGCCAACCAATCCGCGCGCTTTTGCCAAATTCTCGGTGCCGGGCACCTTTTCAACCACCGTTACCCAACCCGCAGCTTTTCGCGCTTATTTGCTCGAGCAATTGCATCCTTTAATCGCGGAGTTCAATGCCCAAATTGAAATTGGGGTCAGTACGCAGGAAATTCCCTATCCTTATGTTTTTGAACGTGGTGACGAATTGGGCCGTGGCGGCGCCAGCGCAGCCGATCTGGCGCTCCATTTTCCCATTCCGTTGTTGTCTGAAGTCGGGGACGAAATCGCCGACGGATTATGGGAATATGATGATGAAAGCTCACGGCCTTTGGCGTTGTTTGACGCGGTACGCGCCGATTTCTCGCTGCGTCGGCTGGTGCACTATACGGGTACGGATTGGCGCGATGTCCAGCCTTGGATTTTGCTCACCAATTAACACCGCTATGTCGATCAGTTCATTCGGCGCGGCGTTGCCGCATTGCGAAAGGATCCGACTTATGATGCATTGGTCTTGCCCGGGGGCACCCGGTTAACCGCTGCCACCAGCGACGAGGAAGTGGAAGCCATTTTTCAAGCCTCGCCTTGGCAGCGTTTCCAGATGCCAGCTTACCATTTATCCGCTCCAAATGGCGCGGGTATAACGCTCGTCAATATCGGCGTAGGACCTGCGAACGCCAAAAACATCACCGATCACTTGGCCGTATTGCGGCCGCATGCGTGGCTGATGGTGGGGCACTGTGGCGGTTTGCGGCAATCGCAACGGATTGGTGATTACGTGTTGGCTCATGCCTATCTGCGCGAGGACGGCATTTTAGATGCCGCCGTTCCAACCGAGGTTCCCATTCCGGCGCTTGCCGAAATTCAGGTTGCCTTGCAGGACGCCGCTGCATTGGTAACCGGGGATCGTGGTGAGGCGCTTAAACGGCGGCTCAGAACGGGAACCGTCGTGACCTATGATGATCGAAATTGGGAACTGCGTTGGTCGCAAGAGCGGCGGCGCATCAATCTTTCGCGAGCAATTGCGGTGGATATGGAGAGCGGAACAATTGCGGCGCAAGGCTTTCGCTTTCGCGTCCCGTATGGCACGCTCTTATGCGTTTCGGACAAGCCGCTTCACGGCGAAATCAAATTACCCGGCGCGGCGAATGCCTTTTATGAACGTGCAATCAGCGTGCATCTTGAAATCGGCATCGCAGCCCTTGATCAGCTCCGAACACTGCATGGCACGGCCCATTCCCGAAAGCTACGCAGCTTTGATGAGCCGCCGTTTCGCTAAAGCCGCGATCTGTTGAGGCTACCCAAAAGCGCGATCCGATCATGAAGGTAAAACGACAACCAAGGGTCGGCACGCGACGATGCCCGGCACGGCGCGAGAAGAAGATGACTTGAAGGGGCAAAGCCGTTAAGCTCACGTCAGTCCCCCTTGGTCAGAAAAAATCGGTATGTTCCCCCTATCGCGTGAAACCCTTGGCCTAATTCTTGGCACGATTGGCGTTGTGATTTTTGGTGTCACCTTGCCTATGACCCGCATGGCGGTGATCTCGCTAAATCCATGGTTTGTAACGTCCGGTCGGGCGGTGGTGGCTGGTTTGGTCGCTAGTCTTGTTCTTCTTGTGCTGCGTAAGACGATACCTCGTGGTCGTGATTTTCTCACTTTGTTGGTCGGATCGTTCTTCACAATTCTTGGCTTTCCGGGTTTCACGGGCTTTGCGATGCGGCTGGTACCTGCCTCGCATGGCGGGGTGGTGCTTGGCATTTTGCCGCTTGCGGTTGCCATGTTCGCGGCGATTGCCTCGGGCGAGCGTCCATCGCGCGGCTTCTGGCTTAGTGCCTTGATTGGTGCCGTCCTCGTCGTCGGCTTCTCGTTACGGGATGGCGGTGGAAGTTTCGGGCAGGGTGATTTGTTGCTGATCGGTTCGGTCGTCAGCGCCTCGGTTGGCTACACAGCCTTTGCTCGGCTTACCCAGACGCGTCCGGGCTGGGAGGTCATTTCGTGGGCCGTGGTGATTGGGTTGCCGTTTACTCTGCCTTTGGCGCTATGGACCGCACCAGCCGATTTCGGTGCCGTCCCCTTGGTCCATTGGGGTGCCTTTTTGTATCTAGGGCTGATGAGCCAATATATTGGCTTTTTCTTCTGGAATACGGGCCTTGCGATGGGTGGACAGGCCAGGGTGAGCCAGACGCAACTGCTGCAGACCTTTGTCACTCTCGCTTGCGCGGCACTGATAAATGGCGAGTCGGTTGATCTCCTGACGTGGGGCTTCGCCGTCGCCGTTGTGGCGGTTGTCCTTGTCGGACGGCGGACCCGCATCGAGCAGGTCATCCGGTAATCTGCTTTGTCATCTCATAATTAGTGTTGTCAATCTATTATTGATGACATAAAGATATCTTTATGTCTCATTTAGAGTGATGGATGGCGATGGTTCTATCAATTCTGCCTTCCAAAGTTGCGCTTTCTTCACTTGTTGCGGGCCTTCGGGCTGCGGGTGAGGATACAAGAATCCGTATTTTGGCGCTTTTGGAGACGGGCGAACTGACCGTGACGGACTTGACCGATATTCTGGGTCAATCGCAACCGCGTGTGTCGCGTCATTTGAAATTGATGGCCGAGGCCGGCTTGATCGAGCGTAGTCGTGAGGGCGCGTTGGCCTTTTTCCGCATCGCGGACCGGGACGGCGTCGGCCTATTGGCGCGAGCCTTAATTGCGCGGATCGATCCCGAGGATCGCACGATTGCTCTCGACCGCGGGCGGTTGCAGAGCGTGCGCCATCAAAGGGCAGAGCAGGCGCAGGCCTTTTTCAGCCGACATGCCGCCGAGTGGGACCGAATCCGTTCCCTTCATGCTCCCGACGAGGAGGTCGAAGCCAGCATTCGGGCAATCATTGGCGAAAAGCCGATTGGGAGTCTGCTCGATCTTGGAACCGGTACAGGGCGAATGATTTCGCTGTTCGGCGGGTTGGCCGGCCGTTGCGTCGGTATCGACGCCAGTCATGCGATGTTGGCCGTGGCGCGGGCTAATATCGAGCATGCAGGTATCAAAGGCGTGGAATGGAAACAGGGCGATATTTACGCGCTACCGGTAGAGCGGAAGGCATTCGACGTCGTCATTGTCCATCAAGTCTTGCATTTTCTGGATGACCCCGCACGTGCGATCAAAGAGGCGGCCCATGTGCTTCGTCCCGGCGGGCGTCTGATCGTCGTCGATTTTGCTCCTCACGATCTCGAATTTTTGCGCGAGACGCAGGCCCATCGGCGCCTTGGATTTTCATGTGAACAGATGACCGATTGGTTGACCGAAGCCGGTCTCGACATTGTCGGTCATCAGGATATTGCCCCGCCGAAAAGCAGGGGTGCGCAACTCACCGTATCGCTGTTCGTGGCCAGAGATCCCCATGTACTGATCGCCTGAAGGGAAGGAATTTCGCATGACCGAATTTCTCGATCGGCGTCCGAGCCGAAGCGCATCTTCGAATTCCTTACGCGTATCATTTGAATTTTTCCCGCCCAAATCAACCGACCTTGAACCGGTCTTGTGGAATACCATCCAGCGGCTGGCTCCGCTCGATCCGGATTTTGTAACAGTAACCTACGGCGCGGGTGGCTCGACCCGCGAGCCGACGCTTGCAACGCTCGAACGCTTGGTTCGGGACACACAATTGCCGGCTGCGGGTCATTTGACGTGCGTAGGTGCCACGCAGGACGAGGTCAATGCCGTGGTGCGCGCTTATTACGGCGTAGGTGTTCGCCATATTGTTGCCTTGCGGGGCGATCCGCAATCAGGCATTGGCTCGCCCTATCGACCGCATCCGCAAGGCTATGCAACGACATCCGATCTGATCCGGGGTATCCGCGCAATAGGTGAATTCGACATTTCGGTTTCCGCCTATCCCGAAAAACATCCGGAAAGTGCGAGTCTCGATGCCGATATTGATGTGTTGAAGGCCAAGATTGACGCAGGTGCAACCCGCGCGATTACCCAATTTTTCTTCGAAAATGACTTATATTTTCGATATCTTGATCGGGCGCGTGCGGGCGGCGTCACCATTCCGATTTTGCCGGGTATTTTGCCGGTGCAGAATTTCCATCAAACCGCTAATTTCGCAGCGAAAGCGGGAGCCTCGATTCCGGTTTGGTTGGCAAACCGTTTTGAAGGGCTGGATCATGATCCTGCTACTCGCCGCCTGATTGCCGCCTCGGTTGCCGCCGAACAGGTCTTTGATCTTCTGGATGGCGGCATATCCGATTTTCATTTTTATACGATGAACCGTGCCGAATTGCCCTATGCTATTTGCCATCTGCTTGGCGTTCGTTCTCGAAGCGACGTTGCGGCAGCTTGAAGACCATTGCCTCAAGCGTGATCTCCGTAAACCGTCCAATTGACTTTGGCTTCGGGATTGCCCCATTTTGAACGAATGTGAGTGGTCTAATGGGTGGGGGGTTGCGTGATTTCAGTGGTTGATATCTGCGGTCTGTGCGGGCTCGATCTGGAACAAATCGAAGCGATTGGTGAACACGAGCACTTGCCCGATGTAGCGGCGGCGGCCCTGGCGGCCTATTTACTTCATCACAACCATGGGCTGGAGCAGATCCGGGATATGATTGTCGACGATATTAATCGTGCCTTGGTCGACAACCAGACGGCTCACGCCGCCGAACTTTTGATGGCGTTGCGGCATTTGTATGAACAAAACCCATCCTTGCGCGCGGTATAGAAAACCTGAAACAATGATAAATTGGTAGGCATTTTTTTATCTATTGATATCTCTTTTCCACAATATACTTGCTTTGATGATCGTCATTGATCAGTAAGTGAAGACGCAGATTGAAGATCATTATAATTTGTTATGGTCTCAATTGTGCCATTATTCACTGGTTTAAGAGGATTATGACAACTTCCTTTTCGTCATATCGATCTTCGGATGCGAGGGCTCCGGGAGACGATTTTCGCCGATAATGCCTTGATGAGCGTTGTCATGTTCACGACCGGCCAGACGGCACACCGGTATTATTCACCTTAAACGTTTCAATCGTCGCGGCGTCTATTCAGGCGTGCGCAACCATTTCTTTCCGCTTTGCGGGACACATGGAGCAACACCATGCGCCTTTCGATGTCGCTTTATCTGTCTTTGTCTTTAGTGACGACGATCGCCCTTTTTCAAAAACCGGCACACGCTGCGACACATCCAACCGATTTTGCGGGGTTGATTGCTCAGCAATCGGAAGCAACCGGGGTTCCCTCCAATCTCATCGAAGCCGTGATTACGGTCGAAAGCGGATGGCGGAGTACTGCGCTCAACCGTTCGTCGATCGGGCTGATGCAGATTACACCGGGTACGGCAACCTTGCTGGGATTTCGCGGTCCTGTGAAGGATTTGTTCAATCCCGAAACGAATATCAGATTGGGGGTCAGCTATCTGGCCATGGCGTACCGATTGGCCGAGGGAGATCTGTGTGCCACGGTAACCCGCTACCAGAGTGGCTTGGAGGCCACCCGCCCGAATGCGGCTAACCGGGCCTATTGCAAAAAGATGAAGGCTCTGCTGGCCTCGTCATAAGGCCTTGAACATCATTGAAAATGAGCCTATCGCCTGACGGGTCAGTCGGTTGGACGGCCGCCGGTCGCAAGACGGGAGGAAAGTCCGGGCTCCATGGAGAAACGGTGCCGGATAACATCCGGCGGGGGCGACCCCAGGGAAAGTGCCACAGAAAGCTATACCGCCTCGCCTTTTTAGACGGGGTAAGGGTGAAAAGGTGCGGTAAGAGCGCACCGCGTAGCCGGTAACGGTTGCGGCAGGGAAAACCCCACCGGGAGCAAGACCGAATAGGAATGGCACGGGCGCGCAAGCGTCCAGGGCTTCTTCAGCCTCGCCGTTCGGGTTGGTTGCTTGAGATGGCTGGCAACAGTCGTCCTAGAGGAATGGTCGTCACGCGGAGGGTAACCCCTTCCGCCATACAGAACCCGGCTTATAGACCGACTGGCATTTTTCCCTTTCATTGTTGTGCTTTGCGTACCGATTAGTCTGGACGCCCATAACGATTGTGCAAATTTTGTCTTAATTTCAACCAATTCTTAACCATGCTTACGGCAAGGATAGCTTGCAAAGTTTTGTAAATTTTCACGTGCTGCGATCAGTGCCATCCATGACTGCTCATTCCGCCCTGAACCACGCGCGCGTCGACGATGACTCACAGCGTCATATCCCCGTGTTGTTGGAAGAGGTTATCGTCGCGCTGGACCTTTCGGGTCCTAAAGCGGTGATCGACGGTACCTTTGGTGCCGGAGGATATACACGCGCTATTTTGGAGCGAGGCGCGGGAAGTCGCGTGATGGCAATTGACCGTGATCCGGACGCGATTGCAGCGGGCTCGTCGATGGTGGCGAAGTTTGCTGGACGCTTGACGCTGGTTCATGGCCCGTTCGGCCAATTGGGTGAATGGGCTGGCGAACACGGTTATGTTCCGGCCGATGCGGTCGTTCTCGATATCGGCGTTTCTTCGATGCAGATTGATGATCCGGAGCGTGGATTTTCGTTTCGTGCCGACGGGCCATTGGATATGCGGATGGCGCAAGCGGGACCAAGCGCTGCCGATCTTGTCAATACGATGGACGAGGGGGCATTGGCTGATCTCATCTATCGCTATGGCGAGGAACGAAAGTCACGCGCCGTGGCTCGGGCAATTGTAGCTGCGCGTCGGCAGAGGGCGATCACCACAACCAAACAATTGGCCGATCTCATCGCATCTGTTGTGCATATGCCGCCTGATGCCATTCATCCTGCCACCCGTACCTTTCAAGCGCTGCGCATTGCGGTGAATGATGAGCTTGGCGAGTTGGAGCGTGGCCTCGAAGCAGCGGAGCGTATTTTAGCGCCCGGCGGCCGCCTCGTCGTTGTAACTTTTCATTCGCTTGAAGACCGGATCGTCAAGCAGTTCATAGCCGATCGCTCGGGTGAAACGCCCGGGCCATCGCGGCATATGCCGACTGCTCAGCCAAAGGCAAAGACCTTTAATAATTTGGCGCGCAAAGCCATTGTTGCAGGGCTTTTGGAGACGAGGGCCAACCCGCGCTCGCGTTCGGCCAAATTGCGTGTCGCCGAGCGGACACATGCGATACCTGACAGCGCTTCAGTGAAGAGAAGAGGTTGAAATGCCACGCATTTTTCATGCTTTCGCCATCTTGTTCCTGATCGGTTCGGCCGTCTACGTTTATAAAGTAAAATACGACACGATGGCGTTAACTGCTGAAGTTGCGCGATATAATAAATTGATTGCCGTCGAGCAGGATCGCATCGCTTTGCTCAAGGCCGAATGGCAGGGATTAAATCGTCCGGACCGCCTTCAGAAAATGGCCGATAATAATCCCGACCTGGTGCCGCTAACGACGCAACAGATTGTGCGTTGGCAAGACGTGCCGGATCGCACATCGAATGTGGATATGATCGGCGACAAGCTTTCGACCTTGGGGCTCGTTGATCCCTCTCTTGCGACGGGTGCGACAAAGCCCGCGGCGCGGAAGCCTTAACCCACGATGGATCAGCCCGTTCATCCTCATGATCCCTTGCGCGGCATCCGAGCGGATGGGGCGCGGGTGCGGGCAAAAAAGCCTAAATCATTGTTCGCACGCCTCTTTTCGGCGCTCTTCAGCATGCGTCTCGATAAAAGCGGCAATCGGCTCTACCTCGTTATGCTCGTGTTCTTGGTCGTATTCGGCGGCATTTCATGGCGGCTGGCTATGCTTGCTAATCAGCCTGATGAGTCGGCGGGTAAAATCTTTCAACCTGACCAGATTGCCAAAGCGCGTCCCGATATTGTGGATCGAAACGGGGTCGTGTTGGCGACCGACCTTAAAACGGTTTCGATCTTTGCCGAGCCGCGTCGTCTGATCGATAAGGATGAAGCGGTTAAGCTGATCACTGCCGTTTTGCCGGATGTTGATGCCCGCGAATTGCGCGAACGCTTTACCAAGAAAAAAGGGTTTGTTTGGATCAAACGGCGGGTGTCGCCGAAAGAGAAAGAAGAAATTTTCCGCCTTGGCTTGCCGGGTATCGGTTTTGCGCCCGAAAGCAAGCGGATCTATCCAAACGGCACTGCCGCCGCCCATGTTCTCGGCTTTGCCGGTGTCGATAATAACGGCATTGCGGGCATCGAGAAATACATTGACGGACAAGGTCTTTCCGACCTCGCCGGCGTAGGGTTGGCCGCCCAACCCACCGATCTGACACCCGTCAAACTTACCCTCGATTTGCGCGTCCAACACGCGTTGCGCGATGAGCTGGCCAAAGGCATGGAGAAATTTAAAGCCAAAGCGGTTGGCGGCATGGTGATCGACGTCACAACGGGGGAAGTCATTGCGCTCGCTTCTTTGCCTGATTTTGATCCTAACAATCCGGCAGACGCGCTTGATCCCGACAAGATCAATCGGGTGGTCGTGGGCACGTATGAGATGGGCTCCACCTTCAAAGCACTGACGCTTGCAATGGCACTGGATAGTGGCAAAGAAACGATCAATTCCCAGCTCGATGCCCGCAGTGATCTGCGCTACGGCAAATATACGATCGGAGATTTCCATCCGACCCACCGTATTCTTACAGTGCCGGAAGTTTTTATACATTCCTCCAATATCGGCACCGCTAAAATGGCGCTGGCGGTGGGCGTTGAAGGGCACAAAGCCTTCCTGAAAAAGATGGGGCAGTTGGATCGGCTGCGTACTGAAATTCCCGAAAGCGCTGAGCCGCAAGTACCAAAATACTGGAGCGAGTTAACCACCGTTACCGTGGCCTATGGCCATGGATTGGCGGTTGCGCCCATTCAGGCCGTCATGGCGGTGTGTGCTTTGGTGAATGGGGGCAATATGATGCCACCCACCTTCTTGCCACGCAGCCAGGAAGAAGCCGATGCCATATCCGTTAAGGTCATCAAGCCCGAAACCAGCGAGGCCATGCGCTATTTGATGCGGCTCAATGTCGCCAATAAGCAGGGTTCGGCGGGCCATGCCGAAGTTGAAGGATATTTTGTTGGCGGCAAAACGGGCACTGCCAACAAGAATTTCCACGGTCATTATGATACGTCGAAAGTGTTTACGACTTTTATGGCCGTCGCCCCTGCCGATAAGCCGAAATACCTCTTCATGACCATTATGGACGAGCCGCAAGCGATTGCGGGCACCTATGGTTTTCAAACGGCTGGATGGAATGCCGGCCCTGTGACCGGCGCCGTAATCGAACGCTCGGCCCCATTCCTTGATTTGCCGAAGCGGTTTGAGCCTCCAGTCGCCCCGTTCCCTACCATGGTTAAACTTGGCGCATGGGGGACCAAATGAAGCTTCGTGACCTGTTCCCTTCGGTGCCAGCTGAGATAGGCGCGCAAGACGTAGCAGGCCTTACGGCGGACAGCCGCCTCGTCCGGAAAGGCTTTGTCTTTTTTGCCGTGAGCGGTGTGAAGCATGATGGCTCCGTATTTATTGCGGATGCCATCAAAGCGGGTGCCATAGCTGTTGTGCATGAAGGCGATGACATTTTTGTTTCGGGTGCGGCAGCGATTGCAACCGACGATGTTCGCCAAGCGCTCGCGCTGGCGGCAGCTAAATTTTATCCGCAGCAACCCGAAACAATAGTTGCTGTCACGGGTACAGCGGGCAAAACGTCGGTGGCTGATTTTACGCGGCAAATTTTCGAAGCCTGCGGCGAGCAAGCCGCAAGCCTTGGCACTATTGGAGTCGTGCGTGCGGATGGAATTTCGTATGGCGCGCTAACGACGCCTGATCCGGTGACTTTGCATCAAACGCTAGCGACGCTTGCGAGCGAAGGGATCACCCATCTCGCTATGGAAGCATCCTCGCATGGCATCGACCAACGTCGCTTGGATGGCGTGAAGCTGAAAGCGGCGGCCTTTACCAATCTCGGTCACGATCACCTCGATTATCATCAGACGAAGCAAGCCTATTTGGCCGCCAAAATGCGCCTCTTTGATACGCTCTTGCCGGTGTGCGGGGTAGCCGTCGCTAATGCGGATGCGCCCGAAAGCATCGAGGTGTTGGCAAAGGCAAATCAGCGTGGCATCCCAACGCTATCGGTCGGGCGAGAGGGAACTGATCTCCGCCTCTTGAAATCGAAACGCAAAGGCTTTGATCAGCAGCTCACCGTCGAATGGCAGGGGCAGGTCTACTCGGTCACGCTTCCGCTCGTCGGCGAATTCCAAGCCTCGAACGCGCTCATCGCAAGCGGCCTTGCCTTAGCCGTTGGCGAGGCACCCAAATCGGTATTCAATGCGCTTGAAAAGCTGCGCGGCGTGAAGGGCCGGCTGGAGCGGGTCGGTACCCATAAAGGCGGGTTGATTCTGGTTGATTACGCCCATAAGCCTGAAGCACTCGAACAGGCGCTGGCCGCTTTGCGCCCGTTTGCGTCGGGCCGCTTGATCTGTATTTTCGGGTGTGGTGGTGATCGGGATCGCGCTAAGCGGCCGGTGATGGGGACGATTGCGCATGATAACGCTGATATCGTCATTATTACCGATGATAATCCCCGCTCGGAAGCGCCTGCATCGATCCGGCAAGCCATCCTTGCCGCCTGTCCCGGTGCGCGTGACATTGGCGATCGATTCGAAGCGATCAAAGCGGGTATTCAGATCATGGGCGAAGGAGATGTGCTGTTGATCGCGGGCAAAGGCCATGAAACGGGCCAGATTTTTGCCAATCATACCGCGGCATTTTCCGATCATGAGGCCGTCGACACGATTTTAGCGGAGCTTGCGCCATGAGCCCCCTGCTGTGGACTGAGGAGGCTTTGCTTGTCGCTACCAACGGCCAGCTTCATGGGAAGATCGAGCCACTTTCGGGCGTATCGATCGATACCCGTACGCTAGAAAAAGGGGATCTTTTTGTGGCCCTTGAAGGCGAGAGCCGCGACGGGCATGATTTTGTTCGCATGGCTTTTGAAAAAGGCGCAGGCGCGGCCCTTATATCCCATCGTCGCGCGGCTGAATTTTCGGATGCAGGCCCCGTGCTCGCGGTTCCCGATGTTTTGGACGGATTGCGCCACATCGGGATGGCCGCGCGCGCGCGCTCTTCGGCCAAAATCGTGGCCGTGACGGGTTCGGTTGGCAAGACCAGCACCAAAGAGGCGTTGCGTACCGTGCTGTCGGAACAGGCCGTCACCCATGCCTCGGTCGCATCCTACAATAACCATTTTGGCGTGCCATTGACGCTCGCCCGGATGCCGGAAAGCGCGCGTTATGGCGTGTTTGAAATCGGCATGAATCACGCGGGTGAAATTGAGCCATTAACGCGAATGGTCAAACCCCATGTCGCCTTGATCACGACGGTGGAAGCGGTTCATCTCGAGTTTTTCTCCTCCATCGCTGCGATTGCCGATGCGAAGGCTGAAATCTTTGCCGGACTCCTTCCGCAAGGCGTCGCAGTGCTGAACCGCGACAACCCATATTTCGAGCGTCTTGAAGCCTCGGCCCAAGCCTCGCCAGCGGGAAAAGCCTCGCCAGCGGGAAAAGCCTCGCCAGCGGGCCAAATTATTGGCTTCGGGGCGCATGAAAAAGCCGAGATCCGGCTTTTGGACTTAAAGCTATTGCCCGATGGCTCGGATGTCGTCGTCGATTATTTTGGCCGTCGTCTATCCTACCGCATCCAAAGTCCGGGTAGGCATATCGCGCTCAATAGCCTTGGCATTTTGGGTGTTGCTGGAGCGCTCGGCGCCGATGTTGATCGGGTCGCGGCAGGCCTCGCGCATGTCCGGCCCCCGGAAGGTCGGGGTGCACGCTTGGAGCTAGGCGAAGCCGGTCACGCAATAACGCTGTTGGATGAGAGCTACAACGCCAATCCGGCAGCCGTCAGGGCCGCTTTGTCGATCCTGTCGGCGACGCCTGTCGGCGCGGGCGGACGCCGGATCGCGGTATTGGGCGATATGCGCGAATTGGGTGAACAATCCGCTGCCTTGCATGCCGGGTTGGCGCCTGATGTGGTGGCCAATGGGGTGGATGTGGTGCTGGCCTGCGGGCCTTTTATGAAGGCGCTGTGGGACGATATTCCACCTGCGCTCCGGGGGGCCTATGCGCCCGATTCAGCCACCCTCGAAGCGGCACTTCTCGACACGGTTCGCCCCGGCGATGCTGTGATGATCAAGGGGTCCTTCGGCAGCCGCATGGGCTTACTTGTTGCTGCGCTTAAAGGTCGTTTTGCCAAAGGAAATGCGTAATGCTTACCATGCTTGCCGAATATAGCGGCTATATCAGTTTCCTGAACGTGTTCCGCTATATCACGTTCCGCACGGTCGGCGCGACGGTGACCTCGCTGTTCTTCGTGTTCTTCTTTGGCCCCTCGATCATTGCGGGCCTGCGCGTTCGCCAAGGCAAAGGACAACCGATAAGGTCGGATGGGCCAGAGTCCCATTTGCTGACCAAAAAAGGCACGCCGACCATGGGCGGGCTTATGATTTTATCGGGTGTATTGGTGTCGACCTTGTTGTGGTGCAACCCGCGCAATGCCTATATCTGGGTTGTGCTTGGCGTCACGGTCAGCTTTGGTGCCATCGGCTTTTATGATGACTATCTAAAAGTCACAAAACAAACCCATGCCGGACTGTCAGGACGGATGCGGCTGGGCATTGAGGCGCTCATTGCGCTTATCGCGTGCTATGTCATCTCAACGCTTGGCGTGGGTAAATTGTCGACCTCGTTAACGGTGCCGTTTTTCAAAGAAATTGTCTTCGATCTCGGTTTTTTCTTTTTGGCCTTCGGGGCCTTCGTGATTGTTGCCGCGGGCAATGCGGTTAATCTAACAGATGGCTTGGATGGTTTGGCGATTGTGCCTGTCATGATCGCGGCAGCTACGTTTGGCTTTATTGCTTATCTGGCGGGCAATGCCATTTTCGCCAATTATCTCCAAATCCATTTCACACCTGGAACCGGCGAGTTGGCGGTCGTCTGCGGATCGCTGATCGGAGCAGGGCTTGGCTTTCTTTGGTTTAATGCACCGCCCGCGCAAATCTTTATGGGCGATACCGGCTCGCTCGCGCTGGGCGGATTGCTGGGGACGGTTGCGGTTGCGACCAAGCACGAAATTGTGCTGGGCATTGTCGGCGGCCTGTTCGTGATCGAAGCCGTTTCGGTCATCATTCAAGTGGCTTCGTTCAAAATGACCGGCAAGCGCATTTTTCTGATGGCTCCGATCCATCATCATTTTGAAAAGCTCGGTTGGAAAGAACCGCAGATTGTGATCCGCTTCTGGATCATTTCGGTGATCCTTGCCCTGATCGGGCTTTCAACTTTAAAGCTCAGGTGAACCGATGACGCCCGTTACTTTTTTTGCTGGCAAGCCCATTGCCGTGTTCGGCCTTGGCGGTTCGGGCATCGTAACCGCGCGCGCGCTTCTGGCGGGTGGTGCCGTGGTCTCGGCTTGGGATGATCAGGCAACATCGCGGTCGGCTGCGAAGGCAGCCGGAGTGCCACTCGTTGATTTAGCCGATGCCGATTTTAAATCCTTTGCCGCGCTGGTTCTGTCTCCCGGCGTGCCGCTCACCCATCCCATTCCGCATTGGACGGTTGTCAAGGCGCAAGAAGCGGGCCTTGAAGTGATTGGGGATATTGAATTATTCAGCCGTCAACGCACGCTCGAAGCGCCGCTTGCGCCCTTTGTTGCGATTACGGGCACCAATGGCAAATCGACGACAACGGCGTTGGTCGCGCATCTCTTGACCGTTGCCGGACGCGATGTCGCGATGGGTGGCAATATTGGTACAGCGATTTTAGACCTTGCCCCGCCATCGCAAGCGCGTGTCCATGTGATTGAATGTTCGAGCTACCAGATCGATCTTGCCCCAAGCCTACATCCAACGGTTGGCGTGTTGCTCAACCTTACGCCCGATCACCTCGATCGCCACGGCGATATGTCCCATTATGCGGCTGTGAAAGAACGTCTCGTCGTGGCATCCGACACCGCGATCGTTGGCGTCGATGACGATTGGTGTGTTGCGATTGCCGACCGGCGTGAAGCGTCGGGCAAAACCTTGGTTCGCCTATCCGTCGACCATGCGCTCGAAACAGGCATCAACCGGCGCGGCAGCGAAATTTACTGGACCTGTTTGGGTGAGCAACGCACGGTCGCCTCCCTTTCAGGAATTGCCACCTTGCGTGGGGTTCATAATGCGCAAAATGCAGCGGCGGCGATTGCTGCGGTTTCCGCCCTTGGTGTGACGAGCGAACAGATCCAGCAGGGCTTGGCCAGTTTTGCAGGCTTGGCCCATCGGCTCGAAGTCATTGGCCATGTTGGATCGGTGCTTGCGGTCAATGACAGTAAGGCCACCAATGCCGATGCAACGGAAAAGGCCTTGGCCTCCTTTGCCGACGGGGTTTTCTGGATTGCCGGTGGCCGACCGAAGGAGGGCGGCATTGCATCGCTTTCGCCTTATTTTGACCGCATCGAGAAGGCTTATCTGATTGGCGAGGCCGCCGCCGATTTTGCGGCAACGCTTGAAGGTCGGGTATCTTATGTTCAGTGCGGTACGTTGGAAAACGCCGTCGGGATGGCGTTCAGCGATGCCCAAGGGTCCGGCGCGACGGAGCCTGTCGTTCTATTGTCGCCGGCATGCGCCTCGTTTGATCAATTCAAAAATTTCGAAAGTCGCGGCGACGCCTTTCGTTCGCTGGTCTCCGCCTTGGTAGGCTTTCAGCCCTTTGCAAAAGGATAGGCGATGAATTCGCGCCTCGACAGAAACCCGATTGCCGACTGGTGGTGGACGATTGATCGCGCGATGTTTGTGCTGATCACGTTGCTCATGGTGACGGGGATTGTGCTTGGCCTTGCGGGAAGCCCGCCCGTCGCGGAGCGGCTTGGTTTGCCGACCTTTCACTTTGTCATCCGGCAAGCCGAAAATTTGGTTCCTGCGTTTATCGTCATGTTTTTGGCGAGCTTCTTGACGCCGCGCGCGGTGCGCCGGACGGCTCTGATCGTATTTGCCACCGGCATGGCCTTGGTCGTGGCAGCGTTGTTGTTCGGCGTAGAAGTGAAAGGTGCCAAGCGCTGGATTAATTTTGCCGGCATAGCTCTTCAGCCGTCAGAATTCGTTAAACCTGCGTTCGTGATCATGATTGCGTGGGCCTTTTCCGAAGGTGGAAGGCGCAGCGATGTGCCAGGTAATTTTCTGGGTTTCTTTCTGTTAATTGCCACCATTGTGCCGCTCGTGTTGCAGCCCGATATTGGCCAAACCATGCTGATTTCGATGGTTTGGGTGAGCATCGTCTTCCTGTCGGGTCTGCATATGTTTTGGGTGTTCGGATTGGGCGGGGTGGGGTGTGTCGGTCTGTTTGCCGCCTATAAATTGTTGCCGCATGTTGCCGAACGCATCAATCGGTTTCGCAACCCTGCCACCGGCGATACGTTTCAAGTCGACAATGCCGTGCAGAGCTTTGTTGAAGGTGGCTGGTTCGGCAAGGGGCCGGGCGAGGGGACCATCAAGCGCATTTTACCCGATAGCCATACCGATTTCGTGTTTGCGGTGACAGCGGAAGAATTCGGTGTGATTGCGTGTTTGGCGCTATTGTCGGTCTTCGCCATCGTCGTGTTGCGAGGCCTTTACCTTGCCCGCAAAAGCGAGGAACCGTTTTGCCGCTTGGCCGCTGCAGGTCTCGTCATCATGTTCGGTATTCAGGCCGCGATTAACATGGCGGTGAATGTCCATTTGATGCCGGCCAAAGGCATGACGCTACCGTTTATTTCTTACGGCGGCTCGTCTTTGATTTCGCTTGGGCTTGGCATGGGTTTCTTGTTGGCGGTGACCCGCAAACGTCCACGCGCCGATTATGTTGATCGCTTTCGGGCCGAGGAGGACTAAGCATGGCACGTTCCCCTCGGATTGTTCTGGCCGCTGGCGGGACAGGCGGGCATTTATTCCCGGCTGAAGCCTTGGCGGCTGAGCTCGTGAAAAGCGGCATCGAGGTACATCTAGCGACCGATCGCCGGGGTATGGCCTATGGCGGTGCTTTCCCGGCTTTGGAGCGGCACGAAATCCGCGCTGCCACGCCATCGGGTAAGTCGCCTATCGCGTTGGCGAGGGCGCTGGCATTGCTAGCGTTCGGATCCTTGCAATCGCTACGCCTGATGCGTCGGCTAAAGCCTGATGCTGTTGTGGGCTTTGGCGGTTATCCATCGGTGCCGCCGGTGTTTGCGGCGTGGTTGCTCGGAATACCCACCTTAATCCACGAACAAAATGGCGTGATGGGCCGCGCCAATCGTTTTCTGGCCTACCGCGCCAAGGCGATCGGCACGGGTCTGGCCAACATAAAAGGCGTCTCGTCGCGATTAATGGATAAAATCCATCTGGTCGGTAATCCGGTACGCGCAACCGTGCTAGAGGCGGCCCGCCGGCCCTATGAGCCATTGACGGCGGAAGGCCCGATCCGCGTTGTCGTCACCGGTGGAAGCCAAGGCGCCCGTGTGATGAGCGAGGTCGTACCCAAAGCCTTAGGTCTTCTATCGCCAGACCTGAAGGCTCGGCTGGAAATCGTCCATCAAGCCCGTGGCAATGATTTGGCGACAGCCAAATATTTATACGATGCAGCTGGAATTCCAGCCGATATACGCTCTTTCTTCGATGATCTTCCGGCGCGCATGGCTGAGGCTCATCTCGTGATCGGTCGCGCCGGTGCTTCCACCATAGCCGAACTGGCAGTGATTGGCCGGGCATCCATTCTCGTGCCCTTGCCTGGGTCACTCGATCAAGATCAAGCCGCCAACGCCGATAGTCTTGGGCGGATCGGAGCAGCCACGGTGATGCGGCAGAAGGATTTCACACCTGACGCCCTCTCAGCGACCTTGGCACAGTTTTTTGGTCATCCTGCCGATTTGACCGACTCAAGCCTTGCCGCCAAAAACGCCGGAATTCCCGACGCTGCTTTGCGCTTTGCCAAGCTCGTGCGTGCCGTTGCGGGTCTTGATACACTGCGGAGTACATTACGATGAAACTGCCAACCGAACTGGGTGCCCTTCATTTTGTCGGCATTGGCGGCATTGGCATGTCGGGCATTGCGGAGGTGCTGCATAATCTTGGCTACACCGTGCAAGGCTCGGACGCCGCCGATAGCGCCAATGTGAAACGGCTGCGTGAAAAGGGCATCGTCGTCCATATCGGCCATGAGGCGTCCAATCTGGGTGATGCAGAAGTGATCGTAGTCTCAACGGCCATCCGCCGTGATAATCCGGAGCTAATGGCTGCGCGTGAGCGCCGTCTCCCCGTCGTGCGTCGCGCCGAGATGCTGGCGGAATTGATGCGGCTTAAGACCTGCGTCGCGATTGCAGGCACGCATGGCAAGACGACGACCACCTCGCTGGTTGCCACTTTGCTGGTCGCAGGCCATTTCGACCCGACCGTGATCAATGGCGGCATCATCAACGCCTATGGCACCAATGCGCGGCTTGGCGATGGCGAATGGATGGTGGTTGAAGCCGATGAATCGGATGGCACCTTCTTGAAACTTCCCGCCGATGTGGCTGTGGTTACCAATATCGACCCCGAGCATCTCGACCATTTCAAAACTTTCGACGCTATCAAGGACGCCTTCCGCGCCTTTGTCGAAAACCTGCCCTTCTATGGCTTTGCGGTGATGTGCCTTGATCATCCGACCGTGCAGGAACTTGTCGGCAAAATCGAAGATCGTCGCGTCATCACCTATGGCCAAAACCCGCAATCCGATGTGCGGTTGAGCGCGGTTGATTTAGCGGGCGGTAAATCGCGTTTCTCAGTCTCGATTAGGGATCGCAAATCGCGTACCGTGTTGAAAATTGAAGATCTCGTTTTACCAATGCCGGGGCATCACAACGCGCTCAATGCGACGGCTGCGATTGCGGTGGCCTATCATCTTGGAATGGCACCTGATTTAATTCGTGAATCGCTGAAGGGTTTTGGTGGCGTGAAGCGTCGATTTACCAAGACGGGTGAATGGAATGGTGCTGAGATATTTGACGATTATGGCCACCATCCGGTTGAAATCTCAGCGGTACTGAAGGCCGCGCGGGCGTCGACCTCGGCCAAAGTGATCGCCATTGTTCAACCCCATCGCTATACGCGTTTGGCCTCGCTCTTCGAGCAATTCTCTACCTGCTTTAACGATGCCGATTGCGTGATCGTCGCCGATACCTTTGCCGCCGGTGAAGCCGCGATTGCAGGGGCGGATCGTGACGCATTGGTGCAAGGCATCAAAGCCCACGGCCATCGCCATGTGATCGCGTTACCGGATGCCGCATCGCTTGCGGGTATTGTGCATGGCGTCGCGGCGCCCGGCGATTATGTCGTGTGCTTGGGCGCAGGCAATATCACGCAATGGGCCTATGCGCTGCCAAGCGAGCTTGCGGCCCTTGATGCGGTGAAGGCGTGACAGCTTTATCGGCCTTGTCGCTGCCGCCGCTTCGCGGCGAGGTGGCGTATGATGTGTCGCTTGCACCCTATTCCTGGTTCCGCGTCGGCGGTCCGGCTGATCTTCTGTTCAAACCCGACGATGAAGCCGATCTCGCTGGTTTTCTGAAAGCGCTGCCATCCGATATTCCGGTTCTGGTTTTGGGCTTAGGCTCTAACTTGTTGGTGCGCGATAGTGGCTTTCGCGGGGCTGCGATCAAGCTTGGTAAATCCTTTCAAACAATTGCGGTCGAGGCCGATCAGCGCATCAGGGCAGGGGCTGGTGCTGCGGATGTTAAAGTGGCGCGGGTTGCGGCGGAAGCGGGTATTGCAGGTCTGTCCTTTTTGCGCGGAATTCCCGGCACCATTGGTGGCGCGCTGCGCATGAATGGTGGTGCCTATGGCGGCGAGACCAGGGATGTGTTCGTCGCTGCCCGTGGGGTGGATCGCTCAGGTCATATCCACACCTTTGATCGCACCGCGATGGGCTTTTCCTATCGCCATTGCGAGGTTGCGGACGATGTCATTTTCACCGAAGCGCTCTTTCAAGGTAGATCCGGAGATAGCGAAGCCATTCTGGCCGAGATGAACGCCATCACCGAGGCACGCTCGGCGACGCAGCCCGTCAACACGCGCACCGGTGGTTCAACCTTCCGCAATCCTGAAGGCGCTAAAGCGTGGGAGCTTGTCGATCGGGCGGGCTTACGTGGCTTTCGCATCGGCGGCGCGCAGGTTTCTGACCTGCACACGAATTTTTTAATCGCTCATGAAGGATCAACCGCTAAGGATATCGAAACGCTCGGCGAAGAAATCCGCCGTCGCGTGTTCGAGCAATCCGGTATTCGTCTCGAATGGGAAATTAAGCGGGTAGGTGAGCCATGAGCGCAAAAAAGCATGTTGCCGTTTTAATGGGCGGTCTTTCTGCCGAACGGTCCGTCAGCTTAAGCACCGGTGCGCCCTGTGCGTTGGCGCTTGAAGGCGAGGGCTACAAGGTTACGCGCGTTGATGTCGGCTCGGATCTGGCGGAAGTGTTGGCATGGCTGAAGCCGGATGTTGTGTTCAATGCCCTGCATGGCCGCTTCGGCGAAGACGGTGTGGTGCAAGGTATTTTGGAGATGATGCGCATCCCCTATACCCATTCCGGCGTTATCGCCTCAGCGCTCGCGATGCAAAAAGATCGCGCCAAATCCGTTATGAAGGCAGCCGGCGTTCCAGTGGCCGAGGGCGTTACGATCAGCCGGTTTGAAGCGGCTAAACGACATGTGCTCCCGCCACCCTATGTGGTGAAGCCGGTGAGCGAAGGCTCGTCGGTCGGCGTCATCATCGTTAGGGAGGATCGTACCCACCCGCCGCAGGAATTGGCACGCGAAGATTGGCCATATGGCGAATCAGTTTTGGTCGAACGTTACATTCCGGGACGGGAATTAACCTGTGCTGTCATGGACAATAAGGCCTTGGGTGTCATTGATATTCAGCCGGCTACCGGCATTTTCTATGACTTTGATGCGAAATACGCTCGCGGTGGATCTATTCACGTTTTGCCGGCAAAAATTTTACCAAATATTTACCATCTTGTTCAAAAACTGGCATTAACGGCACATCAATCTCTCGGCTGTCGGGGCGTAAGCCGCATGGACTTTAGGTATGATGATACGCCCAATGGGACGGGCGAGGTCATTTGTCTTGAAGTTAATACCCAGCCGGGGATGACGGAAACGTCGCTTGTGCCAGAATTGGCGGCCCATGAGGGCATTGGTTTTGGCGAGTTGGTTCGATGGATGGTAGAGGACGCGACCTGCGATCGTTGAGGGAGGCAACAGCCGTTCCTTCTGCGCGGTCATATTATCGTTCCTCGTATCGGCCTTTAGGTTCCAATTTTCCATTCGTTTCGGTTGTCCGTTCGGCGATTGATCTTCTCGTCAGGTTTGCTACCCATGCGCCAAAGGGGCTTGGTGCTTCTCTTACCGTCGCGCTCTTTGCGGGGGTTACGGCTTTCGGTCTGGCGCGTGGTGGGCATATGGACGCTTTTGCAGCGGCCTATGGTGATCCCCGCAGTGTAATCGCGCGTTTGGCTGGCTTTGATATTCGCTCGGTAACCATTTCCGGTTTGTCGACCTTAGATGAGCAGTCCATCTTGAAAGCGGCAGCGATTGGTGACGGTGAATCTTTGCCTTTTCTGGATGTCGATGCTGTCCGTGCGCGGCTACTCAATATGCCGATGATCCGCGATGTTGCGGTTCGTAAATTTTACCCCAACGCGCTTTCCATTGGAATTGTTGAGAACAAGCCCTATGCGTTGTGGCAGCTGAACGGCGAACTTTCGGTGGTTGGTGTCGATGGTCGTGTTATCGGCGCGATGGATGACTCGGCCTTTGCCGATCTGCCGATGGTGGTAGGGGATGGTGCGGCGGTTCATGCGAGTGATTTTGTTGCTCTAATGGATGCCCAACCTGACATTAAGGCATTGGTTCGCGCAGGCGTCTGGGTCGGTGATCGTCGCTGGACGCTTAAATTGCAGAATGGATTGGATGTGCATTTGCCGGAAGAAAATCCGGCTCAGGCGCTTGCTCGTTTTGCCGTCATGGTGCGCGATCAAAAACTGCTCGATAAAGACATCGTGTCGCTTGATCTGCGTCAGCCCGATCGTGTGGTCCTTCGGTTGACGGAGGCTGCGGCCTCGGCCCGCGTTGAGCTGTTAAAAGCGAAGGCAAAGGCCAAGGGAGGCCCGGCATGAGCTGGCATGGCCCAAGTCTGACGCCGCGCATGAAGCCGATCTCGCCCAAGCGAGGCGCGATCGTGTCTGTTCTGGATGTTGGAACCAGCAAGATCGTATGTCTGGTTGCTGAATTGCTTCCGATCTCGGGTGGTGAGGCTCTGCGTGGTCGGAGCCATAAAGCGCGTGTCATCGGCATCGGTCATCAGCGCGCGCGCGGCATCAAGGGTGGTTCGGTTATTGATCTCGAAGCAGCCGAAAATTCGATCCGTTTAGCGGTTGATGCGGCCGAGCGTATGGCGCGGGTCGAAATTCAGTCGGTCATCGTGAACATGTCCGGCGGCCGGTTGAAGTCTGGGTCATTCAACGCCGACGTTATCTTGCGCGGTCAAAGCGTCGTCGAGAGCGATGTGCGACGTGTATTCGAAGCGATGAGTTTCACAGGTGCCGAACAAGGCCGAAGCGTTCTTCATTCCCTGCCAACCGGCTTCTCGATCGACGAGACGCGCCATGTGCGTGATCCGCATGGGATGATCGGCCAACGGCTTGGTGTCGATATGCATGTTCTTACCAGTGATGAATATGCCATCCGCAATTTGATGTTGGCGATTGAGCGATGCCATATCGGTGTCGAGGCCGTGGTGGCTAGTCCTTATGCAAGCGGCCTTTCGGTGCTTGTTGATGATGAAGCCGAAATGGGCGTGGCTGTTGTCGATCTCGGTGGCGGTACCACCAGCGTGGGCGTGTTTTCCAATGGTGCCCTCGTGCATGCGGACTCAATCGCGGTCGGCGGTAACCACATCACGATGGATATTGCCCGCGGGCTGTCTACTGGAATCAACCACGCTGAGCGGCTTAAGACGCTCTATGGATCGACACTGGCAAGCCCGTCGGATGATCGGGAGACCGTTGCGGTTGCGTCGGTCGATGAGGTCAATGGCGATCGCGTTAGTCATATTCCGAAGTCGCAATTGGTCCGCATCATTCGCCCAAGAGTCGAAGAAATTTTGGAGCTTGTGCGCGACCGACTGAAAAATTCGGGCTTTTCGGAGGCGGCGGGGCGAAGAATCGTCCTTACCGGCGGTGGTGCGGAGTTAACTGGGCTTACCGAACTCTGCCGAATCGTGGTTTCAAAGCAAGTACGGATTGGTCGTCCGCTTGGCGTTCAGGGATTGCCCGATGCAGTGAAGGGGCCCGCCTTCGCTGTGCCGGTTGGATTGCTGGTGTATCCGCAGGTTGCGGGGCTCGAACATTTCGAGCCGCGCTATTCCGGGATGGCGCTTGGTACTGGAACTGACGGTTATTTTTCACGAATGGGCCGGTGGTTCAAAGACAGTTTTTGAGATGCGACGTGTCGGCGCGGCGGCCGGCTAGTCTTAATAAGTAACGAAGGCGCGGCCGGGCGTCGCAATTGAAGAGGCAAAGACGATGACGATCAATCTTTCTGCACCCGACATCCGGGAATTGAAGCCAAGAATTACGGTATTCGGTGTTGGTGGTGCGGGCGGTAATGCCGTCAACAACATGATCGAAATCGGACTTCAGGGGTGCGAGTTCGTGGTTGGCAATACAGACGCGCAGGCGCTGACGGGCTCCAAGGCGCATCGGGTCATCCAGATGGGCATGCAAGTGACCGAAGGTCTTGGCGCGGGTTCGCAGCCGGAAGTCGGCCGTGCAGCTGCTGAAGAAGTCATCGACGAGATTCGTGATCAGCTTGCCGGTGCTCATATGGTGTTCGTCACCGCTGGCATGGGTGGTGGTACCGGTACGGGTGCAGCGCCAGTGATTGCCCGCGCTGCGCGTGACATGGGTATCCTCACGGTTGGCGTGGTCACCAAGCCATTTCAGTTCGAAGGCACACGTCGCATGCGCCTCGCTGAGCAGGGCATCGCTGAGCTGCAAAAGGCCGTCGATACGCTGATCGTCATTCCGAACCAAAACCTCTTCCGCGTGGCCAACGAGCAGACGACGTTTGCCGATGCCTTCGCAATGGCAGATCGGGTGCTCTACTCGGGTGTTGCTTGCATCACCGATTTGATGGTCAAGGAAGGCCTCATCAATCTCGATTTCGCTGACGTTCGCGCCGTGATGCGCGAAATGGGCAAGGCGATGATGGGCACGGGCGAAGCCACCGGCGAGAAGCGTGCCTTACGCGCTGCAGAGGCAGCTATCGCCAATCCATTGCTCGACGATGTGAACATGAGCGGTGCACGTGGTCTGTTGATCTCGATCACCGGCGGATCTGATCTCACCCTTTACGAGGTTGATGAAGCCGCAACGCGCATCCGCGAAGAAGTTGATCCGGATGCGAACGTCATCTTCGGCGCGACCCGTGATGATGCGCTTGATGGCATTGTTCGTGTCTCGGTAGTTGCTACCGGTATCGATCACGCCGAAATGGTCCGTCAGAACGAGGAAGCGAAGGCGAATGCACTGGCTGTTGATCCTCGCATCCGCGACATGGCCGACCGTATCCGTACCGAAATAGGCACGGCCTTTGCTCGCCCGACCGCAGAGCTTCAGGCTCCGCTAGCTGAAACGCAACAGGCTGCACCAGCGCCTCAGGCCTTCCAACCGCGCAGCATCCAGGTCGCTCCCGATATCGCGATCCGTCAAGCAGCTCCTCGTCCAGTGATGGCGGCACCTGCTCCCGTTGCAGCGCCGCGCGCCGAGGCCGCATATGACGATCATGCGATGCATCAGGGCTTCGTTCCCCCTGAATCCGAGCGTCCCGTCCGTCCTGTTCGTATGCCAAGCATTGACGAGTTGCCGCCAATTGCCCAGCGCACCATTGATGCAAGCCTCAATGCTGGCGCGCCTTCGGCTCAACCGATTGAGCGCCAAAAGAAGTCCTTGATGGAACGTTTGACGACCGCAGGCTTTGGTCGTCGGGTGGAAGGCGAAGCGCCGCAAATGCCTCGTCAGGTGGCGGTTGAGCCAACGAGCTACGCTCAGGCACCGGCCGCGCAGCCAGAACAGCCGCGTTATCAGCCAGCGGCTCAGTATGCTCAGCCTGCAGCCGCCCCACAGCCGCGGATGTTCGAAGATGACCAGATGGAAATTCCAGCCTTCCTGCGTCGTCAATCGAACTAAATTCAACGCCTGACAATTTGTGTAACATCAACTTGGCCCGGACCGGATAGGTTCGGGCCAAGTTTTTGATATTAAAGACTTTTTAATGCGTTTCAATAAAGAGTTGAATTGTAACAAACGGTAAGAAACCGTGATTTGAAGTTAAGCCATCGGACGTCTAAACAGAGCACAAGAGTTGTGATGAGTGCGTAAGGGTTCTGGCGTAGCGCGGCGGGAACAGGCTGAGAGCGAGATGGCGGGATCAAAACAAACAACGTTGGCCAAGCGGGCAGAAATTTCAGGCCGCGGTGTGCATTCGAATCAGCCGGTGACGTTGGTTTTTCATCCGGCTCCAGCCCATCATGGTATTCAATTTCTGCGTAAAAATCTGGCCGATGGCCGTGAGCGGTTGATCGCTTCGCGCCATGATTCGGTGACCGCATCAGAATTATGCACCATCATTGGGGATGTGGAGTCAGGGTCGGTTTCGACCATTGAGCACCTCATGGCGGCCCTTTATGCGTCCGGCATTGATAATCTTCTGGTTGAGATCGATGGACCCGAGGTTCCGATTATGGATGGCAGTTCGGCGCCGTTCATCGCTGTTTTTGATCGCGTCGGGCTTGTGCGGCAAGATGCACCCCGCCGTTTCGTCAAGGTTTTGAAGCCCGTTCGCGTCGAGCACGGTGAAAAATTTTCCGAATTGCTTCCGTTTGCCCGCGGTTTCCGCATGACGGTCGAAATAGAGTTTAAGACAGCATTGATCGGGCGGCAGAAAAAGACGCTGGATATCACGCCTGCAAGTTTTAGAGACGAGTTGCAGCATGCGCGTACATTCGGGTTTATGAAAGACGTTGATATGTTGCGCAAAGCGGGCTTCGCGCTTGGTGCTTCGCTGGATAACACGGTCGCGATTGACGGTGATTCGATAGTGAACACTGACGGATTGCGCTACCGTGATGAATTTATTCGCCATAAAATGCTGGATGCGGTAGGTGACTTGTCGCTTGCCGGTTATCCGATCCTCGGTCACTTCCGCTCGTTCTATGGCGGTCACCGGATGAATGTTTCGGTTCTGCATGCGCTTTTTGCGGATAGAACGGCTTTTGAGATCGTCGAAGAGCGCGTTGGATCCTCAGCTATGGGGGAAACCCGCCCCCGTGTTGCCGCACTCGCATTTTCTGCCGACCGGCTTTAAGTATTTCTTTTTAAGAAGAAAGAACTGCGCAGTAGCGGTTCGTTAGCGATTGGTTTATGAACCTCAAGCAAATCTATCGGGCCGAGTGTGGCCGGTTTTAAGTTGATTGCCAGAGGATTGTTCTGCTCCATGACCCCAATATCGTCTTACCGGTCTCAGTTTCGCTTTCGGATGGTTGGTCCGTTGTTGGTAGCGCTTGCTATTGCGCCATTGGCCGCGTGTGACTCCATGAACCCCTTTGACAAGGGCGAAGTCTATAAGCCTGAGATTAAGCCCGATATTCCGGCTGAAAAGCTGTATAATGACGGCTTGGCGGCCATTGATGCCCATGACTATGAGAAGGCGACAAAGTCGTTCAAAGACCTCAACAGCATTTACCCCTACACACAGTGGTCGAAAAAGGCGCTGTTGATGGAGACTTTCTCGCATTATTCATCGAAGGAGTTTGAGGAGGCTGAAGCTTCGGGTAAGCGCTTTTTGCAGCTTTATCCGGCTGACGCTGAGGCCGCCTATGCGGCATATTTGATTGCCAGTTCCTATTACGATGTGGTTTTGGACGTTAGCCGGGATCAAGAGCGGGCCGAGAAGGCACTCGTAGCCTTTGTCGAGGTTGTTCAGCGTTGGCCCAAATCCGATTACGCAGCCGATGCCAAAACCAAAATTGGCGGATTACGCGATCAGTTGGCCGGTCACGAGATGGATATTGGCCGCTATTATCTGAAAAAGCATAATTATGTGGCCGCTATTAACCGCTTCCGCGTTGTCGTGTCGCAATACCAGACAACGAGCCAGATTGAGGAAGCGCTTGCGCGGTTGACCGAGGCCTATCTGGCCCTGGGTGTCGTCAATGAGGCGGAGACAGCCGCATCGATTCTTGGTCACAATTTCCCGGAAAGCCAATGGTATAAGGACACTTATGCCTTGCTGGTCAACAAGGGGATTTCGCCGAAAGAGAATGACGATTCTTGGATTTCCAAGGCCTTTAAGGCGGTCAAGATCAACTGATCGCAAAGCGGAAATGAGGCAGGCGGGTCCGACCAGACAATGCTGACCAACTTAGCCATCCGCGATATCGTTTTGATTGATCGGCTGGACCTGTCGTTTTCGGCAGGCCTTAGCGTTTTGACGGGCGAAACCGGCGCGGGCAAATCGATCTTGCTCGACGCCTTTGCCTTGGCGCTCGGCGCGCGCGGCGATGGCTCGCTTGTTCGCCATGGCGAGACGCAAGGACAGGTTATCGCCGTTTTCCAGCCCTCCGCCGACCATCCCGTGCATGCACTGTTGCGTGATTTTGACATTGATACCGAAGGCGATGTCATCTTGCGTCGCGTGCAGATGGCGGATGGCCGCACGCGTGCTTTGATCAATGATCAGGCGGTCAGCGTTCAAGCGCTTAAAGCGATTGGTTCAAGCCTCGTCGAAATTCATGGCCAGCACGATGACCGCGCCTTGGCCGATCCCGCAACGCACCGCACCATTCTGGATGTGTTTTCCGGTGCGACCGCAGAATTGGCCGCCGTACGCGCGGCCTATACGGCGCACAAAGCGGCACGCGATGCACTTTCCGCCCATCGCATTAAGGTGGAAGCCGCGCGCAAAGAGGCCGATTTCCTGCGCCATGCGGTTGAGGAATTATCAAACCTCAATCCGTCGCCGGGTGAAGAGGAAAAATTAGCCGCCCATCGTCAAAAGATGATGCATGCGGAAAAGATAACCTCTGACATTAAAGACGCGCTGGAAGCAGTTGCAGGCCAAGCCTCGCCGATCCCGACGCTATCCTCCGCGCAGCGCCGTCTGGCTCGCCGCAGCGTCGAGGCCGATGATCTGATTGGCCCAAGCGTCAAAGCGCTTGAAAGCGCGATTTTGGCGTTGGAAGAATCGCGTTCCGCCCTCGAAGCCGCACTGCGTGCCGCCGAGTTTGACCCTTATGAATTGGAACGCGTCGAGGAGCGGCTGTTCGCGCTGCGTGCCGCCGCCCGCAAATACAATGTTTTGGCTGATGATCTGGCAGCCCTTGCCGCCCGCTATGCCGAGGAAGTCACCGCCATTGATGCAGGCGAAGGCAAGCTCATCAAACTAGAAGCCGAGGTCGAGGCCACCGATCTTGCCTATCGCAAAGCCGCTCAGGCTTTGTCGGTGGAGCGCTATGAAGCCGCAGCAGCCCTTGAGCAGGCCGTGAATGCGGAATTGCCGCCGTTAAAGCTGGAGCGCGCCCGATTCATCGTCTCGATGGAGCGCGATGAGGCCGCGCGCGGGCCGGATGGCTTCGATCATGTCGAATTCTGGGTCGAAACCAATCCGGGTACGCGCCCCGGTCCAATGATGAAGGTGGCGTCAGGCGGCGAGCTTTCGCGCTTTATGCTGGCGTTGAAAGTCTCGCTGGCCGATCGCGGCTCGGCTCCCACGCTGGTGTTCGATGAAATTGACACGGGCGTTGGCGGCGCTGTCGCTGATGCCATCGGCCAACGCCTTGCGCGGCTCGCTGAGAAGGTTCAGGTGCTTTCGGTGACCCATGCGCCACAAGTGGCAGCGCGAGCCTCCACGCACTTCCTGATTGCCAAGGGCGATGCGGGGGAAGCGGGACGGATTACCACGCGCGTGATCACGATCGGCGAAGACCATCGCCGCGAAGAAATTGCCCGCATGTTGTCGGGTGCGGAAATCTCCGAGGAGGCAAGGGCAGCTGCAAAGCGCCTGATCGAGGCGGCGCGATGAGCAAGCGGCTGGTCGATCAGCTTTTGCCGATGGAAGCGCATATCGAATGGCGCACGTTGGCGGATGAGATCGCGGCGCATGATATCCGCTATCATCAAAAAGACGCGCCGAGCATTTCGGATGCCGCCTATGACGCACTTCGCCAACGCTATGACGCGCTTTTAGCTGCCTTTCCCGAATTGCAAAAAGAAGCAACCACAATTGCGCGCGTGGGTGCCAAACCTTCCGAAAAATTCAGCAAGGTTCGCCACGCCGTCCCGATGCTCTCGCTCGCCAATACGTTTTCGGATGAGGAAGTCGGCGAGTTTGTTGATCGCGTTCGGCGCTTTCTTGATTGGCCCGATAGTCAAGAGCTGGCGTTCACCGCCGAGCCGAAGATTGACGGTTTATCCTGTTCGATCCGCTACGAAAACGGCGTGATGAAAGTAGCGGCCACCCGTGGCGATGGCGAAGAGGGCGAAGATGTCACCGCCAATGTGCGCACCATCCGCTCCATTCCGCATCAATTGCAAGGCCACGCGCCGGACGTGATCGAAATCCGCGGCGAGGTCTATATGGCGACCGAAGATTTTCTCGCGCTCAACGCTAGGCAGGAGGCCGAGGGGAAGCCGCCCTTCGCCAATCCGCGCAATGCTGCGGCTGGTTCGCTTCGCCAGCTTGATCCGAACATTACAGCCTCGCGGCCTTTGAAGTTTTTCGCCTATGCGTGGGGTCAGATTGAAGGGCCTATGCCGTCCGATACGCAAAGCGGCATGGTATTGGCTTTCGCCGCCATGGGCCTGCCCACCAACGCGCTAACAAGGCGCTGTGCTTCGCTTTCCGACATGATCGCGCATTATCGCTTGATCGAGGAAAACCGCCCCACGCTCGGCTATGATATTGATGGCGTTGTTTACAAGGTGGATGATCTCGCTCTGCAACAGCGTTTGGGCTTTATCGCACGTTCGCCGCGTTGGGCCACGGCGCGGAAATTTCCGGCTGAGCAGGCGCGCACCCTGTTGCTCGGCATTGATATCCAAGTCGGCCGAACGGGCGCTTTGACGCCAGTGGCGAAACTCCACCCTGTCACCGTCGGTGGCGTAGTGGTGTCGAACGCGACCTTGCACAATGAAGATGAAATCGCCCGCAAGGATGTGCGGATCGGCGATACCGTTATCGTGCAGCGCGCGGGCGATGTGATCCCGCAAATCGTCTCTGCGGTGGTGGAAAAGCGCCCGGCAGATGCCAAGCCCTACGTGTTCCCGCATCTCTGCCCCGCTTGCGGCAGCCACGCGGTGCGCGAGACAGATCCGAAGACGGGCGAGCCCGAGGCGGTAAGGCGCTGCACAGCAGGGCTGATTTGCCCGGCGCAAGCCACCGAGCGGTTGAAACATTTCGCCTCGCGCAATGCGTTCGACATTGAGGGCTTGGGCGATAAGCAAATCGAAGGCTTTTATGCCGATGGCCTCATCACCCGCCCACGCGATATTTTTACGCTTGAGGAACGCGATGCGCACTCGTTAAAGAAGCTGAAAGACCGCGAGGGCTTTGGCGCGCTCTCCGTCAAAAAGCTGTTTGATGCGATTTCGGAACGTAAAAGCGTAACGCTCAACCGCTTCATCTTCGCACTCGGCATTCGCCATGTCGGCGAGACCACCGCCAAGCAATTAGCGCGACATTTCGGCTCCATCGAACGCTTGCGTGAAGTGGCCGTAAAAGCGTCGGAAGATGGCGAGGCAGCCAAGGCCGAGCTCACCGATATTGATGGCATCGGCCCGATTGTAGCGGGCTCGATCGTCGATTTCTTCGGCGAAACGCATAATCTCGAAGAGCTTGATGCGCTGATGACGCATGTCACGCCGGAGCCGCTGCAAGCGGTCGCCGCTGCAAGTCCGGTATCAGGCAAGACCGTGGTGTTCACCGGCTCGCTTGAACGCATGACGCGCGAAGAAGCCAAAGCGATGGCCGAGCGTTTGGGGGCGAAAGTTTCAGGTTCAGTGTCGAAAAAGACGGATCTGGTGGTTGCAGGACCAGGCGCCGGATCAAAGCTCGAAGATGCCCGAAAGCATGGCGTCGAGGTGATTACGGAAGATGAGTGGTTTGAGCGGGTGGGGAAATGATCGAGTGGGATTTCCCACTTTAATTATTGCCGACATCCTGCTAAAAGGGGCGGTAAGAGGAGCGACACCATCATGCCATCCAAATCACCCGTCAAAATCCTCCACCCGGATGCCAAAGGCCGCATCACGCTCGGGGCCGCGGCAAAGGGGATCAGCTCTTATCGCATGACGAAAGACGAGCAGGGACGCCTTGTCCTTGAGCCGTTTGTTGAGATTCCGGCAGCCCTTATTCCACAATGGTCGGAGCAACGGGTTGGAACGGGCTTACAAGAATTAGTCTTAGGGTATCAGCATGGACAAGGTGCCGTTAAGCACGGCCTTATTGACTTTATGGAAAACGCACTAGGCCAAGCGGCAATAGACATCGGTCAAGAGCGTTGGGTGTCGGATCAGCGATCCCTTGGCGCTGATT
The DNA here is from genome assembly GCA_903900975.1 of uncultured Hyphomicrobiales bacterium. GTDB lineage: Bacteria > Pseudomonadota > Alphaproteobacteria > Rhizobiales > Beijerinckiaceae > CAIUPE01. Next base: position 12,913 of record CAIUPE010000082.1, on the reverse strand, counting down.
TTTCCGATTGATCAGCCCAGATGTATCTACTCGACACCAATATTATTTCCCTGTTTGATCCGCGTCGTATGGAGCAGGAGCGCGCCCTTATTCCTAAGCTTCGTGCGGTCGATGATCGATCTTTCATAAGCGTGCTAACGCTTGCTGAAATCGAAGCGGGAATTTTGAAGCTTCGCCGCGAAGCAAAGCACCAGCGAGCTGATCAATTAGCGGTATTTCGCGACGGCTTAATCAATAATTGGGCTGAACGGCTATTGCCCATTACAGCGAGTATTGCCTTAGCAATGCCGCAAATAGCCGAGCAAGCTCGGCCTAGCGTGGTAGAGCGCATCGATTTGATGATCGCAGCCACAGCTGCGATCCACGGGCTTACGGTGTTAACGCGCAACGGCCGCCATTTTGAGCCAACCGGCGTTGCTTGGCTTGATCCTGCCGATTTGCCCTGACGGGGTCCGCTCAAATCTCCCGCGTCGCCGTCTCCAACCACTTCATCGTTTCCGCATCTAAATGCGGGCCGACAATCGCGCGCGTTTTGGCGTGATAGGCATTCAGCCAAGCCCGTTCATCAGCCGTCAGAAGCTTTGGCTCAACCAAATTCAAATCAATCGGCGCGAAGCTCAGCGTTTCAAAGCCCAGCATTTCGCGTTCGGCGCCTTCGATCTCGCGCTTCTCGACTAAAATCAAATTCTCGATCCGAATGCCCCAATGCCCAGCTTTGTAAAAGCCCGGCTCGTTCGATAGCATCATGCCCGCTTCAAGCGGCGTCACGCCGGTTTTGGCGATGCGCTGCGGGCCTTCATGCACGGAGAGGTAGGAGCCAATGCCGTGGCCGGTGCCATGGTCGAAATCAAGGCCCGCTTCCCACAAAGGGCTGCGGGCAAACGCGTCGATCTGCGCACCCGATACGCCCTTCGGGAATACCACTGTGTCAATCGCGATATGGCCCTTCAACACGCGGGTAAAGCGGTCTTTCATCTCGGCCGTTGCAGGCCCAACCACCATGGTGCGTGTGATATCGGTGGTGCCGTCCTCATATTGCGCGCCCGAATCGATCAGGAAAATGCCCTTCTCGATGCGGCGATTAGAAGCGGTTGAAACCTTGTAATGTGGAATGGCAGCATTGGGGCCAGCGCCCGCGATCGAGGGGAAGGACACATCCTTCAACACACCAGTATCACGGCGGAAGCCTTCAAGCGCAATCGTGGCATCAATCTCGGTGAGTTTTTCGGAGATCGCTTCACGGTCAAACCAAGCGAGAAAGCGCGTCATCGCCGCCCCATCGCGGGCATGGGCTGCACGTGAGCCTGCAATTTCGGCCTGATTTTTGACGGCCTTCATCAAGGCAATCATATCGACACCGACATCGGCTTGCCCGCCTGCATTTTCAAGCAAAGAAACGAGGCGGCTAGAGGCAGACGACGCATCAAACTTAACCTTGGCTCCTGATTGGCCAAGCCGGCTTAAGGCCTTATCAAGTGCAACAGGATCAGCAATTTCGGCTAAATCGGAAACGGCGCTGCGCACGGTGTTGGAGAATTTGCGGCCATCCATAAAGAGTTCCGCTTTGCCCTCGCGCGGCACAATCGCAAAGCCGAGCGGCAGAGGCGTGTGTCCAACATCGCCGCCACGGATATTGAAGGCCCATGCCACGGCATGCGCGTCCGTAATCACCAGCGCATCGCTGCCTTGGGCGGTCAGTTTGGCCTGAATGCGCTTTAATTTGTCATGTGCATCTTCGCCAGCATAAGCGGGCTTATGCAGCATCACTTGCGCGAGAGGCGGGGCAGGGCGATCCGCCCACACGGTGTCGACCGGATTACTCTCAACGGCTACCAGAGTTGCCTTTGCCGCTGCACAGGCCTTTTCCAAACGCTTGGTGCCGTCTGCGGTATGCAACCACGGATCAAAGCCAAGCTTCTGGCCGGGTTTCAAATGCTTCTCAAGCCATGCCTCGGGCGGGCTATCGATCAGATGTTCAGGGGTAAAGGCGTTAATATCCACCTGCTCGCGCACCTGTACCGTGTAGCGGCCGTCGACGAAAATGGCAGCTTGATCAGCCAACACAATCGCCGTGCCCCAAGACCCCAGAAAGCCCGTCAGCCAAGCCAACCGCTCGGAGGAGGCGGGGACATATTCATTTTGGTGCTCATCGGTCCGAGGGATAACAAAACCGTCAAGACCGCGGGCTTTCAGCTCAGCGCGTAGCGCTTTGACATGGGGCGCGCCTTGGGCGGGATTGGCTTTCTCGTCGAAGGTTTGAAACATCGCTTCGGCCATCGTCATCGTCCTTGCCCGTTCGGGATTGAATTAAGCCGCCGTCAGCGGTCGGCCAGCCACGCGACGCATCAATAATGCGGCCCACCCTTCGAGGTTACGCCGTTTGACGAGATACCAACCTTGCATGCCATACGCATTGACCACGCCCGGCACATCATGTGCCAATAGGCCGGATAAAACGATATCCGCATCCGAGGAAGCAACAGCCGCAATCTGCGGTGCCAATTTGATCAATGGACGCGCCAGAATATTGGCAAAAATCAAATCATAATGTTTGTTGGCATAAAGTGCGGGATGACGCACGCCCTTAGCCACTGCGGGCTTTACATAAGCACCCGCGCGGTTGAGCACGGCGTTGCTATAGGCGGCTTCAACGGCAACTGGATCAATATCACCCGACGCCACCGGCGCATGCAGCGCGCGTGCGGCGGCAATCGCCAATACGCCGGAGCCTGTACCGATATCCAGCACATGCTTGGGCCTGCGCCGCTTCAAAATATCATCCAGCATTAAGAGGCAGCCACGCGTCGTGCCGTGGTGGCCGGTGCCAAAGGCCAAAGCCGCCTCAATCTCGATGCCGATAGCGTTGAGTGGAATACGATCACGGTCATGCGAGCCATGCACTTTGAAACGGCCAGCATCGACAATAGAAAGCCCGTCCAGAGAGGCCTTTACCCAGTCTTTTTCGGCAAGTGTTTCGAAGGTGAGCGCTTTGGCGGCCGCGTCATTGACAGTGGCGGCGATCAACTCGCGCATATTCGCCTCATTGGGCGCATCGGCGAAATAGACTTCGACTTCCCAAGCCAGGGTCGCCTCGTTTTCAAAGGCGGCCGCAGCCGTCTCATTGGGGTCGAATGTTTCCATGACAATGTCGGCCACGCCTCTGGCCGTCTTCTCGTCGCTGACGAGTTTCATTACATGGGTCGGATTTTTTGGGGTGAGACCTTCAAGCATAGGCGTCTTTTATACGAGACTGAGCGACCTGTCGACGTTGTGTCTCAATGCCCGCCGCCACCGGCAGCTTTTGGTCCCCCGACCTTCTCGATGGCGGGTAAAACCAGCAGCATCAAGAGAAAAACGCCCGTTAATGCAAAAAATACATCGCCTAATGCCATCACCAACGCCTCGCGGCGGACAAGCCCCGCGAGATTTTTAGTTGCGGCCACCGCAGCCCCGTCGGCCAAAGGTGCCATGCCAAGCGTCATATTAGCCAGTGTTTCATCAGCCACTTGGCGACCCCAGCTCAAACTGTCACGCAAGCGCTGCATATGCAGATCCCAGCGGTCATTCAAAACGGTATTGATCAAAGCGAGCCCAACAGCACCGCCAAGGTTACGCGTCAGGTTAAACAGGCCCGACGCGTTTTTAAGCCGGTCCATCGGCAATGTGCCAAGGGCCACATTGTTGATTGGTACCATGCAGAACATCAAGGAAACGCCACGGAAAATTTGCGGCCAGATTAACTCGCTAAAGCCCCATTGATTGGTCAAGTTTGAGGCTAAAAAGGTGCCGATCGCAAATCCAAAAATGCCTATGGCGAGCAATACGCGTGGATCAAGTTTCGTGCTGAGCCGTCCGGCAACGGGCGCGGTTAAAAACATTGCGACGCCTGTCAAAAACATCGTCGTGCCAATTTCCAGCGAGGTGTAGCCGCGCACGCGGGCTAAAAAGATGGGGTAAACATAGGTCAAGCCGTAAAGGCCAATGCCGATGGTAAAGGAGGCTAAACAACCGGCGGCAAAATTGCGGTTCGAAAACGCTTTTAAATCGACAATTGGTGTCCTCGCCATAAAGGCACGCAAGAAAAACAAGATACCACCAACGAGCGCAACAATGGCGCAGGTAACGATCCGATCATCCTGAAACCAGTCTTTGGCGGGGCCTTCTTCAAGCACATATTCGAGGCCACCCAGCATGCCGGCCATGCCTGCCAGTCCCCACCAGTCAAAGGTCTTGAACAGGCTCATATTGGGTTTGTCGAAATCAATCAGAAACCAAGCCGAAAGGGTAACCAGAATGCCCGGTATAACATTGACCAGAAACAGCCAATGCCAGGAGAAAAGATCGGTCAAATAGCCGCCAATGGTTGGCCCAATGGTGGGTGCCAACGTTGCTACCAAGCCAATGATCGGCGAAATAATATGCTGCTTATCGCGTGGAAAAATAGAGAACGCCGCTGAGAACACGGCCGGAATCATACCGCCCCCGATAAAGCCTTGCAGCGCCCGCCAAATGATCATTTCCTCAATCGATCCGGCTTGCGCACACATGATGCTCATCAGCGTGAAACCAAATGCCGAGATGGCAAACAAATAGCGCGTAGAAATCATCCGGCCTAAAAAGCCAGAGAGTGGGATCATGACCACTTCGGCGATCAGATAAGCGGTCTGCACCCAAGAGATTTCCTCGGCACTAGCCGACAAACCGGCCTGAATTTCAGAGAGCGAAGCTGAGACGATCTGGATGTCCAAAATCGCCATGAACATACCAAACACCATGCCGATAAAGGCAATGACCCGTCGCGTCGTAACGACGGGCGGCGCGGGTGGCCACGCTGGAGGTGCAGGTTTAGCTGCGTCGCTCATGGCGTTGACGTATCCACCTCGGCCACCACGGAAAGGCCTGGGCGAAGGGCTCCGTCTTTCAAATCATCCGGCGAGAACACAATTCGCACGGGCACGCGTTGGACAATTTTGGTGAAATTACCCGTCGCATTTTCAGGAGGCAGAAGCGAAAACAGCGCACCGGTTGCGGGCGCGTAGCCCGTCACCGTACCGACAAACACCCGTCCCGGATAGGCGTCAGCATGCACCACCGCTCGCATGCCAGGCTTGATGCGCGCAAGTTGCGTTTCCTTGAAATTGGCGTCGACATAGACGGCATCAAGCGGCACAAGTGCCAACAGCCTTACGCCCGGTTCGACTAACATACCGAGCTGCGCAGCACGGTTGCCAACAACGCCGTTGAACGGTGCCCGAATTTGAGTGAAGTCAAGATCACGACGGGCCTTCGCAAGGGCTGTTTCAAGTTCTGCCTTGGAATGTTCGGCTTCGACCTTTTGTGCTTTGAGCACCTCAATGCCGGCTTCGGCAGCGGCCAAACCGGCTGACGCGCTGACAAGCACGGCGGCGGTCCGGTCACGATCGGCCAAAACCTGATCAAGCCGGGCGCGGGTATTGAAATCGGCTTCGGCTAATTTTTGTGCACGGACATAATCAAGCTCGGCGCGCATCGCATCGGCCTTGGCGCCAACAATTTGACCACGGGCCTGTTCGATTACGGCTTCTTGCTGAATGATCTGCTTGTCGATGCGGGCTACACTGGCGGTCTGAGTATCCACCTTTTCGCCGGCGCTCTCAACCGCGAGGCGATAATCACCGTCATCAATCCGCACCAACAGGTCGCCGGCATGCACAGCTTGGTTCTGCTGGGCCGGAACATCGACGATGTGGCCTAAAACGCGTGTCGAGATCGTTGAAATCGGGGCGCCGACATAGGCGTCATCGGTCGCCACGACAAAACGCCCATGGGTCCACCAGTCAAAACCCCAAACACTTGCGTAGCCGACCAAGCCCACGGCCAGTGCTCCTAGAATGAAGGGGCGCGGAGAGCGGTTCTTCCGAGGCAGCGGGCTGGACGCCGTTTGCTGCGCAGGATCGGCGGCAAGGCTAGTCGTCAGGGTCGTATCGTTCATGGCGCGTGGTCCGTTCGGTCGAATGGTAGGCGCAGCTTGGGCTATCGCGGGAGATAGGGTGTCATCATGCGTTTGACTAGTTGGTTTACGACAGGGCAGCAATGCTGGATCGAAAAAATGCCAAACATCTTCGAAATATCGAGCTACCCTCATCCGGTTCACTTTTGATAGCGGGCAAGCCCTTGTGGGTTCAGCGCCGGAGCGGCATAAACAATCGAGTAATGATGAGGAGCATGTCATGGCTGTTGAAGCGTCCACCCCGTCTTTGGACCACGCGCGACATCTGTTGCGCACCCTGCCACTGGTCGACGGCCATAATGATTTACCTTGGGTGATCCATTCTAATGCTCAGGCGGTCAAAAGCGTGAAACGTTACGACCTTTCACGCCTTCATCCCGAATCCGATACCGATATTCCGCGTTTGAAAGCCGGCATGGTCAGCGCCCAATTCTGGGCAGCCTTTGTTCCCTCGCTGGTTGACCAACCCGCGCGCATGACGCTGGAATTGATCGATATCATCCGCCAAATACCGGACGCCTATCCGGATGTCTTCATAAAGGGAGAAGCGGCTTTGGATATTGCCCGGGCCAAGCGGCTCGGAAAAATTGCGAGCTTTATGACGGTGGAGGGTGGGGTAGGGCTTGAAAACAGCCTGTCTCCCCTGCGCGTCTGGCACGCGGCGGGTGTACGCCTGATGACTTTATGTCACAATGAAACGCTCGATTGGGTTGATAGTGCCACCGACGCCCCCCGCCATGGCGGCCTTACGAAATTCGGCGAGGCTGTTGTGCTCGAATTAAACCGCCTCGGCATCATCGTTGATTTGGCGCATACGTCGCCGCGGGTGATGCACCAGGTGCTTGATCTGTCGCGCGCGCCTGTCCTTTTCTCGCACAACAATGCGTTTTCACTGTGCGATCACCCCCGCAATGCGCCGGACGATGTGTTAGACCGAATTAGGGCAAAAAAAAGCGTCATTATGGCCACGTTTGTTCCGGATTTTATCAGTCAGGCTTCGCGTGATTGGGCGCGACCGTTAAAAGATAATTTCGGTAAGTCGTCGTTTCTCGTCAATCACGACGAGGCGATTGCTGAACAAACAAGGCGCATGGGACCGCAACCCCGCGCGACCTTGAAGCAGCTTTGCCACCATATCGAATATTTCGTATCGCGTACGGGCCTCAATCATGTCGGCATCGGTTCCGATTTTTTCGGCGGTGCAACGCCTGAGGGCTTGGAGGACGTCAGCCGATTCCCTTATCTGATCGCCGAGCTGGTCGAGCGCGGATGGTCAGATGAGGCGATTGCTAAAATCGCCAGCGGCAATTTTATCCGCCTCTTTAAAGCCGTCGAACGCACAGGCAAAGCGCTTGCCGATGTTGAGCCGCCTCGCACCGGCCGGATCGAGGATTACGACGGGGTGTGAACTCAAATTCCGTGTAGATAAGCTCGGTTCCAGGTCGGCGCGATGGTGACTTCATTAATGCAGACATGGGCGGGTTGAGTAGCGATATAGACATAGAGATTGGCCATATCCTCGGCTTGAAGCATCCGCGCGCGTTCTTCGTCGGTTACCTTCACGGGGCGTGAATTCAAAATTGGCGTCGAGATTTCATGCGGGCAGATGACCGATGAGCGGATGCCGTTTTTGAACTCTTCCATATTGAGGCTATGGCTCATGGCCACGACGGCGAGTTTCGACGCTGTGTAGGCGGTACCGGATAGCGGTGTCACATATTTGCCCGCCCATGATGCCGTATGGATCAACACACCATCTTTCTGCTGGCGCATCTGCGGTAACACGGCCAGCGTGCAATAATAGGCACCGTTCAGATTGGCCCGAATAACGTCATCCAAATTTTCAGGCGTTAACGCCGCGAAACTGCGTGCGGCGATATTCATGCCTGCATTATTGACCAAAATATCCAGCCGCCCTGTAGCCTTGATGATGCGTTCAACAACGGCGGGTGCCATCGCCTTGTCCATCACATCGCCCGGTTCAACCAAAGCACGGCCGCCCGATTGTTCAATAGCATGGGCTACCGCATCAAGTGGCTCCTTGCGACGACCGGTAAGAGCAACCGTCGCGCCTTCTTTGGCCATGGCATGCGCAGTTGCCTCACCAATCCCGCTGCCCGCACCCGTAATCCAGATGGTTTTACCGTCTAATGTGCCCATGACTCATTTGATCCCTTTTGCTTGCAGGCACTCTATCGGGCGATGACAGGCAGGCCAAGCCCGCGGCAAAAATCGCCGTGCATGCCTGTTATTTGCGACAAGTTCGGGAGGGGGTTTTTGCGGCCATAATGCGGGTGGATCTGGCCTGAAATCTCCTTACGAATTGTATATACAATGATCAAAGATTTTATGTTTGAATGGGATGAAGGCAAGCGGCTCGCCAATCTTGCAAAACATGATTTTAACTTTGCTGATGTCGGGCCTGCTTTTATTGATCTTTTTAGGATTTTATCTCCGGTGAAGGGACGTTCCTTGTCCGAAGAACGATGGGTGGTGATCGGGGGTATCGATGGTCAAGTGATGCATATTGTTTTTACGATGCGGGATAAGCGAATTCGCCTCATTTCCGCGCGACGGGCCCACGCAAAAGAGCGAATACTCTATGAAACACGAGAATATCGTCAGGGCCAGGTTCGTCGATGGCGTGATGTTTCAAGAACATCCCGATGGCTCACTAACGCCCTTGCCGAAAGGCGAAACCAATTGGGCAGCGCTCAACGCCAAGACGGAAGAGCAGCTTCTCGTTGACGCCCTGTCTGATTCAGACGCCTTGCCGTTGACCGACGAGCAGCTCGCCCGTTTCGAGCGGGTCGAGACCAAAACGCCGGTCAGCATCCGGCTTGATGAAGACGTGCTCGACTATTTTAAATCCAGCGGACGCGGCTATCAGACACGGATCAATGCCGTGCTGAAATCCTATGTGAAGGCGCAGACGGTGCGGCGGCAGCGTCGGGCTTGACCTTAAGCCTCGCCAAACACGCGGCGGAAAATCGTATCCACATGCTTGAAATGGTAGCCGAGATCGAAAAGATCATCGATCTCTGCCGTTGAAAGTTTCGCCATCACTTCGCTATCAGCATTAAGCAGGGTTTTGAACTCGCCTTCACCGCGCCACACCGGCATCGCGTTACGCTGAACGAGGCGATAGGAATCCTCACGGCTGACGCCTTTTTGCGTGAGCGCCAGCATCACCCGTTGCGAGTGAACGAGGCCGCCCAGGCGGTCGAGGTTTTTCTGCATGTTTTCGGGGTAAATCACGAGCTTATCGATCACATTGGTCAGGCGCGCCAAGGCGAAATCAAGCGTCACCGTCGCGTCAGGAGCAAACATCCGTTCAACCGAGGAATGCGAAATATCCCGCTCGTGCCAAAGGGCCACGTTCTCAAGCGCCGGTGTCACAGCCGCGCGCACGATGCGGGCAAGGCCGGTGAGGTTTTCGGTCAAAACCGGATTGCGCTTATGCGGCATAGCGGACGAGCCCTTTTGGCCCGGCGAGAAATATTCCTCCGCCTCGAGCACTTCCGAGCGCTGTAAATGCCTGATTTCAATGGCTAGCCGCTCAATCGAGGACGCAATCACGCCAAGCGTTGCGAAAAACATCGCATGCCGGTCGCGGGGGATCACTTGGGTCGATACAGGCTCAATGCTCAAACCCAGCGCGTTGGCGACATGCTCTTCCACGCGCGGGTCAATATTGGCGAAGGTGCCGACGGCGCCGGAAATCGCGCAGGTCGCAATATCCTTGCGCGCAGCAACAAGGCGCTCGCGGTTGCGGACAAATTCGGCGTAAGCGGTCGCCAGCTTCAAACCAAACGTCACCGGCTCGGCATGAATGCCGTGCGAACGGCCAATGGTTGGCGTCATTTTATGCTCAAACGCGCGGCGTTTGATGGCGGCGAGCAAGGCGTCAATATCGGCGAGCAGCAGATCGGCAGCACGGCTCATCTGAATGGCGAGCGTCGTATCAAGCACGTCCGATGAGGTCATGCCCTGGTGGACAAAACGCGCGTCGGGGCCGATGAATTCGCCCAGATGCGTCAGGAAGGCGATGACGTCGTGCTTGACCTCGCGCTCAATCTCATCGATCTTTTCAACGTCAAACTTGGCCGCGCCGCCTTTTTCCCAAATCGTCTTGGCGGCTGATGCCGGAATAACGCCGAGTTCCGCCAATGCGTCGCACGCATGCGCCTCAATCTCGAACCAGATGCGAAACCGCGTCTCGGGTGACCAGATCGAAACCATCTCGGGGCGGCTATAACGAGGGATCATGGTTTCAACTCCATTCGGTCATGAAAATGCGGCGGCAAACGATCGGAATGTTGCCGATAGCACCCGTTGCAAGAAGGCACAATGTCATCAAAGCTGTGATCCACGCCCGTTTCTGCTGCGTTCAAGCTCTAACGAGGTTGCGTCATACGCGGCAGCGTTGCAAAAAGAAGCCAGTATTTGGGGATTTGAACATGGCTGGACGTGAGACGGATGTTATTGTGTTGGGTGCGGGCATTGTTGGTCTTGGCGTTGCGCTGAAACTTCAGGAAAAAGGCCGCGGCGTTACGCTTATGGATCGCGAAGAAGCCGGCTCGCAAACAAGTTTTGGTAATGCCGGCATTATCGAGCGGTCGTCTTTTCTGCCCTATCCGTTTCCGCGCGATATCGGTGATTTGCTGCAATATGCACTCAACGCGCGTACCGATGCACATTACCATTTCAACGCATTACTCACGGTTGCCCCATGGCTTGCACGCTATTGGTGGAATTCGGCACCCTCGCGGTATCAGCGCGCCATCATCGGCGCCAAGCCGTTGATCGAAAATTGCCTGTCGGAGCACGAAACCTTAATTGCTGCCGCCGGTGCCGAGCATCTGGTGCGCCGTACAGGATGGATCAAAGCCTATCGTAGCGAGAAAAAGGCGAAAGAAGCGCAAGCTGATGCCGACAAGATTCGCGCTTTCGGGATGTCGATTGATACGCTCAACCAGCAAGAACTGGCGGCCCTTGAGCCCAATCTCGGCGACGGCGTAATCGGCGCGGTTCATTATAAGGATCCAGCTAATATCAATGACCCACAGGCTTTGTCGCTGGCTTATCGTGCCTTGTTTGAAAAGCGGGGCGGGGTGTTTTTGCGCGGTCACGAGAATACGTTGGAACAAGATGGCGCCGGATGGCGGGTCAACACGGCTGCGGGCGTCGTTCGCGCGCGGGACGTCGTGGTCGCCTTAGGCCCTTGGGCGCAGGAATTTGCTAAGAAATTTGGCTATGATCTTCCGATGGGTGTCAAGCGCGGCTATCACATGCACTATACCACCACGGGCAATGCCGTGCTGAACCACACGGTCTATGATGCAGATCATTCCTATGTCATCGCGCCTATGGCCAATGGCGTCAGGCTGACGACAGGCGCCGAATTCGCCCATCGCGATGCACCGCCAACGCCGGTCCAGTTGGAACGGCTTGAGCCGAAAGCTAAAAAATTCTTTCCGCTGGCGGATCGCGTTGATCCGCAACCTTGGCTGGGTTCGCGGCCCTGCACAGCGGATATGTTGCCTTTTATTGGCGAGGCACCCCGCCATAAGGGAATGTGGTTCGCCTTTGGCCATGCCCATCACGGCTTGACGCTTTCGGCCGTAACGGGCCGGTTGATAGCCGAAATGGTAACCGGCGAGACCCCGTTCACCGATCCAACGCCTTATCGGGTGGATCGGTTTTAACGAAACTGCTTTTTCCAGTCAGGTAGTGCCCCTTCAAACGGCAAAGCCGTGGCCTCGTAAACACCGCGGGCAATGGCACGGGCCAGCGTATCGGCTGCTGCGATGCAAAGTTCAGTGAGGTCGACGACCCCGTTGGCCAGCGGTTTCTTGCCCGTTGATGCCGCAAAAACAACATCGCCATCCATCGGCGTATGAGCGGGGCGGATCGCGCGGGCCAGCCCGTCATGGGCGGAAAGCGCCAGCCGTTTGCATTCGGCCTTGGTGAGCATCGCATCGGTCGCAATCAGCGCGATCACGGTATTTTCGCGCGGACCTCCTTTAAGGCGTGGCGTTAGCGCGTCGGGCGGGAAGAGAACGGGCAGTCCATGGCCACCGAATTCGCCATGCTGCTCATAGGGCGCGGCCCAGAAATGCGGCCCGTTGCCAATCGTGGCACTGCCAACCGCGTTAACGGCAACAATAGCCCCGATTGTATAGCCGGAAGGTGTTTTCACGCTCGCTGAGCCGAGCCCGCCTTTTAACGTCGCCGTTGTCGCACCAAAGCCAGCGCCAGCAGTGCCGAGGCTGAAGGTCTCGCCGGCTGCCATCACCGCCCGATAGCCGAGATCGGGGTAGGGCGTCTGGCGGCCCCATTCTTTGTTGCCGCCATTGAGCAGATCAAACAGAATGGCTTGCGGCACAATGGGCACCCGGACGGCACCAACGGCAAAGCCGCGCCCCAATTCGTGTAACGCTGCCATCGCTCCACCGGCCGCATCGAGACCGAAGGCTGAGCCACCGGAAAGCAGAATGGCATCCACCGCGCCAACGGTCATTTCCGGTTCAAGCAAAGCGGTGTCGCGCAGGCCCGGTGCCCCGCCTAATACGGCGATCGATGCCACCGCAGGCTCGTCGAACACTATAGCGGTTACGCCGGTCGCCACATGGGCATCATCGGCTTGGCCAACCCGCAGGCCTGGGACGTCGGTCAAAAGATTTTTCATGGGATGAAGGTGAAGGAATTGTGATTGGAGGGCAAGGGGGAGGGCAATTGGCGTACCAATTTCATCCTCCGTCATTGCGAGCGAGAGCGAAGCAACCCAGTTAGCGGTTGTTAAAAGAATGCAGCGATGCGGCTGCAAGATCTTGTTCACCATCAGCTGGGTTGCGTCGCTCTCGCTCTCAATGACGGCTGAGGGGCGGTAGCTCTCGATCACATCCCAAACCCTTCTCCTAT